>NZ_KV812638.1:0-47003 GCF_001813485.1 Pseudomonas sp. HMSC067G02
CGAACAGGAAGAAGCCCACCACCAGCAGCGCCATCGCCGCGGCCAGCAGGGTGAGAAAAGTGAAGGAGACCGGGCGCGTTAGCGTTACTTTTCCTAAAGCTTGGTACATCTTTCTATTAAGGGCTTCCGCGCGGAAAAAATCATTTTGAGGTGTCATTGATTAATTTTTAGGTGGATTCCTGTAACTAACTTGAGTTTGACTGCTCTGCGTAGCTTTGTTGTTTTTGATAAGTGTGCCAGGTTCTTTCTTGATGGAGCGATCTTTATAAGGTGATGCTAAGTATGTCCTCTTTGCAGAGGGCGGTGATGAGATTCTTAATGTCAGTTGATTCATGCTGGGGAAAATTATGAATGAGATCTTCAAGGCTTGTGCCGGGGGTTGCTGCGATGTGGTTAATTATTGGCATGCTGTGAGGGTCTATGTTTAGCTTTGTTCCATTGCATATTAAATAGTTTTGCTCTATGCCGAATTTGTTGTTTGTGCATAGGCATAGTTGTGAATGAAGGGGAATGGTTTCAGTGTCTGCTCGGCAAAATGCCTCTACGGCCAGTGGAGAGTCTATTCTGGTTCCTATCAAGTGATTTTTCATGAAGTTCAAATAGTGTTCATGATTGTTGATTAGTCTATGTATGTGGTTTGCAATATTTGCTAGGTTTTCCTGGTCTGAGGCCCATTTGCTCAAAGATTTTCTGGCTCCAAGGAAGTTTTCCATGTGGGATAAAGTCCATTGCAGATAGTCAATTCCTAATGCCGGGAAAGTGCCAAGTGCCAAATGGAAACTCGGTTGTCCAATTGGTAGTGGGTTATGCCACCAGCCCTTTGGTAGATAGAATACATCCCCTGGCTCCAAGATGATATCCATGTAAGGATTGGTAGGGCACGGGTAAATATGCTCAAGATCTTTGCTTTGCTGAGTGTAAAGAGGGAGCTCAAAGGATGGTTCGTATACTACCCAGCGTTTGCTCCCTATTAGTTGGATTGCAAAAACGTCTCTTGTGTCCCAATGGCAACGAAAGGAGCTTTTCTTGCCAAATGCTAAATAGGCACTGCTGACAATCTGTCTTTCAGTGAATAATCCTATTTGTTGTGTGATTTCCGTTATTTTTGGATCGCTCTTTATCTTGTTGATGATTAGCGTGGCGCCACGACTTAGGTAATCATATAAAGCTGGCTTTATGATTCGTTGGCGAATGGTTCCAATGTCTAAATATTTTTCGACATACTTTTCTTTGGGGAGGATTCTGTCTAGGGATAACTTGAAGTCGGGTGATGAGGGATCGCTTCGTTCAATTAGTCGATTTACATCGTTCCACGAAAAATTTATTGGCAGGACAGCACCTTTCATATGTAATGGTTGATTTTCTTGGTACTGGCTAAGAAATTCGCTCTGAGATATGTTTGCTTTGAAGTTCATGGAGGCTGTCATATGTGTTTCTGAGTAGGCTATATTTTAATCTCAAAATAATGGTGCTTTTTTCCGGAAGCACCATTGGAGGAGGTTGGTTCTATTGGGTTTGAAATATTTTCTTAGTGATAGTCACACCCCTCTCCATCATAGTTGGTACCTGCCTTGTCGCCTCTGCTCCATGCGCTAGCTGCCGCCGAACCTGCATACGAACCAGCAGCTGCTCCTGCAACGGTACCAAAAGCACCGCCGGCAACTCTGCCACTGATAAGGCCGACAACTGCTCCAACGGGTCCTCCTAGAACACCGCCGACAGTTGCACCTGCCCAAGCTCCGGCCGCACTTCCGCCAAATTTTCCGAGTCCTGCACCTATAGCTCCACCCGCTCCTGTTGCTGCGGCATCAAGACTGTTTCCTCCTGACACAATATCCATCTCAATGATGCTTAGTTCGCGCACCTGATAACTCCTTTGAGATTTTTTCAAAAGTTATTAGTAAAGCGATAATGCAAGAGCTAAGTAGTATTAGGCCGGTTGTGGATGATGACAGTTTTGCTCCTGGTGATATATCGCTATTGCCAATCAGATAGAGGCCGAATAAGCCTGTGGAGATCATGATTAGAAGCCCGCTAAGTGTTTGAATGCGTTTTCGTGGCTCTGGTTGGTTAGATTTTTCTTTGTTTAGCTCTTTAAGCGCTTTTGTTGTTGAAATAAGATGAATGATTCCTGTGTAAAATATTATGGCGCAGATTGATAATGTTGCGTCAATGGTTGCTAGCCATTTTTTCTCCATTCCTAGTTGGTCATTGAAGATTGAGAAGAGTATGGCGATTCCCGCTCCGTAGCCGGAAATTATGAGTGTAGGGCTTCTCCTGATTTTATCTATCTTGAGTTTGCTAAAATTGTGTTCTGACAATTTTATATTCCCTGCTGGTTGGGGTGGTGTGGCGTTAGTTTTTTAGCACGATATCGTTCTTGATGTGTGTAAGAGAATTCTGTGAAAACTAATGGATTTTTCTTGCGTGAGAGGCTTTGGGTGTCATGGAGTAGACAGAAGCATGTTTGACGGTCTAGATGGGGGTGGCGCTTTTGAAATGCCCTTGGGAGGGGTTTTTGAAGGATGTGGAGATGTGTCGTTTCTGGCGGTTTTGGAAATTTATTATGTGCCTTGGCAGTTTTTATTCTTGAGCGTGCTGTGTTTTAGAGGATGTCTCCAATGGCAGGTTTGCATGTATATGTAGGCGCTATGGCGGCGCGAATATACATTGCCGCCAAAGCACACTGCTTATTCGTTCAGATCCACAGATCGTTGACGGCCGTCCGCTCGCCGCCCTGGTCGCCGGTGTTGCGCACGCCGCAGGGCTCCACCAGGAGCATGCGCACCTCGCCCTCGGCGAACGGCTTGTGCTCCACGCCGCGCGGCACCACATACATCTCGCCGGGGCCCAGGTGCACCGCGCCGTCGCGGAAATCGATGCGCAGGCGACCGGAGAGGACGATGAAGGTCTCGTCGGTGTCGGCGTGGCTGTGCCAGACGAAGTCGCCTTCGATCTTCACCAGCTTGAACTGGTAGTCGTTCATCTGGGCGATCACCCTGGGTTGCCAGCGGTCGTCGAACAGGGCGAGCTTGGCGGCGAAGTTGATCGCTTGGGTTGTGCTGGTGGACATCGGTGCGCTCCGGTGGTTGGTCTCTGGCGCCAGGGTAGGCGGCTACGGAGCGGGCGGTCTTGGATGATCGTGCAACCTGGCTAGGCGCGGCCGAGCATACGCAGCCAGCGTGCCGGCGGCAGGCCGTAGCTCTGGCCGAAATGGCGGGTCATGTGGCTCTGGTCGGCGAAACCGGCGGCAAGCGCGGCTTCGGCCAGCGTCTGGCCGCCGAGCATCAGCCGGCGGGCGATGTCCAGCCGGCGCTGGATCAGGTAGCGGTAGGGGCTGGTGCCGAACAGCGCGCGGAAATCGCGCGACAGGCTCCAGCGTTCGCGCTGGGCGACCTGCGCCAGTTCGTCGAGGCTCAGCGGGCGCTCCAGGTGCGCGTGGATGTACTGTCGGGCGCGCTCGGCGGCGACGAAGTCGAAGTGGCGCCTGCCGCGCGCCCGGTTGCCGGCCACGGCGTCGAGGGCGTGGGCCAGTTCGAACAGGGCGTCCTGTTCTTCCAGCGGCTCCAGCGGGGTATCCATGGCCTGTAGCAGGGCCCGGCTGGCGGCGATCAGGCGCGGGTCGTCGGACAAGCCCCCGCGCACGAACGGCAGCGGCCGGCCGCCGAGGGCCTGCTGGATCAGCGCCGGCTCGACGTAGAGCATCCGGTAGCGGAACCCTTCCTGGCTGCCGGCCTCGCCGTCGTGCAGCTCGTCGGGATGCAGCACCAGGCAGCCGCCCGGCAGGCTGTGGCGCTGGCTGCGGCGATAGCGGAAGCTCTGCACCCCGGCCAGGGTCTGGCCGATGGCATAGGTGTCGTGGCGATGCGGATCGTAGCCGTGGCCGGCGAAGTAAGCCTCGATGCGTTCCACCGCACCGTGTTGCGGGGCGCGTCGAACCCAGTCGCGGGGCGTATTGGCGTGGCTCATGGGGAAAGGCTCGTGGCGCGGAAGGTTCAGGCTAGCGCTTCGTTGGCGCGACTGGAATAGCCGGACGGCGTCTCGCCGAATACTGCGCGGAAGGCACTGGCGAAGCTGCTCGGGCTTTCGTAGCCGAGCGACCAGGCGACCTCGCCGACCGCCTGGCCCGCTGCCAGCCGTTCGACGGCCGCGTGCAGTCGCGCCAGTTGCCGCCATTGCGCGAAGCTCATGCCGGTCTCGGCGCCGAACAGCCGGCTCAGGCTACGGCTGCTGAGGCCCGCCCAGCGCGCCCATTCGGCCGCCGGCCGCGGATCGCCGGGGGTGGCCAGCAATGCCTCGGCGATCCTGCGCAGGCGCGAATCCCCCGGATAGGGCAGGCGGGTCCGCTGGGGCACGGCGTGGCGCAGTTCGTCCAGCAGCACGCGCAGCAGGTTCTCGCGTTCGGTGTTCCAGGCGGAGCCGGTCGGCCAGCGGGTGGCGCGTTCGACGATCAGCGCCACGAAAGCCGAGCAGGCGAGCACGCCGGGGTGCCGGGGCAGGTCGCGGCAGTGTTCGGCGGCGAGGTAGGCGCTCCAGCCCGCCAGGCTGCCGTGGGAGTGCGCCGAGTGTGGGTGACCCGGTGGGATCCAGGCGATCTGGCGCGGAGGCAGGGCCTGGCGGCCATGCTCGTCCTCGACCACCAGAAGGCCGCGCTCCAGGCAGTAGAGCTGGCCGCAGGCATGGCGGTGGGAGGCCGTGCGGCTGGCTGCGCGGTCGATGCGCAGGGCGAAGAGCGGGACGGGCAGGGGGTCCGGAAGCATTTGGCGGAAAAACGACGATGATTGGCTTGGAATGGATAATAGGCCATTCGACTGCGGATGTAGCCTGGCGGCTCATCATTCTTGCCTGGAGCACGCCATGAAAGCCGAAGACATCCTTCCCGACCGACAGGACCGCATCCGCCTGGGCGGCGTGGAGATACGCAAGGGCAGCGTCGGCGCGTTCATCGCCAACGCCCGGTTGCTGCTTGAGGAGGAACTGCCCGCGGCGCAACGGCGGCAGGCTGAAGAAGACCTGCGCGCCCTGCTGCCGGCGATCCGGGCACTGGGGCTGCTGGAACTCTTCGAACTGCGCGACGCGCGACTGCGGACGCTGGTGGCGGATTGGGAAAACGCCGCTGGCCGCTCCTGAGAGCGGCACACGGGCACTGGAGGTATCAGTCGTCGATGCAGCTTTCGATCAGGCGTTGCAGGGCTTCGCGCTCACTGACCGGCGTGCGCATCGGCATGTGCGCGAGGCTGCCGTCGCGGCGCTCGATGATGTACTCGGTCTCGAAGTGCAGGGTGCAATCCTCGAGGCTCACATAGGTGACGCCATAGGTCGGGGCCTTGCGGGAGCGGGCTGAGAGCATGGATGCCTCCTTGGGCTCATTTCTTCTCGCTGGTCGGCGCGGGCGCGCTGGCCTGAACCGGGCGAGTAGGGGTCACTGCATTGCTGTAGAACGCGGAAGCGGCGAAGTAGCTGGCGAGGGCGCTGAAGCTGGACATGATCGGTTCTCCTGAGGAAGGGTGGGCGTCTGCCCTTGGAGAGCATGTTTGCCCAGCGGGAGAACCGGCAGAAGTAAAAAGCCTGCATGGTGTATATCGAGCGCGGTGATGGATCAAGCGACCCCCTCCAGCCTTGCGACTGTTCGCCGGTGTTACCATATGACGTGTTTTTTTCTCAGGAATTCCCATGGCCAAGCGTGGACGCCCCTGCGGCTTCGATCGTGAACAGGCATTGCGCCGGGCGCTCGACGTGTTCTGGGAGGCCGGTTACGAAGGCGCGACCATGGCCGCGCTGAAGGAGGCCATGGGTGGCATCTGCGCGCCGAGCATGTATGCCGCCTATGGTTCCAAGGAGGCGCTGTTCCGTTCGGCGGTGGAACTCTACCTGAGCCAGGAATGCCAGCTTTCCAAGGGCGCCTTCGCCCTGCCGACGGCGCGCGAGTCGATCGCCGCGCTGCTGGAAAGCGCCGCTGTCAGCTACACCACGGAAGGCAAGCCGCGCGGTTGCCTGGTCGACCTCAGCACGACCAATTTCTCGCCGGCCAACAAAGGCGTCGAAGACTATCTGCGCGATCACCGGCGGCGCGCCGCGCGCCTGCTGCGCGAGCGTTTCGCACGAGGCGTGGCCGACGGCGACGTGCCGGCCGGAGCCGATCTCGACGCGCTCACCAGTTTCTACAGCAGCGTGCTCCAGGGCCTGTCGATCCAGGCCCGCGACGGCGCCAGCCGCCAGCAGTTGCTGGCCATCGGCCGCTGCGCGATGGCGGCCTGGGATTCCCTGCTGGCGGTCGAGGCCGCCTGACGCCACAGCGCCCCTTGACTGGAAAAAGCCCATGGATTCTCCGTGGGCAAAAACTATAACGCGTGATATAGAATTGATCCAAACCCCGGGCGAAGTCCTTCCGCGCGTGTCTCGCGCCCTGGCCATCGCCCGCTGCCGATTGGAGCCTTCATGACAACGCTTGCTGATATTCCCCTGTCCATGCTCGACCTGGTGCCGGTGCGCACCGGCGGCAGCGTGGCCGAAGCCCTGCACAATTCCCTGGACCTGGCGCGCCATGTGGAGCGCCTGGGCTTCAACCGTTTCTGGCTGGCCGAGCACCACAACATGGATGGCATCGCCAGCTCCGCCACCGCGCTGCTGATCGGCCATATCGCCGGCGGTACCTCGCGGATCCGCGTCGGCTCGGGTGGGGTGATGCTGCCGAACCATGCGCCGTTGGTGGTGGCGGAAAACTTCGGCACCCTGGAGACGCTCTACCCGGGCCGCATCGACCTCGGCCTTGGCCGCGCCCCCGGCGCCGACCAGGCGACCATGCGCGCCTTGCGTCGCGACCGCCTGGGCAACGGCGACGACTTCCCCGAGCAGGTCGCCGAGCTGGAAATGCTGCTCGGCCCGCGCCGTTCCCAGCAGAGCCTGCTGGCGGTGCCGGGCGAGGGTACCCAGGTGCCGATCTGGCTACTCGGTTCGAGCCTGTTCAGCGCTCACCTGGCGGCGCAGAAAGGCTTGCCCTATGCCTTCGCTTCGCATTTCGCACCGCGTTACCTGCACGAGGCGCTGCGCATCTACCGCAGCAACTTCCAGCCCTCGGCGGTACTCGACAAACCCTACGCGATGATCGGCGTGCCGCTGATCGCCGCACCTACCGACGAAGAGGCCGAGTTCCTCGCCACTACCGCCTTCCAGCGCGTGCTGGCGCTGATCCGCGGCGAGAGCCTGAAACAGAAGCCCCCGGTGGAAAGCATGGCGCCGTTGTGGCTGCCCCACGAGCAGGACGCGGTCGGCAGCTTCTTCGGCCTGGCGGTGATCGGCGGTCCGGAGAAGGTTCGCGCGCGCCTGGAGATCCTCCTGGAGCAGACCGGCGCCGACGAGCTTATCTTCACCAGCGACTTCTACGAGCACGCCCATCGGCTACGCTCTTGCGAAATCGTCGCGGGGCTGAAAGGGGCGTGATCCGGGTCCTGTAGGAAAACGATGTAGTCCTGCGTGCGGTAGGGTCTTTCGGTGATAGGTTTTTTGGTTCTAAACTTAGAACTAAAAACAATAAGCCAGAGAGGAACCCTGCCATGCCGGTTGCACACCGACTGCTGTTTTCATTGACCGCCTTGCTGGCGGCGACGGCCCAGGCCGCCGTCGATGGCCAGAAACTCTACACCCAGGGCGGCGCCAACCCGGCCGCCGCGGCCTGCGTCACCTGCCACGGCGCCGATGGCATGGGCCTGGCCGCCGCCGGCTTTCCGCGCCTGGCGGGCCTTCCCGCCGCCTACCTGAGCAAGCAACTGCACGACCTCAAGCAGGGCGGCAGTCGCGAGCACCCGGTGATGAAGGGCATAGCCGATGCACTTGGCGACGACGAGATCCAGGCGCTCGCCACTACCCTCGCGGCAATGCCGGCGCCCAAGCCGGTGGCGCTGTCGCGCGTGGCCACCCCGCGCAGCCCCGGCGAGACCCTGGCGGTGCGTGGCGCCTGGGAGCGCAACATTCCCGAGTGCGTGACCTGTCACGGTCCGGCCGGCAGCGGCGTGGGGGAGGCCTTCCCGCCGTTGCAGGGGCAGGGCGAGATGTACCTGAGCAACCAGTTGCGCGCCTGGCAGCTTGGCACTCGCCGCAACGACCCGAACGATCTGATGGGACATATCGCCAAATCCCTCAGCGAAGAGGAGATCCGCAGCGTCAGCCAGTTCTTCGCCACCCTCGGTCAGGCAGGAGGCCAGCCATGAACATGCCGTCGATCCTTTCCCTGGCCGTCGTTGGCCTGCTGATCGCTCCCGTCCAAGCGGCAACGGCGCCCTTGGATCCGTTCCAGCCGCCGGCGGAAAGCAGCCTCCCGGACAACGCCTTCGGCGAAATGGTCCGCCAGGGCCAGGCGCTGTTCGTGGAAACCCGGAAGAACGCGCCGCATCTGGTCGGCAACCAGCTCAACTGCGTCAACTGCCATCTCGAACAGGGCCGCCGGGCCAACTCCGCGCCGCAGTGGGCGGCCTACCCGGTCTATCCGGCGTTCCGCGCCAAGAACAACAAGGTCAATACGTTCGCCGAGCGCCTGCAGGGCTGTTTCCAGTTCAGCATGAACGGCAAGGTGCCGGCGGCCGACAGCCCGGAGATCAAGGCCCTGACCGTCTACGCCTATTGGCTGGCGAGCCAGGCGCCGACCGGGGTCAGCCTGCCCGGACGCGGCTATCCGGACGTGGCCCCGCCGGAAGGCGGCTACAGCATCGAGCGCGGCGCCAAGGTCTATGCCGCGCAGTGCGCGATCTGTCACGGCGCCGACGGCCAGGGCCAGATGGCTCTGGGGCAGGCGGTGTTCCCGCCGCTGTGGGGCGCGCAGTCGTTCAACTGGGGCGCGGGCATGCACCGCATCAACACCGCGGCTTCCTTCATCAAGTACAACATGCCGTTGGGCAAGCCCGGTACCCTCAGCGACCGCGACGCCTGGGACGTCGCCGCCTTCATGAACAGCCACGAGCGCCCGCAGGACCCGCGCCTGGTGGACGGTTCGGTGGAGAAGACGCGGCAGAAGTTCCATGCCAACGACGGCGTCAACCTGTATGGGCAGAAGGTCAACGGCGTGCTGCTGGGACAGGGAATCTGACCCTCGTGGCCTGGCGTCCGCAGGACGGAGACGCGGTCCGGCGGAAGCAGGTCGGCGCCTGGGTAGGGCGGATAACGCCAGCGGCGTTATCCGCCGATGCCTGGGCCTGGGTCCGGCGGATAGCCGCGGGGCGGCTATTCGCCCTACGGAGTCGGTTGGCGGGTGGGTGGGGCGCGTGGTGCCCGCGCATCACTCGCGCAGCGGCATTTCCAGCGTCACCCGCAGGCCGTCCGCGCGGCTGTCGAAGTCCAGCCGGCATTGGCAGCGTTGCACGATGGCCTGGACGATGGCCAGGCCGAGCCCGCTGCCGCCGCTCTTGCCGTGGCGCCAGAAGCGCCGGGTGAGGTGCGGCAGGTCGGCTTCGGCGATGCCCGGGCCGTGGTCGCGGACGTGGAAGCGCGCGCAGCCTTGCTCGGTTTCCACCGCCAGCTCCACCCGGGTGCCGGCGGCGGTGTGGCGCAGGGCGTTGTCCAGCAGGTTGCGCAGCGCGGCGATGGCCAGCACCGAGGGGACTTCCAGCGGCGCCTCGGACAAGCCGTCGGCCAGCCTCAGCTCGAACATCCGCTCATCGCCGTGACCGGCGTCGTGCATGGCCACCCGGGCGGCGTCCTCGGCGCTGCACTGCACGCCGTCGTCGAACGACAGGCTGCCTTCCACCCGCGCCAGCAGCAACAACTGGTCCAGCGTACGGTGCAGACGGTCGGCGCCTTCCTCGGCGTGGGCCAGGGCCTGCTCGGCGGCGGCGCCCTCGGTCATGCGCGCGACCTGCAGGTGGGTCTTGATCGCGGTCAGCGGGCTGCGCAGTTCGTGGGCGGCATCGCCGGTCAGGCGTCGCTCGCGTTCGATGGCCTGGGCGATGCGCTGGAACAACTGGTTCTGGGTTTCCACCAGCGGCTTCAGTTCGCTCGGCAGGGCCGCCAGCTCCAGTGGCTCCAGCGAGTCGGCGCCGCGCCGGGTGAGGGCGTCGCGAATCCGCTTGAGCGGCGCCAGGCCCTGGCCGGCGCCGAGCCAGAGCAGGGCCAGGCTGCCGAGCAGGGCGACCGTCACCGGCACCGCGGCGGCCACCACCACCGAGCGTTGCAGCACGTCGCGCTCTTCCAGGCGGTCGGCGGTGCTGACCCGCAGGTCGCCGGCCTGCACGGTGAAGCTGCGCCACAGCACGCCGTTGATTTCCTGGTCGCGGAAGCCGCTGGCGGTGCTGTCCAGCGCCCGCTCCGGGGTGGCATGGCTCTGCGCCAGGACTTCGCCGCGCAATGAGCTGACCTGGCAGGCCATGCCGTTGGGAATCCCCAGTTGCTCCGCGCTCAGGCGCGTGGTCTGGCCGTCCGCCGGCTGCGGCTGCGGCAACTGCTGGAGCAGGCCGGCGACCATCCGCGCCGAGGCCGCCAGGCGTTGGTCGAAGGAGCGCATCATCTGCCCGCGCAGGTCGCAGAGCATCCAGGCCGCGGCCAGCGACCAGAGCAGGATGAAGGCCGAGCCGAGGATCAGGGTCAGGCGCAGGCGCAGGCTCATGCGTCGTCTCCGTCGCCGCGCGCCGGCCCGAGGCGGTAGCCGAGGCCGCGCACGGTCTGCACGATGGCGTTGCCGAGCTTGCGCCGCAGGTGATGGATGTGGACGTTGAGGGCGTTGCTCTCGACCTCGTCGCCGAAGCCATAGACGCTGTCCTTGAGCTGCTCGCCGCTGAGGATCCGCCCGCGGTTGTTGAGCAATGCCTGCAACAGCGCCTGTTCGCGTCGCGACAGCTCCACGGGGCGACCGTCGAGCCAGGTTTCGCGGGTGCTCGGATCGTAGCTGAGGCGACCGTGTTCGATGACGTTGACGCAGCGCCCGGCGGAGCGCCGTTGCAAGGTATGCAGGCGGGCGCCGAGTTCGCGCAGGTCGAAGGGCTTGAGCAGGTAGTCGTCGGCGCCGGCCTGCAACCCGGCGACCCGGTCGGTCACCGCGTCGCGCGCGGTCAGCACCAGCACCGGCAGGTCGACGCCCTGCTGGCGCAGGCGTTGCAGCAGGCGCAGGCCGTCCTCGTCGGGCAGGCCGAGATCGAGGACCAGCACGTCGAAGCGCGCCACCTGGAGCAGCGCCTGGGTATCGGCGGCGCTGGCCACCCGGTCCACGGTCAGGCCCTGGGCGTTGAGGCCGGCGACGATGCCGCTGGCGATCAGGTCGTCGTCTTCGGTGAGCAGTACATGCATGGCGGTATCGCTGGTTAAAGGGATAGGAGTCTGAAGCGGGCGAATTAAGCCAGGATTATGCCCCGCCCGGCGCGTCGCCGGGTTTTTCCCGTGGCCGCGTTAACGGCCTGTTAATCGTCGCTGGCCATGCTGCCGCCGAGTTCATCGTAGAAGGCGTTATCCATGCGTGTGTTGATCCTGCTCCTGATGCTCCTGCTGCCGGGCCTGTCCCAGGCGCAACCGGGCGACGACCTGTTCGCGCCGCGCGGCGCGACGCAGACGGATTTCCTGCCGGTGGAGAAAGCCTTCCGCTTCACCTGGGAGCGCCTCGACGACGGCCAGGTGCAACTGCGCTGGCAGATCGCGCCGGGCTACTACCTGTACCAGAAGCGCCTGCGCTTCGACGGACTCGACCCGGCCTTGCAGCCGCAGCTGCCGCCGGGCGAAAGCCACAGCGACGAGTTCTTCGGCGAGTCGCAGATCTATCGCCAGAGCCTGGAACTGACCCTGCCGGCGGCCGCCGCCGGACAACTGCGCCTGGGCTGGCAGGGCTGCGCCGACGCCGGCCTGTGCTATCCGCCGCAAAGCCAGGCGCTCGACCTGGGCGGTACCGGCCCTGTCGCCGCCGTCGCCGGGACGAGCGGCGAAGTCGCCGAGGACCAGGGCCTGGCTGGCAGCCTGCAGGCCGGCAACCTGGCCTGGAGCCTGTTGCTATTCTTCGGCCTCGGCCTGCTGCTGGCGTTCGCTCCCTGTTCGCTGCCAATGCTGCCGATCCTCGCCGGGCTGGTGGTCGGCAGCGGCGCCGGCCCTCGTCGCGGCCTGCTGCTGGCCGGTAGCTACGTGCTGAGCATGGCGCTGGTCTACGCCGGACTCGGGGTGGTCGCGGCGCTGCTTGGCGGCAACCTGCAGGCCTGGCTGCAACAGCCGTGGCTGCTGGGCAGCTTCGCCGCGCTGTTCGTGTTCCTCGCGCTGCCGATGTTCGGCTTCTTCGAACTGCAACTGCCGGCGGCCCTGCGCGACCGCCTCGACGGTCTCAGTCGTGGCCGCAAGGACGGCAGCCTGGCCGGCGCGGCTGCGCTCGGCGCGTTGTCCGGGCTGCTGGTGGGGCCGTGCATGACCGCGCCGCTGGCCGGCGCCTTGCTCTATATCGCGCAGACCGGCAATGCCCTGCATGGCGGCCTGGTGCTGTTCAGCCTGGGCCTCGGCATCGGCATGCCGCTGTTGCTGCTGGTGACGGTCGGCAGCCGCTTCCTGCCCAAGCCCGGTCCCTGGATGAACCTGGTCAAGGGCGTGTTCGGCTTCCTTTTCCTCGGCACCGCCTGGATACTCCTGCGTCCGCTGCTCGGCGAGGCGCTGTGGATCGGCCTTGGCGGCGCGCTGCTGCTGGTCCTGGCCTACGCCGCGCTGCACACGGCGCGAGGCCTGGCACGGCACGCGGTGCTGTTCGGCGCGGCGGGCTGCATCTTCGGTCTCTGGGGCGCGGCGATGCTGCTGGGCGCCGCGGCCGGGGCCGACGACCCCTGGCGTCCGCTACAGGTGTATGCGGCGGCGAACCGGGGCGCTACGCCGACGGCCAGTGCCCACGAGGCGTTCCTCACGGTGAGCCAGCCGGCCGAGCTGGACCGTCAGTTGGCTGCGGCCAAGGCCGAGGGACAATGGGTGCTGCTCGACTACTACGCTGACTGGTGCGTGTCCTGCCGGATCATGGAGAAACAGGTGTTCGCCAAGCCCGATGTGCTCGCCGCCCTGCAGGGCGTGCGCCTGCTGCGGCTCGACGTGACCGCGGACAACGCCGCCAGCCGCGAGCTGCTGCGCCGCTACCAGGTACCCGGCCCGCCGAGCCTGATCTGGATCGGCCCGGAAGGCGAGGAGCGCCGCGCGCGCCGGTTGACCGGCGAAGTCGACGCCGGCGGCTTCCTCGCCCATTGGCAGGCGACCCGGGAGCGCGGCTGATGCTGAGTTTTTCCCTGGGACCGCTGGTGGTCTCGCTGCAACACCTGCTGCTGTTCCTCGCCCTCGGCGCCGCGCTGCTCGGTGGTTGGCTGGCGGCGCGCGGCGGCGGGCGCAACGCCGAGCCGGTGCTGTTCAACCTGTTGTTGCTCGGCCTGCTGGTGGCGCGCCTGGCCTTCGTGGTGCGCTACTGGCCGCAGTACCGTGGCGACTTCGCACAGATGCTGGATATCCGCGATGGCGGTTTCCTCGCCTGGCCAGGCCTGCTCGCCGCTGTGCTCGGCGCGCTGTTCTGGGCCTGGCGGCGACCGGCGCTACGTCGCTCGCTGGGTGTCGGCGCCAGCCTCGGACTGGCGTTCTGGCTGCTTGGCAGTCTGGGCCTGGGCATCTACGAGCGCGGTACGCGCCTGCCCGAACTGAGCCTGCGCAACGCCGCCGGCGAGTCGGTGCAACTGGCCGATTTCCGGGGCCGCCCGCTGGTGATCAACCTCTGGGCCAGCTGGTGCCCGCCGTGTCGGCGCGAGATGCCGGTGCTGCAACAGGCGCAGGCGGAGAATCCCGACGTAGTGTTCCTCTTCGCCAACCAGGGCGAGAGCGCCGAGACCGTGCGCCATTTCCTCCAGGGCGAGAACCTGCGCCTGGACAACCTGCTGTTCGACAACGGCGGGCAGCTTGGCCAGCAGGTCGGCTCGGTCGCCTTGCCCACCACCGTTTTCTACACCGCCGAGGGCCGCCTGCTGGGCAGCCATCTCGGCGAACTGTCCCGCGGCAGCCTGGCGCGCTACCTCGAAGCCTTCGAGCCGGCCGCTGCCGCCCCCGCAACCAGGAGTTCCGAATGAGACTGCCGCGCAACCTGATCACCCTTGGCCTGGGCCTGACCCTCCTCAACGCCGGCCTGGCCACGGCGGCGGAGGAGCTGCCGGCGCCGATCCGCATGGTCCAGGAGAAGGGCGCCCGCATCCTCGGCAGCTTCGACGCCCCGGATGGCCTGCGCGGCTACGCCGCCGAATACCAGAACCAGGGCATGGCGCTGTACCTGACGCCCGACGGCAAGCACGTACTCACCGGCCACCTGTTCGACGCCCAGGGCAAGGACCTCAGCCGCGAACCGCTGGAGCGCCTGGTGTATGCGCCGCTGGCCAAGGAAATGTGGCAGAAGATGGAGCAGAGCGCCTGGATCGCCGATGGCCGTGCCGACGCGCCGCGCGTGGTCTACCTGTTCAGCGACCCGAACTGCCCGTACTGCACCATGTTCTGGGAGCAGGCGCGACCCTGGGTGGATGCCGGCAAGGTGCAGTTGCGGCATATCATGGTCGGCATCATTCGCGAGGACAGCGAAGCCAAGTCCGCTGCGCTGCTGGCCAGCAAGGACCCGCAGAAGGCCCTGCACGACCATGAGCAGGCGGGCAAGGCCAGCACCCTGAAGCCGCTGGCGAAGATCCCGGCGGCGGTGCGCAAGCAGCTCGCCGGCAACATGGAACTGATGGAGTCGATGGGCGCCGCGGCGACCCCGGCGATCTTCTATCTCAATGCCGAGGGGCGCATGCAGCAGCAACAGGGCGCGCCGCAGCCGGACCAGTTGGCGGAGATCCTCGGTCCGCGCTGATCCTCCGGGCCGGCGCCGAGCCGCCGGCCATCTATACTCCCTGCGTTACGCCAACCCAGCGGAGCGAGGGCCATGGACGACGCATTCAGCGAGGAAGGCAGCGCGCAGCCGCGCCATGACGCTCAGCGTCCGGCGCTCGCTCCGCGGAGCGACGGTTTCGACATCCACACCTACCATCCCGACTTCGTCGCCGATCCCTATCCGCTGTTGCGGCTGATCCGCTCCCGTGCGCCGGTCTGCCGCGACCAGGCCTCGATCTGGTGGATCAGTCGCTATGCCGATGTCTCGGCGTGCCTGCGCGACCGCCGTTTCTCCGCCGACCCCGCTCGCCTTGGCGCCGCCGGCGTCCGCCAGGGCGGCGCCAGCTGGTTCGGCCACCAGCAATTGCAACCGCTGGCGCGCTTCTACGACAACTTCATGCTGTTCAACGACGCGCCGCGGCACACCCGCCTGCGCAGGCTGTTCGCTCCGGCCTTCGGCCCCGACGCCGTGCGCCGCTGGGAGGCGTGCATCGAGGCGCTGGTGGAAGAGCTCCTCGACAGCTTGCTGGAGCGCCGCGAGCCCGATCTGCTCAGGGACTTCGCCGAACCGCTGACGATCCGGGTGGCCGCCGAGCTGTTCGGCTTTCCCCGCGAAGACACCGGGCAACTGCTGCCCTGGGGCCGCGACCTGGCCGCCGGGCTCGATCTCGCCGCCAGCCACGGCGATGCCGGGCAGATCAACCGCAGCGCGGCCGCCTTCAGCGACTACCTGCAACGCCAGGCGCGCGGCTGGAGCGATGGCTCTTCGCGCCCGCCGCCCGGCGCAGCGCCGAGCATCCTCGACGGCGCCGCGATGCTGGAGGCCGGACTGGGCCTCGAGGACCTGGTGGCGGCCTATGCCATGGTGTTCATGGCCGCGTTCGAAACCACCATCAGCATGGTCGGCAACGCTACGCTGGCGCTGCTCACCCATCCCGACCAGCTCGATCTGCTGCGGCGGTGCCCGGAGCTGGCGGCGAACGCGGTGGAGGAACTGCTGCGCTTCGACGGCGCGGTGCGCGGCGGCGTGCGTTGCACCCTGGAGGAGGTGGAGATCGGCGGCCAGCGGATTCCGCCTGGAGAGAAGGTCTGGCTGAGCTTCCTCGCGGCGAACCGCGACCCGGAGATGTTCGCCGCCCCCGACCGTCTGCAATTGCAGCGAGCGAACGCCAAGCAGCACGTGGCGTTCGCCCATGGTCCGCACTACTGCCTGGGCGCGTACCTGGCCCGGCTCGAATTGCAATGCGCATTGCGCGGCCTGGTGCGTCGCCGTTTCGCCCTGGCCTCGGAACCGACGGACCTGCGCTGGCGGCGCAGCTCGGTGTTCCGCACCCTGGAGCGCTTGCCGATCGTCCCGGAAGGCGACGCTCAGAAGACCTGCGAGTAGCGCAGGATCAGCCGGCTGCCCTCGCTGCGGTTGCGTGCGCCGTATTCGTGATAGGCGTTGAGGAACAGCCGCGACTTGCCCCAGCCGAACATCAGCGCCGGGCCGATGGCATCGACCCGCTCGCGGGAGTCCGGGCGGTCGTGCCCGTCGACCCGCTCGTCGGTGATCTGTCGCAGGCTGTAGCCGGACAACCCGACTCGCCAATGCGCATCCAGCGCCAGCGATACCGAGTAGTTGGCGTGGAACGCCTGGCCCGGCTGCAGGTAGTCGTCGGCCAACGGCGGCGCCGGGTCGCGATTCTTGCCCGGCAACAGGTACTGCAGGCGAGCGCTGGCTTCCCAGCCTTCGGCGAATTCCCAAGTCAGCGCGTAGTGCGGGTTGAAGCTCCAGTGGTTGCTGCCGGGATTGATCGCCCGATGCCTGTCGTAGCGCCCGGTGGGTAACTGGAAGGCGAGGTTCAGGCGCTGCCAGTAGGGCCGGCCGAACAGCTCGGTCTGCGGCCATTGCAGGATGAACGGACTGACGATCAGGTTGCCGAGGCCGTTGGCGCTGCCAGCGTGGGGTTCGAAGTCGGGATCGGCGAGCAGCACCGGGACGAGGATTTCCGCGCCGTAGTAGGCGCCGAACAGCTGGTGCTGGCTGATGTGGGCGAAGTGGCTGGTGGCGAGCAGGGTGCGCAGGCGATTGTCGAGCGGGCGCCGGTGACCGTTGGCGTCCATGAAGTCGTCGGCCTCGTAGATATTCACGAACTGCTGGAACAGCGTGCCGGGCAGGGCCTTGCCGTCGAGGAAGGAGGTCTGGCCGAGGTTCATCCCCGGCAGCGCGGCGATAGCCTGGAACGAGGGCAGCAGCAGGGGCAGGGCCAGCAGGCTGGCCCGGGTGCGGGTGATCATGGGCGTGTCCTTCTTGTTGTTGTTTTCCACGGGGCAGCGCGTCAGTCCGGGAGGTAGTCGGGCTGGCGCTCGGGGCTGGCGCGCTGGAAGGCTTCGAGCGCCAGGCAGCGCCCCTCCAGTTCGAGCAACGCCGGGTAGGGCGCCAGGTCACAGCCCATGCGCCGGGCGTTGGCCAGTTGCGGCACCAGGCAGCACTCGACGATGCCCGCTGCGGCGCCGGCGAAGAAGGCGCCGCGACGGTGTCGGTTCAGCAGGGTCTCCGCCGCCGCCAGGCCCTCGGCGACCCAGTGCGCGTACCAGCGCTGGCGGTCCTCGGCGTCTATGCCGAGGACCTGGGTCAGGTACTTGAGCACCCGCACGTTGTTCAGCGGATGGATGTCGCAGGCCACCAGCAGGGCCAGTTCCAGCGCCTGGGCGCGATGCAGCGGGTCGAGAGGGATCAGGCGCGGTTCGGGCTGCACGGCGTCGAGGTAGTCGATGATCGCCAGCGACTGGCTGAACCGACGGCCGTCGGCGTCGACCAGGGTCGGCAGCGCGCCCATCGGGTTGCGCTGGCGGTCGGCCGGGCGCAGTTGCTCGCCCTGCCGCAGGTTGACCGGCACTACCTGGTAATCCAGACCTTTCAGGGCCAATGCGATACGCACCCGATAGGACGTGGAGCTGTTGAAGAAGCTGTAGAGCTGCATGGGAAGTCCTGTTCAGAGAGTGACGGAAGAAGGCCTGGCCCGGCGCCGGCCCAGGCGATGCACGGCCACGGCGGCGAGCAGCGCCGGGATCACCAGCAGGGCGAGGATGCCGCTGAAGCCCAGGCCCAGGCCGAGCAGGGCGCCGCCGCTGAGGGAGCCGACGATCGAGCCGATGCGGCCCAGGCCGAGGGCCCAGCTGACCCCGGTGGCGCGGCTGCGGGTCGGATAGAAATCGGCGGCCAGGGCGTTGGCGCCGACCTGCGAGCCGCTGATGCAGAAACCGACGCCGGCGACGCACAGCGCCAGCAGGGCGAAGCTGTGGTAGAGGCTGGCGATGCCGAGGATGAACAGGGCGCCGCCGACGTAGGCCAGGCTCAGCACCCGGTGCGCGTCGAAGCGATCCATGGCGCTGCCCAGGAGGAGTGCGCCGAGGGTGCCGCCGAGCTGGAACATGGCGCTGATCGTCGCCGCCTCGCCGAGACTGAAGCCGGTGCCGCCGATCAGCGTCGGCAGCCAGTTGGTCAGCAGGTAGATGATCAGCAGGCCCATGAAAAAGGTGGCCCAGAGCAGCAGGGTGCCGCCGCGCAGCTCGGCGCCGAGGATCTGCCGCAGGGGCGAGGTGCCGTCGGACTCGTCGGCGGGCAGTTCGAGGCGTCCGGCCCAGCCGTCGGGCAGGCGCCCCAGGCGTTCGAGGATGCGCCGCAGGCGCGCCGCGTCCGGTGCGCGGCGGGCGAGGAAGCGCACCGACTCCGGCAGGCATGCCCAGAGCAGCGGCAGGCTCGCCAGGGGCAGGCCGCCGCCGAGCAGCAGCACGCTCTCCCAGCCCAGCGCCGGGACCATCCGCGCGGCGAGCAGGCCGCCCAGCGCCGAGCCGAGGGTGAAGCCGCAGAACATCGCGGTGACCATCAGCGCGCGGTGCCGGCGCGGGCAGTATTCGGAGGTCAGGGTGATCGCGTTGGGCATCGCCCCGCCCAGGCCGAGGCCGGTGAAAAAGCGCAGCAGGGCCAGGGTTTCCACCGAACCGGCGTAGGCCGAGGCGAGGCTCCAGCCGCCGAAGAACAGCACCGAGAGCAGGAGCACGCTCTTGCGTCCGAAACGGTCGGCCAGCGGGCCGGCGGCGAAGGCGCCGAGGGCCAGGCCGGCCAGTGCGGCGCCGAGGATCGGGCTGAGTTGCGCCGGGCTCAGTTGCCAGTCGTGGGCCAGGGCCGGGGCGATGAAGCCGATGGCGGCGGTGTCGAATCCGTCCATGGCGACGATCAGGAAGCACAGCGACAGGACTCGCAACTGGAAGGCGGAAACCGCCTGCGCATCGATGAAGGCCTGGACGTCGATCTTGTTGTTCTTGTCGGGCGTAGGCATGAGCGTTCCTCGGCCGTCGCCGTGGCGACGGCCCGGATGAAGGGCAGGGTGGGCCCGCGCCGTGCGCGGGCGGTGGGTCAGACCACGCGGACGCTGAGTTCGCCGAGGCCGTCGATGGCGCCGAGCATCCGCTCGCCGCGCTCGACCGCGCCGACGCCTTCCGGGGTGCCGGTGAAGACCAGGTCGCCGGGGCGCAGCTCGAAGAAGCGCGACAGGTAGCTGACGGTTTCCGCCACCGACCAGATCAACTGGTCGATGTCGCTGCGCTGGCGATCCTCGCCGTCGACCTGGAGGCTGATGGCGGCGTGGCGCGGATGGCCGACCTGGCTGGCAGGGTAGAGCGGGCCGATCGGCGCCGAGCGGTCGAAGGCCTTGCCGATCTCCCAGGGCCGGCCCATCTCGCGCATGCGTATCTGCAGGTCGCGGCGGGTCATGTCCAGGCCCACCGCGTAGCCCCAGACGTGTTCCTCGGCCTGCTCCAGGGGGATGTCGCAGCCGCCCTTGCCGATCGCCGCCACCAGTTCGATCTCGTAGTGGTAGTTGCCGGTCTGGCTCGGGTAGGCCAGCTCCAGGGTGCTGCCGGCGGCGACCGGGACCACCGCGTCGGCCGGCTTGCAGAAGAAGAACGGCGGCTCGCGCTCGGGATCGAAGCCCATTTCCCGGGCGTGGGCGGCGTAGTTGCGGCCGACGCAGTAGACCCGCCGCACCGGGAAGGTCTGGTCGCTGCCATGGATGGTGAGGCTGACGGGCGCTTCGGGCGCGAAGAGATGGCTCATGGGACGGGTCCTTCAGTGGGCGAGGGGTTCGCGGGATTCGCGGAGGATGCCGAGCGCCTGCTGCACAGGGCGGTCGGAGAAACTGAACAGCACGCAGTCGGTGGCGCCGGCTTCCAGGCGCAGCTCGGCCCAGGAGGGCACGACGAACAGATCCTTGGCCTCGAAGGCGAAGCGCCGGCCGCCGATCTGCGCCACGCCGCTGCCTTCCACCACCGAATAGACGCTGGCGTCGGTGCTGCGCGCGGGCTGCCCGAGGAAGCCGGCCGGCAGCAGTTGCAGGCAGGTGGCGATGGTCGGCATGGCCCAGCCGCCGGTGGCCGGGTTGACGTAGCGCAGCTTGTGGCCTTCCCAGGGATCGGGCCGTTCGAGGCGCGCCAGGCGCTCGAGGGCCTCGCGGCTGCGCGCGTAGGGGTAGCTGAACAGCGGCGAGGTCGGCGTCGTCGGCTGGTGGCGCAGCGGCAGCATGTTGCTGCCGTAGCGGGCGAGGCTGTCGCCTTCGCCACGTCGCAACGGCTGCACCGGTTCGCCGTAGCTCTCGGCGAAGGTGGCGCCGAAGAAACGCAGCATCGGGATGTCCAGGCCGTCCAGCCAGACCACCGGCTCGCCGCCTTCCGCGGCGGGGCGGTTGCCGTGGTCGTGCCAGGTCCAGGACGGAGTGATGATGAAGTCGCCCGGCTCCATGCGGGTGCGTTCGCCGTCCACCGAGGTGTAGGCGCCGTAGCCCTCGACGACGAAGCGCAGGGCCGACTGGGTGTGCCGGTGGCTGGGAGCGATCTCGCCCGGCAGGATCAGTTGCAGGCCGGCGTAGAGGCTCGGGGTGATCGCCGACTGGCCGGGAAGGTCCGGGTTCTCCAGCACCAGCACGCGGCGCACCGCTTCCTCGGCGCTGATCAGGTCGCCTGCCTCGAGCAGGAACGGGCGCAGTTCGCGATAGCGCCACAGCGCCGCCTGGCAGCCGCCGGCGGGTTGCGCCGGGACCAGGCTGTGCAGGGCTTCCCAGAGCGGGGTGAGGTGCTGCTGGCGGATGCGTCGATAGAAGTCGGCGCGCTTCTCGGTGGAATTGTCGTTATGCATACCGATGAATCTCCGGCGGGAGGAGGCGGGGCCGCCTCGGTCTGGTAGTCATTATTCGAGGTGAAGGCATAACCGAATAATGATATTTAGACATCGACCTATACGTATTCGAGGATGGCTTGCGATGGACTGGACCCGCCGCCTGCGCCTGCAACACCTGCAACTGCTGGTCAGCCTGATGGAGACCGGCAACCTCAGCGGCACCGCCCGGGCCGCACACACCACCCAACCGGGCCTGTCGAAGTGGCTCAAGGAACTGGAGGAGGACGTCGGCGCGCCGCTGTTCGAGCGTCACGCCCGTGGCCTGCGCCCGACGCCCTACGGCATGACCCTGTTCAACCACGCCCAGCGCGTGCTCACCGAGATGGAGCGGGCGCGGCAGAACCTCGAGGCGATGCGCAGCGGCAGCGGCAGCCGGGTACTCCTCGGCACGTCGCCGGCCTCCGCGCCGAGCCTGGTGCCGCGCGCATTGCGGGCGTTCCTCGGACGCTACCCCGGGGCCCAGGTGGAACTGCTCGAAGGCACCATGAACGGCCTTCTCGAGCGGCTGGAGAAACGCCAGCTCGATGTGGTGGTGGGGCGCCTGGACAACTATGCGCCGCGCGCCAGCCTGCGCTGCGAGGTGCTCTACAGCGAGGCGATCGTGGTGATGGCGCGCCCCGGTCACCCCCTGGCCCAGGCCGCCGCGCTGGACTGGGAAGACGTGCGGCGCTACGACTGGATCGTCTGGCCGCCCGGCTCGCCGATCCGCAGCAAGCTCGACATGGCCCTGACCCAGGGCGGCCGGCAGCCGCCGGCCTACCGCCTGGAGTCATCGTCGATGCTGGCCAACATCGAATTGTTGCGTGGCAGCGACATGCTATCCATCGGCTCGGCGCGGGTGGTCGAGCACCTCGCCGGGCTCGGCCTGGTGGCCAGGCTGGCGCTGGAGATTCCCGGCGAGGGCGCGGTGGGCATGTGCTGGCGCGACGAACCGCATCGCGACCGCGCCAGCGAAGACCTGCTGGCCTGCCTGCGCGAAGGCGCGGCGGCCGAGTAGGGCGCCGGCCGGCGGGTGCTATTGCAAAAAGGCCGCGGCTTCTCGACAATGCGATTCATTATCATTCATGTGTCGCCCCGACTTTCCCATGTCCGCCCCGATCCTTCTCAGCGCCCACCATCGCGCCATGCATGCGCTGTACAGCGAGCACCATGGCTGGTTGCAGAACTGGTTGCGCGGCAAGCTGGGCTGCGCGGCGGACGCGGCGGACCTGGCCCAGGACACCTTCCTGCGCATCCTGCTCAAGCGCGAACTGCGCGAGATCGGCATGCCGCGCGCGTTCCTGCGGACCATCGCCCGCGGCCTGGTGATCGACCACTGGCGTCGCGAGGAACTGCAGCGCGCCTACCTCGAAAGCATCGCCCACCTGCCCGAGGCACAGGCGCCGTCGCCCGAGGCGCGGGAACTGGTGCTGGAACTGCTGGAGGAAATCTCGCGGATGCTCGACGGGCTCAAGCCGAAGGTCCGCACCGCCTTCCTCCTGGCCCAGTGCGAAGACCTCAGCCACCGGCAGATCGCCGAACGCATGGGGGTTTCCCAGCGTAGCGTCGAGCGCTACGTGGCCGAGGCGCTGTACCACTGCTACCTGCTGCGCTACGGCGAATGAGCGGAGCCGTGGACGGGACGCGCGGTAGGGTCGACGAAGCGGTGGTCAGGCAGGCCATCCACTGGCTGGTCCGCCTGCGCTCGCAGCCGGCCGACGATCGCCTGCAGCGCGCCTGCGCGGCCTGGCGCGCGGAGCACGGCGAGCACGAGCGGGCCTGGCAGCAGGTCAGCGCGCTCAACGAAGAACTGCACGGACGCTTCAAGGCGCTGCCCGGCGGGGTCGCCTACGGCACCCTGGACAGCAGCGCGCAGCGCCTGCAGCGGCGCCAGGCGCTGAAACTGCTGTCGCTGCTGGTGGCTGGCGGCGCTGTGGCCTGGGTCGGTCGCGACAGCCTGCCCTGGCAGCGCCTGAGCGCCGACTACAGCACCGCCACCGGCGAGCGACGCAGTATCGAGCTGGTCGACGGCACCCGCCTGCAACTGAACACCGACAGCGCGGTCGACGTGCGCTACGACGCCGGCCAGCGCCTGATCCTCCTCGCCCGCGGCGAGATCTTCCTCGCCAGCGGCGCCGATACGCAATCGCCCACGCACAGGCCGCTGCGGGTACGTACCGCGCAAGGGCTGTTCGAGGCCCTCGGCACCCGTTTCAACGTACGCCTGCAAGATGCCGCCACCTGTCTCAGCGTCAGCGAGGGTTCGGTGCGCATCGATGCCTTCGGCGCGCGTCCGCTGCAGGCTCCGGTGGCCGAGGCGGGGCAGAGCTATCGGATCGCCGCCGACGGCGTGCGGCGCCTCGAACGGCCGCAGATGGACGCCGTGGCCTGGGCCGATGGCCTGATCGTCACCCGCGACATGCGCCTGGCCGACTTCCTCGCCGAGGTCAGCCGCTACCGCAACGGCTACCTCGGCTGCGCCGCGGAGGTCGCCGACCTGCGCCTGTCCGGGGTCTACCGCCTGGACGACACCGACAAGCTGTTGCAGGTGCTCGCGCGGACCCTGCCGGTGCGCCTGCAGCGGCATACCCGCTGGTGGGTGAGGGTGGTCGCCGCCTGAGTCGCGCCGGCGGCCGCGTGGACGCTTGCTTCCGCCCGGAGCGAAACGCACTGAAAATTATTTTCATTATTTTTGTCGGCTTTCCGCGACTGGTCCGGCTTTATCGATTGAACACCCTTCAACGACTCCAACGGATCCCGTTCATGACCGCCACCGCCGTCGTCCTCCGCAATGCCCCGTCGTCCCTCGATTTCCCCCGCGCCTCGCGCCTGAGCCGTTCGGTGCGCGCGGCCCTGCTGTCGCTGGCCATGGCGGCCGGCGCGGCGCCGCTCTGCGCCTCGGCCGCCGAAGCGGCGGCGGAACAGGCGCGGCCCTATGCGATCCCCGCCGGACAGTTGGGTGACGTGCTCAACCGCTTCGCCCGCGAAGCCGGCATCACCCTCTCGGCCACTCCGGCGCAGACCGGTGGCTACAGCTCCCAGGGGTTGCGCGGCAGTTTCACCGTGCAGCAGGGCCTGGCCCGGCTGCTCGCCGACACCCCGCTGGAAGCGGAAGACCAGGGCGACGGCAGCTTCGTCTTGCGCGAGGCGCCGGCAAAGGACGGCGACGTGCTGAACATGCAGGCGGTGGAAGTCTTCGCCCTCGGCAACAACCTGGGCAGCACCGATGGCTACCTGGCCACCCATAGCCAGATCGCCACCAAGACCAGCAAGCCGCTGCTGGAAACCAGCCAGACCGTCTCGGTGATCACCCGCGAGCAGATCGACGACACCGCCTCCAAGACCGTGCAGCAGGCGATGCGCTATACCCCCGGCATCTTCACCGGCCAGGTCGGCGCCTCCAACCGCTACGACTACGTGGTGATGCGCGGCTTCGCCGACAACAGCGTGGACAACATCTACCTCGACGGCCTCAAGGCCATGGGCGACAGCGGTACCTTCAGCTCGATGCAGGTCGACCCGTACTTCCTCGAACGCATCGATGTGCTCAAGGGCCCGTCCTCGGTGCTCTACGGCCGTAGCCTGCCGGGCGGCCTGGTGGCGCTGACCAGCAAGAAGCCGTTGTACGAGGACTACCGCCAGATCACCGGCAGCATCGGCAACATGGGCCAGAAGGAGATGGGCTTCGATTTCAGCGGGCCGCTCGACGAGGAGAAGCGCATCGCCTACCGCCTGGTCGGTCTCGGCAAGGGCTCGGACACCCAGTTCGATCACGTCAAGGAGGAGCGCTACGCCATCGCCCCGACCCTGGCCATCGACTTCAGCGATGACACCACCCTGACCCTGCAAGGCTACCTGCAACACGATCCCAACGGGGGCTACCACGGCGGCGTACCGGCCGACGGCACCCTGTCGCACCACAACGGCCGGCACATCTCCCGCGAGTTCTTCGATGGCGAGCCGAGCAAGGACGACTTCGACCGCACCCAGCGGATGTTCGGCTACCAGCTGGAGCACCGCATCGACGACGTCTGGTCGGCGCGGCAGAACTTCCGCTACCTGGACTCCGACGTCGACCTGTCGCAGGTCTACGCCTACGGCTGGAGCGCCAGCGAGCCGAACAAGCTGAACCGCTACTTCAGCGGCGCCCGCGAGCACCTGCAGGCGTATATCGTCGACAACATGCTGCAGGCCGAATTCGCCACCGGCGCGGCGCGCCACACCCTGCTCACCGGCCTCGACTATCAGCGCCGGCGCACTGTGGTCGACTGGCGTTCCGGCTCGGCCTCGGCGCTGGACGCGTTCAACCCGATCTACGGCGACGACGCCATCAGCTATTTCCCGGACGACAACCACACCCGCCGCCTGGAGCAGACCGGCGTCTACCTCCAGGACCTGATCGACATCGACCAGTGGCGCTTCTCGCTCGGCCTGCGCCAGGACTGGGTCAGCGTCACCGACAAGAACCGCAGCACCGGCAGCAAGGCCGACGACGACTGGGAGAAATTCACCGGGCGGATCGGCGCGCTGTACCTGTTCGACAACGGCCTGGCGCCCTACGTCAGCTACTCCGAGTCGTTCAACCCGAACGCCTATTCAGACGCCTCCGGCACGCCCCTGGCGCCCACCGAGGGCAAGCAGTGGGAACTCGGCCTGAAGTTCCAGGCGCCGGGCAGCAACAGCTTCTACACCGCCTCGCTGTTCCATATCACCCAGGAAAACGTCGCCTCCAAGGAGCCCCAGGACAACTTCTACACCTCGGTCGGCGAAGTGCGCTCCCAGGGGCTCGAACTGGAGGCCCATACCCAGCTCAGCGACAACCTGAAGCTGCTCGGCAGCTACACCTACACCGACATCACCTACACCAAGTCGCTGGACGGCAACCAGGGCCATACGCCGAACCAGGCGCCCAAGCACATGGCTTCGCTGTGGGCCGACTATGCCTTCGACGCCGGCCCGCTCAGCGGTCTGAGCATCGGCGGCGGCGCGCGCTACGTCGGCGAGACCTGGGCGGACAAGGAAAACACCTTGCGGGTGCCGGACTACACCCTGGTCGACGCGCGGATCGGCTACGACCTCGGCAAGCTCGGCCTGAAAGGCCTGGACGTCAGCCTCAATGCCAACAACCTGCTGGACAAGGACTACGTGGCGTCCTGCTACAGCCTGGACTTCTGCTACTTCGGCGAGAAGCGCAACGTGACCGCGACGGTGAACTACCAGTTCTGACCGTCCACCCGGGCCCCGGCGCCAGCGCCGCGGTACCGGCCAAGCAGCCCGGCGCGCAACGTACGCGCCGGGCATTCGCCGGCGTCGCCGGCCGTACCCTGGTTACCTGGAGCCCCCATGCGCCCCGTCCTGGTCCTGCTGCACCGCTATGTCGGTCTGGCTACCGCGCTGTTCCTTTTCCTCGCCGGTCTCACCGGCAGCCTGCTGGCCTTCCATCATGAAATCGACGAATGGCTGAACCCCGGCTTCTACGCCGTGGGCGAGGGCGGCGAGCGCCTTTCCCCGGGCAGCCTGGTGCAACGCGTCGAGTCACGCTATCCGCGACAACTGGTGTGGTACATGGAGTATCCCGAGGCGGGCGGGCATCCGGCGTTGCTCGCCACCGTGCCGCGCGAGGCCGGCGCCAAGGTCGAGCACGACGTGTTCTACCTCGACCCGGTCAGCGGCGAGGAAGTCGGCAAGCGCCTCTGGGCGGCCTGTTGCTTCCAGCCGGCGAACCTGGTTCCCTGGGTCCTGGAGTTCCACCACAACCTGACCCTGCCGGGGAACTGGGGCCTGTACCTGATGGGCGGGGTGGCGATGTTCTGGTTCCTCGACTGCTTCGTCGGCGCCTGGCTGACCCTGCCGCGCGGCCGGCCGTTCTGGAGCAAGTGGGCCACCGCCTGGAAGATCAAGCGCGGCAACGCCTACCGCTTCAACTTCGACCTGCATCGCGCCGGCGGCCTCTGGCTCTGGCTGCTGCTGGCACCGGTGGCGCTGAGCAGCGTCGCCCTGAACCTGCCGAGCCAGGTGTTCAAGCCGCTGGTATCGCTGTTCTCGCCGATCGAACCGAGCGTCTACGAGGCGCGCGGGCGGCTGCCCAGGGAACAACTGGGGGAGACCCGCCTGGACTACGACCGCACCTTCCAGTTGGCCAGCGCCGAAGCGGCGCGGCTGGGCATCGCCGAGCCGATCGGCGAGCTGTACTACAGCTTCGAATACAACTTCTTCGGCGCCGGCTTCGGCGACCACGACGACCCCATGGGCAAGTCCTGGCTGTTCTTCCACGGCAGCGACGGCCGCCTGCTCGGCCAGGAAGTCGCCGGGCAGGGCAGTTGGGGAGAGCGTTTCTACCGCTTGCAGTACCCGATCCACGGCGGGCGCATCGCCGGCCTGCCGGGACGCATCGCCATCGCCGCCCTCGGCCTGGCCATCGCCGGGCTGTCGCTGACCGGTGTCTACATCTGGTGGCGCAAGCGCCGGGCGCGCCACTGGAACGGCCGCTAGACGGCTGTTAGTCTGGCTGCCTCCCACACCACCAGAGGATGGACGAATGAACGCAAGGATCGCCGCATTGGGACTGCTCCTGCCCCTGGCCGCCGGCAGCGCCGTGGCCGCGGAGGAGGGCAGCTCGGTCAAGGACGCGGCCAAGGCCGCGGTGTCCTCGGCCATCGAGACCGGCAAGAACCTCCTCGGCGGGGTCAGCGAGGGCATCACCAGCGGCCGCCAGTCGGCCCAAGGCGCTGATGGCGCCAAGGTGGTCTCCGACAACGCCGGCTTCGCCGAGATCGGCCAGGTCGAAGTGCTCAAGACCGAGCCGCGCGACCAGCAACTGGCCGTCACCCTCGGCTTCAAGAACGACGGCGACGCCACCGTGCGCCTGATCAACCTGACCCAGACCGGCGCGCTGCTGGTGATCGACAACGACGGCTACTCCAACGCCCTGGTCGCCCTCGCCAACCCCGACGATGTCACCGTCCCGGCCAAGGCCGGCATCCGCCAGACCTTCGTCTTCGAAGGCGGCGCGGAAGGGATCAAGGCGGTGCGCCTGTGGGGCAAGGACCTGCCGGTGAAGTGAGAGGCGCGTCGCGCCTCCATCCCTTTCCTGGCCAGCGCTGCCGTAGGGTGAATAACGCCAAAGGCGTTATCCGCCGATACCCCGCTACATTGGCGGATAACCGCGGTGCGGTTATTCGCCCTACTTCCTTCCCGCGTTACCTGTCTTCTATAACAACAGACTGTGCTCCTTCGAATCCACTTAACCAATGTGGTTCATCAAGAGCATACTCGGTAACAGTAAAACCGTTAGGGGATTCTTTGAATCCTGGAAGTTCTAGATATTTGGAAATTTCTGAGTTTGCCTTGGTCTTTGTACGGAATATTCCTAGAATCTTATAACTTTCGCTCTCGGAGTTTCCGTATGTGTGGTGAAGTATGAATACGCTGCTCATCGTATCTCCGTTTTCCCAAAAATTGAGTTATTTTGATCTGTCAAGAAAGGCAAAGGGGCGAGAAAATAAATATATTTATTTTCTCTTTATAGTATAGAGTTTTCCTCTGTCTCTGGAGTTCTTTGTGTCTGGCTTTAGTTGGTGCTTGGGTAGCCATTTATTTCTACGGAAAGTTTCATTTCATGGATTTTATTGATCATTTTTTTTGAAAGGTGGAAAGGAAATATGACAGTTTCATCTGTATTGTAGTAAATTGCGATTCTAAAGATTAGGTTGCTAATTTCTTCCTCATTAGTCATGAAGGTCAAGCCCTTAAGGAAGGAGTAAGCATTATTTTCAAAATCCAACCAGTTAGAGAAGCTGAAGTCATCCGTGGATACTGAGATAGTGCTATTTTTCTTGTTTTTGAATGTGTGTCGGATGGGTAGGCTTGTGATAAATGAAGAAAGGTCAAATTTTAGGCTAGGGTTGGCAGTTATCTCTAATGTGCATTCAAATGACATTTTTTCTCTGAATTCGTGAATAAAAGTGCAGATTTATTTTATCTACTCTAAACTTTCTGAGCATGGAGGCATCCTGCGCAGATGCCGTAAGGGGACTTTCCGATGCCTAGGCAGGAGCGAGTGGTTTAGCGAATTATTCGCTTTGAGTGGTTTAGCGTGGGCAGTCGCTGAAATTATAGTGGTAAAAATAAATCTGCCCCTCTTTCCTCGTAGTTAATTTTTCTATTTGTCGCGGCTACTTAAGAGAGTCGTCTGATATAGATTAGCTGCAATTAGGGTTGCGTTATTTTTTTTGAGTCATGCAGAGCCTGAATAGTGTCGCAACTTTATAGTAACGAAGGGGGCGTGTTCTTTGATGAGGATGTTGGCTGCTTCGCAAATTGCGTGAGCTTTCTCAATCTCTTTTGGCGGTATTAATATTTCTTGAGAGATTGAAGTCTCCATTTTAAGTATAGAGAAGTATCCGTTTATATCGCATACATCCAGACCCAGTTCGGTCCAGCTGGCTATGCTGGCCTGAGTTGAGTTGAAATCACGAAATCGAGAGAGCTTTAGTGCGTCAATTACTTCGCTGTATACTTCCATTGATAGTAGAACAGAGCCATTCCCTTCTGCCTTGATAAGGCCTTGAAGCTCCGCTAGTTGTTCTTGCGTATCTATCTGGATTAGCTGTAACTCGTTTTCTTGAAGTTTTAGACTATTAAGTGCCCTCTCATAAAGTTGAGTGTCTTGCGGCCAGGCTGTGGCGTCGGCTGAAATATTATCAAGACTTTCGGGGAGCCTAATATCGAACCCGATGCATTTGAACTCCATAGCTTAACCTCCGTTTTGACTAGTCCAACTTGAGTACGATGAGCAGGACGAAAGTCCGCTGGGTTGTACGGGGTGAGTGTCTGCCAGTCCTCTTTTTTTATTCCAGAAGCACCCATTAGGGGATTTGTTCATTTGCCATATATGGTAATGGGGATCCATCCCTTTGTGTTTGTGGCCAGTATTGTACTCATAACACTGTGTGCCTGCCGGTGGATCACATTCGTCTTCTGGGCAAAAAGCGTTTCCTGCAGCATTCCCTGCCAAACCACCGCCAATAGCTCCAATTGCACCACCTGCGGATGCACCAGCAACACCGCCGGAAATCGTCCCACCTATAGGCAATACCAGCGTACCTCCTGCCCCCCCTGCTAATCCACCGACCACAGTACCTACATAACCACCCGTCACTGTACCTACGGTAATGCATGCAGCTAAACAGATTTGATCGGGGACTGTTCCTCGCCAATCTGTTTGATTGATCGGATTTGCATTCACATAACCATAAGTGTTGATTCCTCCCTCCAACCCAATCGGATCACTCTCCACATACCGCCCAGTCTCCGGATCATAGTCGCGGAAGTAGTTGTAGTGCAGCCCGCTCTCCGCATCGTAGTACTGCCCGGAGAAGCGCAGGTTGACCTGGGTGCTGCCCTGGCTCAGCGCTTCGCCGCGGCCGAAGGCGTCGGACTGCCACTGCCAGGCGATCTGGCCGCTGGCGTCGGTGGCCAGGCGCGGGGTGTCGAGGTGGTCGCCATGGAGGTAGAGCAGGGTTGGGTTGCCGACCTTGCCCTGGGCGTCGTAGTCGGCGTCGATGGTGGCCAGCGGCAGGCTGTCCAGCCACAGGTAGTACTGGGCTCGCAGTTTCCGGCCGCTGCCGTCGTGTTCGGCTTCTCCGAGCAATTGGCCGTCGGGGCCGTAGAGGTAGGTGGTGATGCTTTCGGGGGTGAGCTTGACGATGCGCTGGCCGAGGGCGTTGTAGCGGTATTCGGCGACCTGCTGGCCGTCGAGGCTGACGCTTTGCAGGCGGCCCTGGGCGTCGTAGGCCAGTTTGCGTGCGGCGCGGTCCTGGGTGAGGTTGCCGGCGGCGTCGCTGGTCACCGCTTGCGCGCCGATGGCGGTCAATCGGTTGCTGTCGGGCGCGTACTGGTAGTCCTGGCTGCTGGCGGTGCCGCCTGAGGCGGGGTTGTCGCTGCGTTGGGTGCGGTTGCCGACCGCGTCGTAGGCGTAGCTGCGCCCGCCCTGGACGCCGCGTTCCTCGGTCAGGCGGTCCAGCGGGTCGTACTGGTAGTCCAGGGTGCCCCAGAGGCTGTGGCGGTGCTGCTGGATATTGCCATTGGCATCGTGCTGGTAGTCGCTCTGCCAGGGGCCGACCTTCTGCCGCAGCAGTTGGTAGTCCTGGTCGTACTCGCGGCTGAGAGTGATGCCGTTGCCCCAGGTCAGGCGCAGCAGCGGGCCGAAGGGCAGGTAGGCGATCTGCCCGACCAGGGTGCTCGGCGCCTTGTCGCCCACTGCCAGGGTCACGCTGGCGACCTGGCCGCCGGCGTTGCGCGGGTAGCCGATGGCGAGGCCGGAGGGGTAGCCGATCTCCAGCAGTTGGTTGGCCGCGTCGTAGCGGTAGGTCACGCGGTCGAGCAGGGTCTGCTGGTCGAGGCGGATGCTGCGTACCTGCTCGACCAGGTTGCCGCGCTCGTCGTAGCGGTACACCAGGCTGTCGCGGGCACCTTCGATGGCGCCCAGGCGGCCGATGCCCTGGTTGCCGTCGGCGGTGAGGTCGTAGCGGTACTGTACGTCGAGGCTCGGGTCGCTCGGCGAGTGGCGCTCGATCAGGCGATTGAGGGCGTCGTAGCGATACTCGGTGACCGCACCGCGAGCGTCGGTGCGGCGGATGACGTTGCCGGCGGCGTCGTGCTCGAAGGTGGTGGTGCCGCTGTCCGGGCTGACCAGTCGGGTCAGGTTGCCGAGGCCGTCGTATTCGTAGCGGGTGGTGACGCCGCGCGGGTCCTTGACCTCGGTGAGGTTGTCCTGGGCGTCGTAGGCGAGTTGGGTCTTGCCGCCGAGGGGATCGCTCTGGCCGACCAGCCGGTCGAGGGCGTCGAAGGCCTGGCTGTGGGCGAACTGGCGCGGGTTGGTTTCGCCGACCGGATTGTCGTTGAGGTCGTAGGCGAAGCTGCGTGTCTGGCCGCCGGCGCCGACCGCACGGAGCAGCCGGCCAAGCTCGTCGTAGGCCCATTGCTGCTGGCGCACCAGGCTGCCGCTGGCGTCCTTGATGCGCTGGGCGGTGCGATTGCCCTTGGTGTCGACGTCGTATTCGAGGCGTTCGCCGAGGTTGTTGCCGATCGCCACCAGGCGCCGTGCGTCGTCGTATTCGTAGCTCAGCCAACTGCCGTCGCCACGGGTGACGCGGGTGATCTGGCCGACCGCGTCGTAGTCGAAGCGGGTGGTGCTGCCGGCGGTGCTGACGGAGGCCAGCCAGCCGTCGACGCCGGTGTAGGCGAGGCTGCTGGTGACGCCGTTGGCATCGGTGATGCTGCCGGGCTTGCCGCGCTCGTCATAGTCGCCGAGGCGGGTGACCTGGCCGAGGGCGTTGGTCACCTGGGTCAGGTTGCCGCGACTGTCGTAGGCATAGAGGGTGACGTCCTGCACATCGGTGCGCGGACCGTCGGCGCGCTCGATCAGGCCGAGGGCGTTGTAGCTGTAGCTCCAGGCGCGCTCGGCCGCCTGCGCGGGCAGGGCCAGGGCGCAGGCCAGGGCGAGGGCGCCGAGGCGGGGAAAGTATGGGGGGATGCGCATGGGTGTCGTCCTTGTCAGCGGGTGGTGACGGTCTCGCCGGTCTTGCGTCCCTCGGCGTCGTACTGGTAGCGGGTGATCCGGCCGGGCTCGCTGACCTGCACCGGGAGGAACAGGGTCGGGTGCCAGTCGGTTGTGATGGTGCGCGCCTGCGCAGTGCCGGCGGCCTCGGTGCGCGAGGTCTCCAGGCCACGGGCGTTGTACTGGTAGGTGGTCAGGTTGCCGTTGTTGTCGCGTTTGCTGCTGAGCAGGCCGCGTTCGTCATAGGTAAAGGTGGAATTGCTGCTGGGGCAGTTGGGAGAGGGTTCGCCTTCGATGGCGACGATGCGCTTGATGCCCTGGATCACCTGGAAGCGGTAGGTGGCCTGCTTGCCGTATTCGTTGGTGACGGTGGTGGAGCCGTCATCGTTGTAGGCGAGGGTGACCTTTTCGGCGCCGTTGGCATGTTCGCTGGAGATGGCGCGGCCTTGGTCGTCGTAGGTCCATGTTGCGTAACGCGTGCCTTGTTCGTCGATGATTCCAACCATTAACCCGGCATTGCCACTGTCAGCATAGAGATACTTCCGGGTGCGGTTGAGTCCTTGGGACGTGGTTTTCTTCGAAACCAGCCTGGCGCCCCCGTCATATAGATATTCCACTTTCAGGGAACCGTTGTAATCGACGAGGTAGGGTTGTTTCGTTGCGTTCCAGGAAACGGTTAGGGTGTTTCCGAACCCATCTTTAGCCTTGGTGGTGGAGAGGTTCGGATAGGTTATCGTGATGACCTGCCCCCTGACTTTCCTCTGGATAAGCCGGCCCTGGACATCGAAAAGTGAGCTGGTTCCGTCCCTGTAGTCATACCTCCAGCCTGCCTGGTCTTTTGAAAGTGTACCCGTCGTTGCGTCGGACGATATTGCGCCGTCAGTCAGCCTGAATAGTTCCTGGCGACCATCGGGTAGAGATAGGGAAATATTTTCGCCTACTATTTTTAAGCCTTCCTGGAAGGTGTTCGTCCACATTCCGGTAATGCTGTTGTAGTATCTCTCGAACTGGAGAGGGGAGTGCGACGGATCTATATCGGTTTCACGTTGAAATTTATTGCCGATACTGGCATTTATAGGGTTTCCCTGGAAAGATGAGGGGCCTTGGCATCCGTTTTCGTTGGGGATTCCCGCGTTCTTTCGATCGGAGACGTCAGTGGGGCACTCGTACCGGCCATTGAAAAGGTTGTATGGGCAGCCAGTTGGAGGAGCCTGAGTAACGTTTACAGCCGTGCCGGAGGCCCCCCACCAGTTAGGATTTCCGTAGGTAGCAGTGCCGGATGTAGCTGCTAGCGGAGACTTTCTGAATATGCTGATGCTGCAAAAAAATGAATTGTATCGGGCATCTATAAGTGTTTTTCTGCTGATGTACCCTAGAACTACGTGACCACCCTTCAGATTGCTATCTATATAGTACCTGTCGCTGGCCGCGCAAGCGGCTTCGAGCGAGGGTTGTCGCCTATCTGGATATGGCACGTGTCCAGGTTGTCCAGGGGCTGGTCCTGAAACTGAAAGCTCCCAGCCTTCCTCCGCATGCACTACGGCGATGAATGTATTTAACAGGAGAAAAGCGAGAGCTTTGTACATTTCCATTCCTTGAAGTCTATTTGCACTGCTGATTATCAACGAGACTCAGCATCACTATAGATTGAACACCAGATGAACATCCTCCGGCTCCAACCGATACAACTCCTCATCCGGTTCCATGCACAGCCGGCATCCGAGTCTCGTATAAAAATCCACCGTGTTCTGCGACGGCGTAGCCGAAACGTAGAGCGCGCTGGCGCCGAGGTGGCGGGCCTGGGTGGCGGCGAGGTGGAAGAGGTGGGCGCCGAGGCCGCGGCGGCGGTAGGCGTGGCTGAGGTGGAGGAACTTCAGTTGCAGCCAGTCGCGCTCGGGGCCGAGGCGGCGCGGGTCGAGGACTACCGCGCCGATCAGGTGGCCCTGGTCGAACAGGCCGAGGAACCAGCCGCCGCGGTCGAAGCAGTCGAGCAGAATCGGCGTGTAGTGCTCGGCCTCGCCCTCCGGCCAGCCGCGCATGTCGTAGAACTCGGGGCGCAGCACCAGTTGGCCGGCCTCGACGGAATACAGGTGTTCGATCACTTCGCTGCGGTCGATCTCCCAGACCAGGGGGATTTCGTCGCGGCGCAGCAGGCGTTCTTCGGTCATCGTGGTTTCCTTGCGCTGAGGCCGTACATCAGTGGCAGGCGCGGACGATCGGCGGGCGGCAGCATGCGTCCGCCGCCGCCGTCGCGCATGCCGTCGAAGCCGGCCCAGCCGTTGGCGTAGGGGTATTCCTCCAGCCGTTCGAGTTGCAGGCCGGCGCCGAGCAGGGCGCCGATCACATCGGCCAGGCCCCACTGGAACTCGTAGCTGGGATGAGGGTTGCTGAAGTTCTCGACGCCGGCGCGGTAGCCGGAGGGCGCCAGGCTGGCGCCGGACTCGGCGACATAGTCGCTGACGCCGCTCTCGGCGATCGGCTCGCGACTGAAGTAGTCGTAGGCCGGTTGCCAGTGTGGGTCGAAGTACAGGGCGAAAGGATGGAACTCCACCAGGACGAAGCGCCCGCCGGGAACCAGTACCTGGGCGATGCCGTCGGCCCAGCGCTTGAGGTCGGAGAGCCAGACCAGCGTGCCGTAGGAGGCGAAGACCCGTTCGAAGCGTTCGCCACGGGTGGCGGCGACGGGCAGCCAGCGGAGGATGTCGTCGCGCTGGAAGTCGGCGGCGATGCCGCTGTCGCGGGACAGCTGGCGGGCGAAGTCGATGGCGCTGTCGGCGATGTCGACCCCGGTGACGCGGGCGCCAAGGCGCGCCAGGCTCAGGCTGTCCTGTCCGGCGTTGCATTGCAGATGCAGCAGGCGCAGGCCGTCGAGATGGCCGAGCAGTTGCAGTTCCTCGGGATAGAGCGTGGAACCGCCGTTGCGGAAGAAGGCGGCCTGGTCGGCCTTGTGGCTGTTGTGCGCCCGGGTGGCGGCGTTCCACGACAGCCGGTTGGCCTCGTGCAGGTCGGATCGCATGGTTCGACTCCTTCCCTGGAGTGCGCCACCGCGCGGATGGCGGGTCCGGGGGATTACATGTCCTTGATGCTGCGCACCTGGTCCTTGTTGACGCGGGTGCGCTTGCCGTCCAGTTGCTCCAGTTCGTAGAAGCCGGAACTACGATCATAGCGCGGGGTATCCACCGCCTGGATCTCGCGGCCATCGTTGAGGGTGACGATGGTCGGGGTGGAGCAGCCGGCCAGGACGGCGAATGCGGACGAGAGCAACAGGGCGGGCAGCAGACGGGAGGTCATCGGAATTTTCCTTCGGACGGTTTTCGAGGCGGCGGATTCTACTCCAGTCGCGGCGCAACCGCTCTAGCCTGGATCACAGCGGCAAATTTCCGCTGCGATCGTACGTCTCTTCCGGTGAGCCGCCCGGATGGCGGCGCCTATTCGAAGGGAGATTCCATGTCTGCCGTTTCCACCTCGTTGTTGCTTTTCCTCAACCTGCTGACCCCGGCCCAGGCCGCCCAGCCCGTGCCGCTGGCCGATGGCCGCATCGAGATCGCTGCCGGCGAGAGCCGCCAGCGCTACCTCGACCTTGCCCCCGGCGAGTTGCAGTTGCTCGACCTGGAGGTCGACCGCGGCCGCGTCCGCCTGCGCGCCACCACGCCCGACGGCAAGGCGTTGCGCGCGACGGAGCTGGCCGGACGCCAGTCGCTCGGCCTGCAGGCCGGCGAGCGCCAGGGCCTGCGCCTGACCTTCAGCGCCGACGAAGACACCGCACTGACCCTGACCCCCACCCAGCGCCTCACCCCGCAGACCCCGGCGCTTGATTCGCCGGCGCCGCAGAGCCCGACCCTGCAACGCCTGCAGGCGGAGCTTGCGGAAAAGCGCCCCGGCGCGCTGAAGGCGTTCTGGAAGCAGGTGGCGAAGCAGGGCACGCCGCTGGTGGAGCCGCTGGATGCCGAACGTGTGCTGGTCACCTTCCTCTGGCGCCAGCAGCGTCCCGGCGACGTGCGCCTGCTGTGGCCGACCCCGGAGGTCAACACCCGCCGCTTCGTGGCCCTGGCCGGCAGCGACGTGCGCTACCTGAGCCTGCCGCTGCGCCGCGACGCGCGGGTTTCCTACCAGCTCAGCGCCGACCTGCCGGACCTGCAACAGGCCGATCGCGGCACCTTGCGCCTGGCGTTGCAGGCGGCGGCGCGGCCGGACCCGCTGAGCCGTACGCCGTGGCTCAACAGCCGCGCGCTGCCGCGGGCCGAGCAGGCCTCGCTGGTGCAGCTCGGCGGCGCCCCTGCCGAGACCTGGGACCAGCCGCGCAAGGACGTGCCGCGCGGCAAGGTGGAGCGCCTCGGCTATAGCAGCCAGGCCCTGGCCAACCAGCGCCAGCTGACGCTCTACACGCCGCCGGGCTACGACCCAGAGGGCCAGCGCTATCCGCTGCTGGTGCTGTTCGACGAGGACCACTACGCGCGCGACGTACCGACCCCGACCATCCTCGACAACCTGATTGCCGCCGGGCGTATCCGCCCGACCCTGGCGGTAATTGTCGGCAATGTCGATGCCAGCAGCCGGGGCCGCGAGCTACCCTGCAACGAGGCCTTCGCCGACATGCTCGCCCATGAGCTGCTGCCCTGGTTGCAGCAGCGCTATGCATTGAGCGAGGAGCCTGCCGATCGCGTGCTTTCCGGTTCCAGCTACGGCGGGCTGGCCTCGGGCTGCATCGCCTACCGTTACCCGGAACGCTTCGGCAAGGTGCTGAGCCTGTCCGGCTCGTTCTGGTGGGGGCCGGACGAGCAGCAGCCGCAGTGGCTGGTACGGCAGTTCGCCGCTGGCGAGCGTTTGCCGCTGGCGTTCTTCCTCAGTTCCGGCCTGCTCGAGGAGCCCGAGGCGGACGGCATTCTCGGCAGCAACCGCAGCCTGCGCGCGGCGCTGCAAGGCAAGGGCTACCCGCTGCACTACCGCGAGTTCCCCGGCGGTCACGACTACGCGGCGTGGAGCCTGGAGCTTGCCGAAGGGTTGCAGGCCTTGTTGCCGGCGCATTGAGCCGGCTGGCTGGCGTGGGGCGGATAGCCGCTTGCGGTTATCCGCCGTGCCGCGGCCTGGAGATGGGGAAGGCTGTCCGGAGCGTATTCGCAATGCCCACCGCGTTGCGGAATCGGAAAAAATCGTCCAGGGCCATTTGCCAGCGTCGGCGGATAGGGGACAATCGGCGTTCGCCTCAATCGAACGACAAGGATGTTCTCGATGCGCCGACTCTTGCGCCCGGTATTCTGCGCCGCGCTCTTCTGCCTGTACCCAGCGCTGGTCCAGGCTGCCGCAGAAAGCGAAATCCTCGGCCTGTTCCAGCGCTGGCAGGCCGCCCACGGGCAGCGCAGCGGCAAGGCCCTGGAAGGGGTCTATGCGCCGCGCCTGGACTACTATGGCCGCGCGCAGACGCGCGAGCGCACCCTCTCCGCCAAGCAGGCCTTCTTCGCCCGCCATCCCGACTTCGAGCAGCGCATCGTCGCTGCGCCGCAGATCGTGCCGGGCGACCAGGAAGGCCGCTACGAGGTGCGCTTCGTCAAGCAGGTACGCCTCGACGGACGCCTGCGCAACTATCCGGGGCTGCTCCTGGCCGAGCGCGCCGGGCCGGGCGATACCTGGCGCTTCGTCGGCGAGAGCGACGAGATCACCCGCTACGCCGTCGACCCGCGGTACACCCCGCTGGCTCGCGGCCGCTTCGCCGGTACCGAGGCGGACTTCGCCTGGGTAGTGGCCCACGCGCCGAACAGCGCCGCCTTGTGCGACGAATACGAGGATTGCCGCTGCGACCTCTGGAGCGCCGACGCGCGCGTCCCGCCCAAGCCGCTGGGCAGTTGCACCGGCGCGGTGCTCAGCGTCCTCGGCGACCTCGACGACAGCGGCCGCGAGCGCCTGCAACTGCTGCGTACCTGGTGGACCAGCACCTGGACCAAGTCGTCGCTGCTGGAAATCCGCGACGGCCAGTGGGTGCGGATGCTGCCGGACATCTCCACCACCTGGGACGATGCCGAGGCCGAGCTGGTGCTGTACAAGGCCGACCCGCAGCAGCCGGGCCGAGTGCTGGTGACCGAAACCGTGATGGACGACGAGGGCGACTGGAACCACCGCACCCGCAGCGAGGCGCTGCGCCCCGTACCCTGACGCCGGCCCCTTGGGCTGGGCGGCGCCAGGCCGTACAATCGACGGCTTTATGGCGAGCGTCGCCGCAGTCCAGGTTCCCGCATGCGCATCCACGTCTCCTTCATCGACCGTGTCGGCATCACCCAGGAGGTGCTGGCGCTGCTGGGCGGGCGCAACCTGAACCTGGACGCGGTGGAAATGGTGCCGCCGAACGTCTACATCGACGCGCCGACCCTCAGTCCCGAAGTGCTGGAGGAACTGCGCGCAGCGCTGCTGGGCATCCGTGGCGTGCAGGCGATGACCGTGGTCGACATCCTTCCCGGCCAGCGCCGCCGCTTGCAGCTCGATGCGTTGCTGGCGGCGATGGCCGATCCGGTGCTGGCGGTGGACGGCAAGGGCCTGGTGCTGCTGGCCAACCCGGCCTTCAGCGAGCGCTGCGGACGCGACCCGGCCGGCGAGAGGCTGGCCAGCCTGTTCGACGATGAAACCCTGGAGGATGCGCTGGTCGAGCAGGGCTTCCGCCTGCCGCTGCGCGAAGTGACCTTCATGGGCCAGGCCCTGCTGCTCGATGCCACGCCGATCACCGAAGGGCCGGGCGAGGGCGAGCGGCACCTGGCCGGCGGCCTGTTGACCCTCTACGAACCGAACCGCATCGGCGAGCGCCTGGCTGCCTTGCACCATGACCATGCCGAGGGGTTCGAGATGCTCCTCGGCGATTCCCAGCCGATCCGCACCCTGAAGACCCGTGCGCAGCGCGTGGCGGCGCTCGACGCGCCGCTGCTGATCCACGGCGAGACCGGTACCGGCAAGGAACTGGTGGCGCGCGGCTGTCACGCCCTGAGTGCGCGGCACAACTCGCCGTTCCTGGCGCTGAACTGCGCGGCGTTGCCGGAGAACCTGGCCGAAAGCGAGCTGTTCGGCTACGCCCCCGGCGCCTTCACCGGCGCCCAGCGCGGCGGCAAGCCAGGCCTGCTGGAGCTGGCCCACCAGGGCACGGTGTTCCTCGACGAGATCGGCGAGATGTCCCCCTATCTGCAAGCCAAGCTGCTGCGCTTCCTCAGCGACGGCAGCTTCCGCCGGGTCGGCGGCGACCGCGAGGTGAGGGTCGACGTGCGGATCCTCAGCGCCACCCACCGCAACCTGGAGAAGATGGTCGCCGAGGGCAGCTTCCGCGAGGACCTGTTCTACCGCCTCAACGTGCTCAGCCTGGAAGTCCCGCCGTTGCGCGAGCGCGGCCACGACATCCTGCTGTTGGCGCGGCACTTCATGCAGCAGGCCTGTGCGCAGATCCAGCGCCCGGTGTGCCGGCTAGCGCCGGGCACCTACCCGGCGCTGCTGAACAACCGCTGGCCGGGCAACGTGCGCCAGTTGCAGAACGTGATCTTCCGCGCCGCTGCGATCTGCGAGAGCAGCCTGGTGGATATCGGCGACCTGGAGATCGCCGGCACCGCCGTGGCGCGGCAGAACGACGGCGAGGTGGGCAGCCTGGAGGAGGCGGTGGAGGGCTTCGAGAAAGCCCTGCTGGAGAAGCTCTACGTCAGCTATCCATCGACCCGCCAGTTGGCGGCGCGCCTGCAGACCTCGCACACCGCCATCGCCCACCGCCTGCGCAAGTACGGCATCGGCCCGCGCGCCTGAAGCGGGCTCAGCCCTCGCTGGAATACACCGGCTTGCCGGCGAACCAGGTCTTCAGCACCTTGGTTTCGCCCAGTTGCGTCTCCGGCACCTCGAACACGTCGCGGTCGAGGACGATGAAGTCCGCCTGCTTGCCCGGCTCCAGGCTGCCGATCCGGCGCTCCAGGCCGATGGTCCGCGCAGCGTTGCGGGTGTAGGCGTAGAACATGGTCTGGCGGTCCAGGCGTTCGCCGGCGTTGAGCACGCCCTGCGGGCCCTTGCGGGTCACCGCCTGCTGGATGGCCTTCCACGGCGACAGGCTGGACACCGGCCAGTCGCTGGCCCCGGCGATGGTCGCGCCCTTGCTCAGCAGGGAGTGCGCCGGGTACTGGTAGCGGTAGGCGAAGGCGCTGATGTAGGGCTTCATCAGGTCCACCGTGGTTTCGTCGGCGGCGGCCCAGTACAGCTGCATCGAGGCGATCACGCCGAGCGGCCTGAAGCGCTCGAATTCCTTGGGATTGACCAGTTGCAGGTGGGTGATCGAATGGGCGATGCCGCTGTCGCGGTCGCGCCGCGCCTGCTGCATGCCGTTCAGCGCCTCGCGCACCGCGCGGTCGCCGATGGCGTGGACGTGGACCAGCCAGCCGCGGGCGTCGGCGGCGCTGACCAGTTCGCCGAAGTGCGCCGGGTCGATCAGCAGTTCGCCCGTCTTCCTGCTGTTGCGGTAGGGCTCGAGGAGCGCGGCGGTCTGCGCCGGGTATTCCGGTACGCCGTCGGCGAACACCTTGATTCCCGGCAGGGTCAGGTTGGGGCTGCCGAGGAAGCGCTGGCGCACCTTGTCCAGCACCTCGAGGTCGGCCGGCCGGCTGCGTGGGTTGGCGACCAGGAGGGCGGCGACGTGGGCGCTGAGTTCGCCGCCCTTGGCCAGCCGCTGGTAGACCGGTAGCACGCCGACGGTGTTCTCGTCGGGCCTGAGGCTGAACAGGGCGTCGCCCGGCGAGCCATTGGCGGCCGGGTCCATCCATGCGGTCAGACCCAGCGAGTTGCTGTAGCGCACCGCGCTGCGTCCGGCTTCTAGCATCTGTTCCGCGCTCGGCGCCGGCAGTACCGCGAGCACCGCGTCGAGACCGGCATCGGCGAGGAAGCCGTTGGGGGTGGCGTCGGCGTCGTGGCCGATGGTGTTGCGCTGTTCCTCGGGCAGGGCGCGGACCCGCGCGGCGTCGATGCCGGCGCGTTTCAGCATGGCGGCGTTGGCCCAGCCGGTGTGGTGGTCGCTGCCGATGAAGGCCAGCGGCTGGTCGGCCCATTCGCCGTGGTCGAAGCGCGCGCGGAAGTCCTTGACCTGGCTCCAGTAGGCGGTATGCATGCCGCTGACATTGAGCATGTCGCCATGTCGCGCCTTGCCGTTGTCGCGCCAGGCGCGCAGGCGCCGCTCCAGTTCGTCGAGGCCGACCTGTTCGTTGCCCATGTCCGCGCCGGCCAGCTCCAGGCCGCCGAACACCGCGTGCGAATGGGTGTCGATCAGGCCGGGCATCAGGCGCTTGCCGCCGAGATCGACGACCTGGCTGTCGCCATCGGCCAGGGCGCGCAGCCCGGCCTCGTCGCCGACCGCGAGGATCCGCCCGTCCTCCACCGCCAGGGCCTCGGCGAAGGGTTGCTGCGGATTGGCGGTGAAGATCCTGGCGTTGACCACCAGCAGGTCGGCGGCGCCGAGGGCGTGCAGGGGGATGGCCAGGCAGGCGCCGGCGAGGAGGGTGGGAATCCGTTGCTTCATGGTGGTTTCCTTTGCTTCTTGGTCTTGTGTAGCGTGGCCCGGGCAAGGCGAGACTAGCCAAAGCGCCGGCCCGGCAGAACCGGGCGCGGCGCACAACACTTGTGCCGGAACGGAAGGAGTCGATGGACAAATTGAATGCCCTGGCGATGTTCGTCGCCACTGCCGAAACCGGTAGCTTCAGCCGTGGCGCCGAGCGCCTGGGCAAGACGCCCTCGGCGCTGACCAAGGCCGTCGCCCACCTGGAAGCGGAACTCGGCGCCCGCCTGTTCGAGCGCACCACCCGCAGCCTGGCGCTGACCGAGGCCGGGCAGATCTACCTGGAGGCGGCTCGTCAGTCCCTGGAAACGCTGCGCACGGCGGGACAGGAGATCGAACTGCTGGAGTCGGAGTTGCGCGGCGAACTGCGCCTCGCCGCGCCGCCGTCGTTCGCCGCGGCGTTCCTCCAGCAGGCCTGCGCCAGCTTCCTCGAGGCGCATCCGCGGATCAGCCTGCGGGTGGACCTCGACGAAACCTTCCTCGATCTCAGCGAAGGCGGCTACGACCTCGGCCTGCGCGACGGCCCCATCGACCTGCCGGGGCTGGTGGCGCGGCCGCTGGCGCCGAACCAGATCGTGCTTTGCGCCAGCCCCGCCTACCTGGCGCGGCAACCCGCGCCGCAAGGCCCGGAGGACTTCGAGCGGCACGCCTGGCTGGTCTTCCAGCACCCTTCGCTGAACCAGAACTTCTGGTGGATGGAACGCGACGGCGCCCGCCAGCGTATCGACCAGCCGCGCCCGCGACTGGCCAGCGACAACTACGACTTCCTGCTCGCCCACCTGCTGGCCGGGCTGGGCCTGCAGTTCTGTCCGCAGTGGAGTGTCGCGCCGCTGCTCGGCGAAGGGCGGTTGGTGCGCCTGCTCGGCGACTACCACTTCGACCCGGGGCCGTTCGGGCCCTCCATCCATGTCCTCTATCCGGGGCACCGGCGCAACACGCGGAAGGTCCGCGCGTTCCTCGAGCACCTGCGCGCCAGCTTGCAGCGACAGGGGCTGTGCCATCGGCTGTAACGCTTCGGTTACGAGTGGAACGAATTCGTTCCGATTGCAGGAAAAACCTTTGCTATCAGGCGATTGCGCTCTGGTTCGGGAAATGTCCGGCGGGTCTGTAACGAAAGCGTTCCATGGCGGCCCTGTCCGGGTTTCCCCCGCGCCCGGCCACGCCCCGTGGCGACAGGGCCGGGGCCGCTTGGCACCCTGCTTGCTACGGGCTGCCGCAGAACAAAGTCCCGTCCCGACCGGGCGACCCGCTGACAATGAGGATCCAGCATGAGCAAGTTGCGCTTTACCACCGACCACGAATGGCTGCGCCAGGACGACGACGGGCTGCTGACCGTCGGCATCACCGCCTACGCCCAGGACGCCCTCGGTGACGTGGTATTCGTGCAGTTGCCGGAACTCGGCGAACACGCCGCCGGCAGTGAAGTGGCGGTGCTGGAGTCGGTCAAGGCCGCCAGCAACATCCTGATGCCGCTGGACGGCGAGGTGGTGGCGATCAACGACGCGCTGCCGGACGCCCCGGAGCTGGTCAACCAAGACCCGCTCGGCGAGGCCTGGTTCTTCCGCTTCCGTCCGGCCGACGCCGGCGCCTGGGAAAAGCTGCTCGACCAGGCCGCCTACGACCGCCTGCTGAACGCCAACGCCAACGCCGACGCCTGAGGATCCCGTCATGACCGATAACCTGAACCTCGGCGCCATCGACCTGGGCACCGACGACGAATTCATCGCCCGCCATATCGGCCCGCGCGCCGCCGACACCCAGGCCATGCTCCAGCGCCTGGGCTACGACTCGCTGGACGCGCTGATCGGCAACGTGATCCCGGACAGCATCAAGGGCAGCAGCGTGCTCGACCTGCCGGCCGGCATGGGCGAGGCCGAGGCGCTGGCCAGCCTGAAGGCGATCGCCGCGCGCAATCGCGCGTTGCGTTCCTTCATCGGCCAGGGCTACTACAACTGCCACACCCCGGCACCGATCCTGCGCAACCTCCTGGAGAACCCGGCCTGGTACACCGCCTACACGCCGTACCAGCCGGAAATCTCCCAGGGCCGCCTGGAGGCGCTGCTGAACTTCCAGACCCTGGTCAGCGACCTCTCCGGCCTGCCGATCGCCAACGCCTCGATGCTCGACGAGGCGACCGCCGCCGCCGAGGCCATGACCTTCTGCAAGCGCCTGTCGAAGAATCGCACCAGCCAGGCATTCTTCGCCTCCCGCCATTGCCACCCGCAGACCCTCGACGTGCTGCGCACCCGTGCCGAGCCGCTGGGCATCGAGGTGGTGGTCGGCGACGAGAGCACCATCGAAGACTTCTCCGCCTACTTCGGCGCGTTGCTGCAATACCCCACCTGCGACGGCGAGATCGTCGACTATCGCGAACTGGTCAGCCGCTTCCATGCGGTCGATGCGCTGGTCGCGGTGGCCGCCGACCTGCTGGCGCTGACCCTGCTGACCCCGCCGGGCGAGTTCGGCGCCGACGTAGCCATCGGCAGCGCCCAGCGCTTCGGCGTGCCGCTCGGCTTCGGCGGCCCGCACGCGGCCTATTTCGCCACCCGCGACGCCTTCAAGCGGGACATGCCGGGACGCCTGGTCGGCGTCTCCATCGACCGCCACGGCAAGCCGGCCTACCGCCTGGCCATGCAGACCCGCGAGCAGCACATCCGCCGCGAGAAGGCCACCAGCAACATCTGCACCGCCCAGGTGCTGCTGGCCAACATCGCCAGCATGTTCGCCGTCTACCACGGCCCGCAGGGCCTGCTGCGCATCGCCCGGCGCACCCACCGGCTGACCGCGATCCTCGCCGCCGGCCTGGAGCGCCTGGGCGTGGCCGTCGAGCAGAAGCATTTCTTCGACACCCTGAGCCTGGCCACCGGCGCGCGTACCGCGGCGATCCATGCCAAGGCCCGCGCCGCCGGGATCAACCTGCGCGAGATCGATGCCGGCCGTCTCGGCCTGTCGCTCGACGAGACCGTCCGCCAGGCCGATGTGGAGACCCTCTGGGGCCTGCTGGCCGAAGAGGGCCAGGCGCTCCCGGACTTCGCCGCCCTTGCCGCCAGCAGCGGGGACCGCCTGCCGGCCGCGCTGCTGCGCCAGTCGGCGATCCTCAGCCACCCGATCTTCAACCGCCATCACTCGGAAACCGAGCTGATGCGCTACCTGCGCAAGCTGGCGGACAAGGACCTGGCGCTGGACCGCACGATGATCCCGCTGGGCTCCTGCACCATGAAGCTGAACGCCGCCAGCGAGATGATCCCGGTGACCTGGGCCGAATTCGGCAACCTGCACCCGTTCGCCCCGGCCGAGCAGAGCGAAGGCTACCGCCAGCTCACCGACGAACTGGAGGCGATGCTCTGTTCCGCCACCGGCTACGACGCCGTGTCGTTGCAGCCCAACGCCGGCTCCCAGGGTGAGTACGCCGGCCTGCTGGCGATCCGTGCCTACCACCAGAGCCGCGGCGACAGCCAGCGCGACATCTGTCTGATCCCGTCCTCCGCCCACGGTACCAACCCGGCTACCGCCAGCATGGTCGGCATGCGCGTGGTGGTGGTGGCCTGCGACGCGCGCGGCAACGTCGACGTCGAGGACCTGCGCAACAAGGCCAGCGAGCACAAGGAACGCCTGGCCGCGCTGATGATCACCTATCCGTCCACCCATGGCGTGTTCGAGGAAGCGATCCGCGAGATCTGCGCCATCGTCCACGACTGCGGCGGCCAGGTGTACATCGACGGCGCCAACATGAACGCCATGGTCGGCCTGTGCGCCCCGGGCAAGTTCGGTGGCGACGTTTCCCACCTGAACCTGCACAAGACCTTCTGCATCCCCCACGGCGGCGGCGGCCCGGGCGTCGGCCCGATCGGCGTGCGCGCGCACCTGGCGCCGTTCCTCCCCGGCCACGCTCGCGGCGAGCGCAAGGAAGGCGCGGTGAGCGCGGCGCCGTACGGCAGCGCGAGCATCCTGCCGATCACCTGGATGTACATCCGCATGATGGGCGGCGAAGGCCTCAAGCGCGCCTCGGAAATGGCCATCCTCAATGCCAACTACATCGCCCACCGCCTGGAGGAGCACTACCCGGTGCTCTACGCCGGCGGCAACGGCCTGGTCGCCCACGAATGCATCCTCGACCTGCGTCCGCTCAAGGACAGCAGCGGGATCAGCGTCGACGACGTGGCCAAGCGCCTGATGGACTTCGGCTTCCATGCGCCGACCATGTCCTTCCCGGTGGCCGGCACGCTGATGATCGAGCCCACCGAGAGCGAGTCGAAGGCCGAGCTGGACCGCTTCTGCGACGCGATGATCCGCATCCGCGAGGAAATCCGCGCGGTGGAACGCGGCGAGCTGGACAAGGAAGACAACCCGCTGAAGAACGCGCCGCACACCGCCGCCGAACTGCTCGGCGAATGGAACCATGCCTACAGCCGCGAGCAGGCCGCCTATCCGCTGGCCAGCCTGGTGGAGGCCAAGTACTGGCCGCCGGTGGGCCGCGTCGACAACGTCTACGGCGACCGCAACCTGACCTGCTCCTGCCCGCCGATCGAGGCGTACAGCGAGGAGTGACGGACGAGGAGGGCGCCGCCAGCGGCGGCGTCCTCGCGTTTCCGGCGATACCCCTTTCCCGGCGCCGCGCTTGCGTAGCGGCGCCGCGGCCACGCTCGCGCCAGCGAGCGTCCTGACACCGACACGACAAGAGGCCAGCGCCATGTTCAGCAAGCACGACCAGCTCCAGGGCTACGACGACGAACTGCTCGCCGCGATGGACGCCGAAGACCGGCGGCAGGAAGACCACATCGAACTGATCGCCTCGGAGAACTACGCCAGCAAGCGGGTCATGCAGGCGCAGGGCAGCGGCCTGACCAACAAGTATGCCGAGGGCTATCCGGGCA
>NZ_KV812639.1:0-517 GCF_001813485.1 Pseudomonas sp. HMSC067G02
TCAGATGGTTGATAGATCGACTCCGTAGTTGAGTTCCTCTGCGAAGTCCGGCAGTCCGTAACCGATGGTTTTCTTGTAGAAAGGAGAGACCTTCGCAGTCGGTGCCTTCTTCTTGTGCTTCGTGGTGTAGAGCATTCGTGCCCGCATCACCTCGAAGGAGTAACCGCGCCCTTCACGGTTCTTGTCCTTGGCCAGTCGGTTGATGGACTCCGTGTAAGCGTTGGTGACGGGCATGTCCGTCTCGAAGTAGGTCATGGTCTCTTCGCGCCAGTTTCCCACTGCCCTGACCAGATCGCTCCAGACTTCCTTTTGGCCCTTCGGGATGGTGGCTATCCACTCGTCCAGGGCGGCTTCTGCCTGGAGCCGTGTGGTGGCGTCCCAGATGCCGTAGAAGCGCTCCTTGTGCTCGTAGGCGGCCAGCAGTTGCGGGAACGCGCCTGTCCAGGTCTCCATGATGAGGCGCTCCCGGTCTGAGACTTCGTGAGCGCGTTTCAGCAGGATTTTCCGGTCTCCCTTG
>NZ_KV812640.1:0-107389 GCF_001813485.1 Pseudomonas sp. HMSC067G02
CTTCGCCCTGTTCGATTCGGCCAATGACGAATGGCTGGAGTGGGCGCCCAGGATCGCCCTGAGGAGCGGGGCCCGTTGATGTCGCATCGCACCGCGGCAGCATGAATCCATTCGATCAACCCAGAAGGAGAACGCCGATGTCCAGGCGCTTGCTTTTCGTGGCCACCCTGGTCGCGACCCTTTCCCTTGCCGCTCATGCCGACGAACCCCTGCCATCGGTCGAGCAGGTGATGAACGAGCACAAGGAAAAGATCAGGAACCAGCTGGAAACCATCAACTACAAGCGCAAACGGATGGTCGAGGCAAACATGGCGCTGGACGGTACCGAAGCCGAGACGTTCTGGCCGATCTATTCACGCTACCGAGGCGAGACGGACAGCCTGCACAAGGAGACATTCCAGCTCCTGCTCGAATATGCCCGCGCCTATGGTTCCGGCAGCATTACCGACGCGGAAGCTTCGAGGATGGTCGACCTCTATCGGGGATTGCAGGAGAAACAGCTGGCCGTGCTGCACCGGTACGTGCAGGAAGTGGCCGAGAAGATGTCACCTCGGCGGGCCATGCGCTTCCTGCAGATCGAAGCGCAACTGGACGCGCTGGAGGCGTTGCAGATCGGCAAGCAGGTTCCGCTGATCAATTGAGTTTCACGGCACCGGCCGCGTCCAGGCCTGGGCGAGTTCCGCATCGCCCAGGCGCATCGTTTTGCTCAGCGTGCCGAACGAAGCCGCCGCCACAGCGTGGTCCGGCTGATCCCGAGCCGACGCGCAGCCTCGTCAAGGCTGCCCTGGCAGCTGTCCAGCGTCTCCTGTATGTAGCGCAACTGCGCGGTTTTGCCGATGGCGTGCAAATCCTTTGTGCGCGATGGCTCTTTCCGGGACCTGGGCTGAGGCTGGCCTTCGAATAGCTCGGGCAGCACGCGAGCCAGGTAATGCTCATCCACGCCGTGCTCATGGAAGATTTCGCTGGCGGAGAGCATCGCCCGTTCGACGACATTCTCCAGTTCCCTGACGTTTCCGGGCCAGGAATGGCGGACGAGGTAGGGTAGCAGGAGCGTCGTTATGCCTGCGGCACCCGGTGGCTGGCCCTGGACCAGCAGGCGCTGGCTGATTCCCTGGCAAATCAGAGGGATGTCCTCGGGCCGCTCGCGCAGGGGCGTGGTCTGCAAGCGCAGGATATTCAGCCGGTAATACAGGTCGGTGCGAAACTCGCGATCCTTCATGGCGGCCCCCAGGTCCTTGTGGGTGGCGGCGACGATGCGCACGTCGATGGAGATCGGCTCGGTGCCGCCCAGGCGCAAGACCTCTCGCTCCTGCAATACACGAAGGAGGCGTGTCTGCAGCGACACAGGCATGTCGCCGATCTCGTCGAGGAACAGCGTGCCACGGTGCGCCGCCTCGAACAGGCCGGGCTTGCCGCCTTTGCGCGAACCGCTGAAGGCGCCTTCCTCGTAGCCGAACAGTTCGCTTTCCAGTAGCGACTCGGGAAACGCCGCGCAGTTGATGGCGACGAAAGGCCCGTGCCGGCGAGGGCTCTCGTTATGGATCCCTTGGGCGAGCAGTTCCTTGCCGGTGCCGCTTTCGCCAGTGATCAGGATGGTCGAATGGCTGGCGGCAAAGCGCTTGGCCAGTTGCAACATCTCACGGTTGGCCTTGCTCGCGCCGTTGAGTTGTTCGAGCCGGTAACGCGCGGTGAAGGCACCTGGACGGCGAGTGGAGCGGATGCGTTGATCCGCGCGCTGCACGGCGGTGATGTCCTGGCAGGTGAGCACCAGGCCGGTACGCTCGCCATTCTCCAGGATCGGCAGGAGATTGCTGACCACGGCGTGCGAGCCCAGCCGGATCACCCGGTTTTCCTCGCCACCGCCATCCTCTAGCGCCTGTTGCAGGTCAAGCTCCGGGCATAGCTGCTGTAACGGTCGCCCCAGAGCCGAGCTGACCGGCAACTCCAGCAACTGGGCAAGGGCAGGGTTGAGCGATTGCACCACACCCTGGTTGTCGACAGCTGCCACACCGCTTGGAATGTGTTGCAGCACCGCGTCCAGATGCCGCCGCTTGGCGATCTCCAGGCGCTGGCTGTCGAGGACTCCCATGGCTTCCTCGAGCGCCTTGCGCGCAGTGTCTTCGCTCAGCGACAGCACGCCGTGCAGGCCTGCCTGTTCCGCCAGCTCCACCACCGTCGACGAGCCGATGATGCTGCGGCAACCCAGCCGGGCTACCTCCAGGACAGCCTGGCGAGCCTCTTCCAGGGTGGTGTAGGCAACCTGGTGAACCTGCACCGTGAACAGCGTTCGCATGGCTTGCAGGTCCCGGTCGATGCGGTTGTAGCTGAGCAGGGCGACATGGGAGGAGTGTTCGCGGGCTTGCTCCAGCGCACGCAACAGGTCTCCGCCGCCAACGCGCATCGTCAGAACCGGACGTGCCAGGTGTCTACGCAGGTAGGCGGCAGTGGCGCCAGCGCAGACGAACACGTCGGCCTTGCCGCGCTGTTCGAGATCGCGGGCGGTTTGCAGGGCTTCGGATACCGAGGTGTCGAGCACCTCGATATGGACGTCCGGGTAGCCCGCCGCCAGGCCGGCCACCAGGCTGGCGAGGCGACTGCGCTGCCGAGGTCGTTGAAGGTGACTGACCAGCACGACGACCTGGGAAAGGGGAGGACGCATGTCGAGACCTGTTCAGGATTGAATTGTTTCGATACTGAATCAGTTCGTTGCAAAAGTGAAACCCGGATTGCTTCGTCGAGCGCCATGGAAAAGCCTGGAGCCAGAGAGCGCGCGGGTTACAGGCATATCCCGAAAATTGGCCCAGGCGTTGCTAAAGCTGTCTGACAACATGACTACAGGCAGGCCCTACAACCCCATGAGCACTCCTCCTACGACCGTACGGGACGGCGAGACATTCGTGGCCCCGGACGACCAGCCACTGGTCGAGTTCATCCGCGAGCACGCCGCAGCGAAGCGGGTGGTCATCCAGGCACGCCAGCGCCTGAGCGGCGGCGCCATCCAGGAAAACTGGCTGCTGGACCTGCTGATCGAAGGCGGCCCCTGGGCTGGCGCCCGGCGTTGGGTGCTGCGCAGCGATGCGCTTTCCGCGCTACCCGCCAGCCTTGACCGCGAACAGGAGTTCGCGGTGCTGCAAGTGGTTCATCAGGCCGGTGTGAAAGTACCGCGCCCGCTGTGGCTGTGCCGCGATATGCGCGTGCATGGGCGGGTGTTCTTCCTGATGGAGTACGTGCCGGGTGTCGCCGCCGGTCGCTTGCTCAGCGCCGGCGCCGGCACCCAGGGTCGGGCGCAGCTGGCGGCGCAGCTTGGCGCCAACCTGGCGCGCCTGCATCAGGTTCGCCCGCCGTGCGCCGCGCTGGATTTCCTGCCGATGCCAACCCGCTCACCGGCCTTGGCGACCATCGACGCCTATCGCCGCTACCTCGACACCCGCGCCGATGCCTACCCGGTGCTGGAGTGGGGCCTGCGCTGGTGCGAGCTGCACGCACCGCGCAACAGCATCCTGTGTCTGTTGCACCGTGACTACCGCACCGGCAACTACCTGGCCAGCGAACAGGGACTCGAAGCCGTACTCGACTGGGAGTTCACCGGCTGGGGCGACCCTTGCGAGGACCTAGGCTGGTTCACCGCCCGCTGCTGGCGCTTCACCCGCCCAGACCTCGAGGCCGGCGGTATCGGCCAACTGGAGGACTTCCTGGGGGGCTACCACGAGGTGTCTCCGCTGCGTATCGAGCGCAGCCAACTGCACTACTGGCAGGTCATGGCCACCCTGCGCTGGGCGGTGATCGCCCTGCAGCAAGGCCAGCGCCACCTGTCCGGCGAAGAGCCGTCCATTGAGCTGGCACTGACCGCACGACTGCTGCCGGAGCTTGAGCTCGACATCCTGCACATGACCGGAGCCGAAGCGCCATGACCCAGCCCGATGCCCATGAACTGCTCGACATCGCTCGCTCGACGCTTCTGGAGCAACTGCTGCCAGCGCTGCCCGGCGAGCTGCGTTACCCGGCCCTGATGATCGCCAATGCCATGGCCATCGCAGCCCGCGAAAGCCGCCTGGGGGCTCTGGCCGAGGACCAGGAGCGGACACGTCTGGCCGCCTTGGTCGACGAGGCGCCCGCAGCCTTGCCCGACCTGCGCCGCCAACTGGCACGGGCCATTCGCCTGGGCAGCCATGACGCCCCGCAAAACCATAGAACCCTGGTCGAGACATTGCGCCAGGTCACCCTCGCCCGATTGGCCATCAGCAATCCCAAGGCCTTGCCCTGAACGGCGTCAGCCATCTCATTCCCGACAGACAAGCACCCAGAAGGACAACCATGAACTTCACCCTCCCGGACGAACTGCTCGCCTTGCAGGCCAAGACCCGAGACTTCATCGCCGAACAGGTCATCCCGCTCGAGAACGACCCCCGCCAGGACAGCCACGGCCCCAGCGACGCCCTGCGCCAGGACCTGGTGGCCCGCGCCCGCGCGGCCGGCTTGCTGACGCCCCACGCCAGCCGCGAAATGGGTGGCCTGGCGCTGAGCCACGTGGCCAAGGCGATCGTCTTCGAAGAGGCCGGCTACTCGCCGCTGGGCCCGGTGGCGCTGAACATCCATGCCCCGGACGAAGGCAACATCCACCTGATGGACGTGGTCGCCACCGAGGCGCAGAAAGACCGCTGGTTGCGCCCGCTGGTCCAGGGCCATGCCCGTTCCTGCTTCGCCATGACCGAGCCTGCGCCAGGCTCCGGCTCGGACCCTTCGATGCTGCGCACCACCGCCACCCGCGATGGCGACGACTACCTGATCAATGGCCGCAAGTGGCTGATCACCGGCGCAGAAGGCGCCGACTTCGGCATCGTCATGGCGCGCATGGAGGATGGTACGGCGACCATGTTCCTGACCGACATGAAACGCGACGGCATCATCCATGAGCGTCAGCTGGACTCGCTGGACAGCTGCTTCACCGGTGGCCACGGGCAGCTGCGTTTCGACAACCTGCGTATTCCGGCGAGCGATGTGCTCGGCGAGATCGGCAAGGGGTTCCGGTATGCCCAGGTGCGCCTGGCGCCGGCGCGGCTCACCCACTGCATGCGCTGGCTGGGCGCCGCGCGTCGCGCCCACGACATCGCCTGCGACTATGCGCGCACCCGAGATGCCTTCGGCAAGCCGCTGGGCGAGCACCAGGGCGTGGGTTTCATGCTGGCCGACAACATGATGGACCTGCACGTGGTGCGACTGGCGGTGTGGCACTGTGCCTGGATGCTCGACCAGGGCCGGCGCGCCAACGTCGATTCGAGCATGGCCAAGGTGATCAGCGCCGAAGCGCTGTGGCGGGTGGTCGACCGTTGCGTCCAGGTACTGGGCGGGCGCGGGGTGACCGGGGAGACTGTGGTGGAGCGGATCTTCCGCGACATTCGTCCGTTCCGCATCTATGACGGCCCGAGCGAGGTGCACCGCATGAGCCTGGCGAAGAAACTGCTCGACCAGCGCCTGGAGGCCCGCTGATGCAACCGAACCTTGCCCGACTGTTCGCCCTCGACGGGCGCCGCGCCCTGGTGACCGGCGCCTCCAGCGGCCTGGGCCGCCACTTCGCCATGACCCTGGCCGCCGCAGGCGCCGAGGTGGTGGTGACCGCCAGGCGCCAGGCGCCGCTGCAGGCACTGGTGGAGGCCATCGAGGTGGCGGGAGGGCGGGCGCAGGCCTTTGCCCTCGATGTGACCTGCCGCGAGGATATCTGCCGGGTGCTCGATGCCGCCGGCCCGCTGGATGTGCTGGTCAACAATGCGGGGGTGAGCGACAGCCAGCCCTTGCTGGCCTGCGACGATCAAAGCTGGGACCGCGTGCTCGACACCAACCTCAAGGGCGCCTGGGCGGTGGCCCAGGAAAGTGCCCGGCGCATGGTCGCGGCGGGGAAGGGCGGCAGCCTGATCAATGTCACTTCGATCCTCGCCAGCCGTGTGGCCGGCGCCGTCGGCCCTTACCTGGCGGCCAAGGCCGGCCTGGCCCACCTGACCCGCGCCATGGCGCTGGAGTTGGCGCGCCATGGCATCCGGGTGAATGCCCTGGCGCCCGGCTACGTGATGACCGACCTGAACGAGGCCTTCCTGGCCAGCGAGGCCGGCGACAAGTTGCGCTCGCGTATCCCCAGCCGCCGCTTCAGCGTGCCGGCGGACCTGGACGGCGCCTTGCTGCTGCTCGCCAGCGATGCCGGGCGGGCCATGAGCGGCGCCGAGATCGTGGTCGATGGCGGCCACCTGTGCAGCAGCCTGTAACGCGCCCTGGCGCAATAACAACAAGAACAGGAGGTATGTATGTGCGTACAAGACCCGAGCAATGTGTCGATGAGGTGGCTGCCATGATGGTTCCTACCCTCGAGCACGAGCTTGCTCCCAACGAAGCCAACCATGTCCCGCTGTCGCCGCTGTCGTTCCTCAAGCGTGCCGCGCAGGTGTACCCGCAGCGCGATGCGGTGGTCTATGGCGCAAGGCGCTACAGCTACCGCCAGTTGCACGAGCGCAGTTGCGCCCTGGCCAGCGCCCTGGAGCGGGTCGGCGTACAAGCGGGCGAGCGGGTGGCGATACTGGCGCCGAATATCCCGGAAATGCTCGAGGCCCACTATGGCGTACCCGGTGCCGGGGCGGTGCTGGTATGCATCAACATCCGCCTGGAGGCACGCAGCATCGCCTTCATCCTGCGCCACTGCGCGGCCAGGGTGCTGATCTGCGACCGTGAGTTCGGTGCCGTGGCCCAGCAGGCGCTGGCCATGCTCGATGCGCCGCCCTTGCTGGTGGGCATCGACGATGATCAGGCCGAGCGAGTCGACCTCGCCCACGACCTGGACTATGAGGCGTTTCTGGCCCAGGGCGACCCGGGGCGGCCGCTGAGTGCGCCGCAGAACGAATGGCAGTCGATCGCCATCAACTACACCTCCGGCACCACGGGGGATCCCAAGGGCGTGGTCCTGCATCACCGCGGCGCCTACCTCAACGCCTGCGCCGGCGCGCTGATCTTCCAGTTGGGGCCGCGCAGCGTCTACCTGTGGACCTTGCCGATGTTCCACTGCAACGGCTGGAGCCATACCTGGGCGGTGACGTTGTCCGGTGGCACCCATGTGTGCCTGCGCAAGGTCCAGCCTGATGCGATCAACGCTGCGATTGCCGAGCATGCCGTGACCCACCTGAGCGCCGCGCCGGTGGTGATGTCGATGCTGATCCATGCCGAGCATGCCAGCGTCACTGCCGTGCCGGTATCGGTGATCACCGGCGGCGCCGCGCCGCCCAGCGCGGTCATCGCCGCCATGGAAGCACGCGGCTTCAGCATCACCCACGCCTACGGCATGACCGAAAGCTACGGCCCCAGCACCCTGTGCCTGTGGCAGCCGGGGGTCGACGAATTGCCGCTGGAGGCCCGGGCCCAGTTCATGAGCCGCCAGGGCGTCGCCCACCCGATGCTCGAGGAGGCCACGGTGCTGGATACCGACACCGGCCGTCCGGTCCCGGCCGACGGCCGCACCCTTGGCGAACTGGTAGTGCGGGGCAACACCGTGATGAAAGGCTACCTGCACAACCCCGAGGCCACCCGCGCCGCGTTGGCCGACGGCTGGCTGCACACCGGCGACCTGGCCGTGCTGCACCCGGACGGCTACGTGGAAATCAAGGACCGGGCCAAGGACATCATCATTTCCGGCGGCGAGAACATCAGCTCGCTGGAGATCGAGGAAGTGCTCTACCAGCACCCCGAGGTGGTCGAGGCCGCGGTGGTGGCGCGCCCGGATTCGCGCTGGGGCGAGACACCCCACGCGTTCGTCGCCTTGCGGGCGGATGCCTTACCCAGAACCACGGGTGACGATCTGGTCCGCTGGTGCCGCGAGCGCCTGGCGCACTTCAAGGCGCCGCGGCATGTGACGCTTACCGAACTGCCCAAGACCGCCACCGGCAAGATCCAGAAGTTCGTCCTGCGCGAGTGGGCCCGGCAGGAGGAGGAGGCCGGCGACGCCGGCCGCTGATGGCGCTGCCGCACCCGCACATTCCATAACAATAACTAGGTTGCCCGAGGTGTCCCATGTCCAGCCTGCTATACGCGCGTATCCGCGCCAGTGCCCGGTTCCAGCAACTGGTGGCGCGCCGAAACCGTTTCACCCTGAGCCTGCTCCTGCTGATCCTGGCCACGTTCCACGGCTACATCGCGCTGGTATCGTTCTGCCCCGAGCTGATTGCCAGGCGTCTGGCGCAGGGCTCGAACATGACCTTCGGGGTCGCGGCCGGCGTGTTCCTGTTCGTGTTCTTCTGTGCCTTGTCGGCGCTCTATGTGTACCGCGCCAACGGCGAATTCGATCGCCTGACCCAGGCTCTGGTCGCTGGGCTGGAAGAGGAGCAGGGCGCATGAAGAAGCTCCTTCCCCTGGCGTTGTCGCTGCACTCCGGCCTGCTGTTGGCCTCGCCCGCGTTGGACGCTGGCCAGCGCCAGCCGCTCAACCTGCATGCCATCGGCATGTTCATGGTGTTCGTGCTGTTCACCCTGTGCATCACCTGGTGGGCGGCGCGACGGACCCATTCGACGGCGGATTTCTATAGCGCCGGTGGCGGTATCCGGGGCTGGCAGAACGGCCTGGCGCTAGCCGGCGACTACATGTCCGCCTCCACGCTGCTGGGAATCACCGCGCTCATCTACAGCTCCGGGATGGATGGCTACATCTATCTCATCGCCTTCTTCGCGGGCTGGCCGGTACTGCTGCTATTGATGACCGAGCGGCTGCGCAACCTGGGCCGCTTCACCTTCGCCGACATCACCTCGTACCGTCTCGACCAGGGCAAGGTGCGCACCATGGCCGCCATCGGCTCGCTGACCGTGGTGTGTTTCTACCTGGTGGCGCAGATGGTCGGGGCCGGGCAGTTGATCAGGCTGCTGTTCGGCCTGGACTACCAGATCGCCCTGGTGATCGTCGGTGCGCTGATGATGCTGTATGTGACCTTCGGCGGTATGGTGGCAACCACCTGGGTGCAGATCGTCAAGGCATTCCTGCTGCTGGTCGGCGGCTCGCTGGTGCTGTTCCTGGCGATGCGCGAATTCGACTTCAGCTATGACAGGCTGGTCAGCCAGGCGATGGATAGCCATGCCCTGGGCGAACGCCTGCTGGCCCCTGGTGGCTTGCTGGCCGACCCGTTGACCGCGCTATCACTGAGCCTGGGGCTGGTGTTCGGCACCGCCGGGCTGCCGCACATCCTGATGCGTTTCTTCACCGTCGGCGATGCCCGGGAGGCGCGCAAGTCGGTGCTCTACGCCACCGGGTTCATCGGCTACTTCTTCAATGTCATTTTCCTGCTGGGCCTGGCGTCGATCGTGATCGTCAGCCAGCAGCCCCGGTTCTTCGAGGGCGGGGAAGCGGGAGGCAAGCTGCTGGGCGGGGGCAACATGGTGGTCATGCACCTGGCCCAGGCAGTGGGAGGCAACCTGCTGCTGGGCTTCCTCTCCGCCGTGACCTTCGCCACCATCCTGGCCGTGGTGTCAGGACTGGCCCTGGCCGGGGCGTCCGCCATCGCCCATGACCTGTATGCGCGGGTGATCATGAAGGGCGCGGCCAGCGAGGCGCAGGAGCTGCGGGTAACCAAGCTGGCAACCCTGGGCCTTGGCTTGGTGGCGATAGCCCTGGGCATCGTGTTCGAGAACATCAACGTGGCCTTCATGGTCGCCCTGGCCTTTGGCATCGCCGCTTCGGCCAACTTCCCGGTGCTGTTCCTGTCGATGTTCTGGTCCGGGCTGACCACCCGTGGCGCGTTGGCCGGTGGCTACGTCGGGTTGTTCAGCGCCATGGGCTTCGTGGTTTTCTCCAGGCTGGTGTGGGTGGATGTGTTGCACTTCGCCGAGCCGCTGTTCCCCTATACCCAGCCTGCGCTGTTCTCCATGCCGTTGGCGTTCCTGGTGGCGTATGGCGTTTCCCGCCTGGACCGGACCACGCGGGCCATGGCGGAAAGGGCAGCCTTCGCCGACCAGTACGTACGAGGCCAGACCGGCCTTGGCGCCAGCGGAGCCATAGACCACTGAGGCGCACACGGTCGCTGTCGAACGGGTGGCAGGCTTTGAGGCTGTCTGTCGCCCGAGGCCTGGCTAGTGCCCCCGGAAGATGTCTCCGATACCGACGGTGGGGTAGTGCTCCATGCGCTGAGCCGTCCCGCGGTTGACGACGGAAGGCTTCGAAAACAGTGCACTCAGGAAGATGACCAGTACAAGGACAGCCGTTAGAAAACCGAATCGGCGCATATGATTCTCCAGCGATTTTTTATAGTTGTTGTCTTCGGGCGCTATCCACGAGGACCTTAGAAGCGCAGCGCAGTCACTGTCCCGCCGCGCTTGCGGTGTCGCATTCGCGGGCGAACAGGCGGGTGACGGCTACGATGTCCTGATCGCCATAGCCCATGGCTGCCGCGCGTTGCACGGCCTGGCACAGCGCGTCGAAGACCGGCGTCCAGGCCCCTTGTGCGTGCAGGGCTCCGGCGATATGGGCGAAGGCCTGGGCATGCACATCGAGCCTCGCCTGATCGCCTGCGAAATCCTGCGCTTCCAGCCGACGGACCGCTTCCTCGAGTGCATCGGCGACGAAAAAGCGCGACGTGTCGAGCATGAGCCGAGCGGTCTTCGAAGGCGGCAGGCCGAAGTGGACACCAGCCCCCACGGCCTCGAAGAAAGCCACCATCGCGGCAAACGCATGCGCGTGGAGCACGGTGGCGAAGGCCAATGCTTCGTCCCAGGGGAGGAACGTCGTATGACCGGCAAGCCCCTCAAGCAGCGCCCGATGCCGTTCGAAGGCCTCAGGATCACCGGTATGAATGCTGTGGCTTTCGCGACGACCAACATTGCGCGGGTAGGCCACGATCATCCCTTTGACGTAATGGCCGCCCGCGCGGTTGACGAGACTCTGAAGCGCCAGGCCCTCGTCCCGGGCGTTGGTCGTGTAATCCACGATCGTACGGTTGGCCAGTGCCTGCATCACACCTGGCATCCCGAGCACCTCATGGGTCGCCTGGTTGTCCAGGAGCACGAAGATCGTGGCCGGGCTTGCAGCCAGCGCGGCTTCGGCGCTCTCGCACAGGTGAGCGCCAGCGGCGACGAGCGCCGCGGCCTTGCCGGGTGAGCGGTTCCAGATCGCCACGCGCCTGCCTTGCCTGAGCAACGCTTGGGCCATGATGGTTCCCATGGCTCCGAGCCCGATCACGGACACTTCGAACTCGACGCTTTCATCATTGTGTTCACGCACGCTCGAGGTCTCCTGATTATTGTTCTGGCTGATGTCCAACAGGTCTCCGGCCTGCGCTTCAACACAGGCCGAAGGGTGACCCTGGCAGCTATTCGCCCAGCGCTGCCGCGACCGATTCGCCGAAGGCCCTGAGGCCGTCTTCGAGTTGGTCGGTCGGAGTGTTCAGCGGTGGCATCAGCTTGATGATTTCGCCATTCGGGCCGCAGCGGTCGACCAGCACGCCCGCTTGCAGCACGCGCTGCTGGGCGTCCTTGGCGACCTCGACGTTGCCGCGGCCGAAATCGATGCCGGCGATCATGCCGCGACAACGCGCGAACGCGACGCCTGGAATTTCCGCAAAGCCGGCAACCGCGCGCTCCATGGCCGCGCAGTTGTCGGCCAGCAATTTCAGGAACTGCTCATCGTGCCAATAGCTGAGCGCGATGCGGGCGGTCAGGAACGCCAACTGGTTGCCGCGGAAGGTGCCGATGTGATCGCCCGGTTGCCATACATCCAGCCCGGCACGAAGCAACACGATCGCCATCGGCAGGCCGAAGCCGCCGATCGATTTGGCGCAGGTGATCAGGTCCGGCACCACCCCGGAGCGCTCGAAGCCGAAGAAGTCGCCGGTGCGGCCGCAACCGGCCTGGATCTCGTCGCAGATAAGCAGCACGCCGTGGTCGGTGGTCCACTTGCGCAAGCGTTGCAGCCATTGGTTGGAAGCCGGGTAGACGCCGGCCTGGATCTGCACCGACTCGACGATCACCGCCGCCGGCAGCTCCGAGCCGCTGCCCTGGTCGTTGGCCAGGCGCTCGAGGAAGCCAATGCTGTCGAATTCGCCATAGGGGCTGTCTTCGTAGGGCACGAACACCACGTCGGTGGAAAGCCCGGGGCCACGGCGAGTGCGGTTGCCGGTGACGGCCAGGGCGCCGGCGGTCATGCCGTGGTAAGCCCCGTAGAACGATACGACCTTGGTACGCCCGGTCGCCTTGCGCGCCAGCTTCAACGCCGCCTCGACGGCGTCGGCACCGGTCGGGCCGGTGAACTGGACCTTGTAGTCCCAGCCGCGTGGCTTGAACAGGTCGCGCTCGATCGCTTCCAGGAACTGGCGCTTGGTGGTGGTGTGCAGGTCGAGGGCGTGGGTCACGCCGTTGGCCGACAGATACGCGATCAGCGCATCGCGCATGCGCGGGTCGTTGTGGCCATAGTTCAGGGCGCCGGCGCCGGCGAAGAAGTCCAGGTATTCGCGGCCATCTTCGCCGCGGATCCTGCTGCCTTGTGCGGTATCGAACACCAGGGGCAAGTCGCGGCAGTACATCCGCACGTTGGACTCGAGCCTTTCGAACGTCTCGATGTTGTTCATGCAAACCTCTTGAAAAATGATCTGGGTAGTCCGGGGTGTGGGCGGTCAGTGCTTGAACATCACGTGGCGCACCACGGTGTAGTCTTCCAGGCCGTACATCGACAGGTCCTTGCCGTAGCCGGACAGCTTGACCCCGCCGTGGGGCATTTCGCTGACCAGCATGAAGTGGGTGTTGACCCAGGTGCAGCCGTATTGCAGGCGGGCGGCCAGGCGATGAGCGCGCCCCACATCGGCGGTCCATACCGAAGACGCCAGGCCGTAATCGGAGTCGTTCGCCCAAGCCAGCGCCTGGGCTTCATCCTCGAACGACGAGACGGTCACCACCGGGCCGAAGATCTCGCGGCGCACCACCTCATCCTCCTGCGTAGCGCCGGCCAGGACCGTCGGCTCGAAGAAGAAGCCGGCACCCTCGGCGCGCTTGCCGCCGGTGACCACTTCGATGTGCGGCAACTCCCTGGCCCGGTTCACGAACCCCTCGACACGCTCCAGATGCTCCTTGGTGATCAGCGGTCCCATCTCGGTCGCCGGATCGTCCGGCAGCCCGCACCGGATGCTGGATACGGCCTCGCCGAGCTTGCGAACGAACTCCTGGTAGACCCCTTTCTGCACATAGAGGCGGCACGCGGCGGTACAGTCCTGGCCGGCGTTGTAGAAGCCGAAGGCGCGGATGCCTTCGACGGCGGCGTCGATGTCGGCATCGTCGAAGATCAGTACAGGAGCCTTGCCCCCCAACTCCATGTGCATGCGTTTCACGCTCTCGGCCGTACCTTCGATGATCCGGCTGCCGGTGCGCACGGAGCCGGTCAGCGACACCATGCGCACCTGGGCATGGCTGGTCAGCGGCTCACCCACCGAGGCACCTCGACCGTGGACGATGTTGACCACGCCGGCGGGAAAGATCTCGGCAAGCAGCTCGCCCAGTTTCAAGGTACTCAGCGGCGTGTGCTCCGACGGTTTCAGCACCACGGTGTTGCCGCCGGCCAATGCCGGGCCGAGTTTCCACGCTGCCATCAACAACGGATAGTTCCACGGCGCGATGGAGGCGACCACGCCCACCGCGTCGCGGCGGATCATCGAGGTATGCCCCGCGACGTACTCTCCCGCCGCTGAGCCCTGCAGGCAGCGCACGGCGCCGGCAAAGAAACGGAACACGTCCGACACGGCGGGCAGTTCGTCCAGCAGCACGGCGTTGAAAGGCTTGCCGCAGTTGTCCGCCTCCAGGCGAGCGAACACGTGCGCCTGGGCATCGATGCGCTCGGCGAGCTTGAGCAGCAGGGTCGCGCGATCCTTGGGCGGCGTTTGCGACCAGGCGTCGAAGGCCGCATCCGCGCTCTGCACCGCGGCATGGACCTGGGGGCCGCTGGCCTCGGTAATTCGCACCAGGACGTTGCCCTGGGACGGGTTGTACACCGCGTGGCTCTCGCCTTCGCCGGCCACCAGGGCACCATTGATCAGAAGTTTGGTTTGCATATCGATTCTCGCCATTGAAGGGCAGGCTCGAAGCCGGCCTTGTGGTTGTTGTCAGAGCGTTCGATAGAAGGGTGGTCGCTACGCCAGCGCGTCGGGCACCGGGTTGCGGAAGAAGCTGGTCCGGCAAGCGAGATAGACCGCCCCCAGGCCCAGCCAGCTACAGCCCATGATCAGCGCCTCTTTATCCAGGCTGACCAGCATCCACCCGGCCGTGACCAGGCCAACGAGCGGGCAGAGCACCCCGCGCAACAAGCCCGCCCCGTCTCCGAGGCGGGTATCGAAGGAGAGCCGCAACGCGCAAAGGTTGACTGCGCTGAAGGCGAGAAACGCGCCGAAATTGACCAGGGACGTCGCGGTGGCGATCGTCAGGGCAAAACCCGCGCAGCCGAAAATGCCGCAGAGCAGAATGTTGAAGGCCGGGGTCTTGTAGCGAGGATGCAGGGCACCGAACAGCTTGCGCGGCAGTTGGTTGTCCCGCCCCAGGGCGTACAGCAGCCGGCCCACGCTGGCCTGGAACGACATGCCTGCGGCGAAGTGGGCGATGATGATCCCCGCCAGGACCACGGCGAAGAACAGGTCGCCGCCGATCATGCGGGCGATCTCGAAGGCGGCGCCGTCCACATGCTCGAAGGCGGGGGAGGGGTGCGCCAGGTACATGAAGTACGACGAGCCGACGTAGACCGAGCCGCCGATCAATGCGACCAGCAGGATCGCGCGCGGCAGTGTCCGGCCCGGGTCGCGGGTCTCCTCGCTGAGCGTGGACAGCGCGTCGAAGCCCAGGAACGAGTACGCGGCAATGGCGGCGCCGGCCATGCTGGTGGCGAAGGACACGTCCGGGTTGAAGAACGGCTTGGCCGACAGCAGCCCGCCAGGGCCGTTGGCCGCGACGATGTAGTGCACGCACAGGCTGATGAACACGACGATGATGGCCAGTTGCGCGACCATCAACAGCACGTTGAAGCGGTTGGCGACCTGGATGCCCAGGATATTAAGCAGCGAGGTGGAGACGATGAAGCCGATGATCCACACCCATTGCGGCACCTCTGGAAAGGCCATGTTGAGGTAGCTGGCGCCGAGCAGCCAGATCAGCATCGGGATGAAGAAGTAATCGAGCAGGGCGGCCCAGCCCACCATGAAGCCGAGGTTCGCGCTCAGCATCTTGCGGGTATAGGTGTAGGCCGAACCGGCGACCGGGAACACCCTGACCAGCCGGCCATAGCTCAAGGCCGTGAACACCACGCCGATTGCCGCGATCAGGTAGGCCATCGCCGTGGTGTTGCCGCTGGCCTGCGTGATCACGCCATAGGTGCCGAACACGATCAACGGAGCGAGGAACGCCAGACCGAACAGCAGAACGGAAAACGGACCCAGCGTGCGCTTCAATGAAGCGCCGGCGATTGATTCGCTCATGACGGGCCTCCTTCACGCTACGTAGTGGTAAGCGGCGGCGACGATTTCACGGTAGGTTTCCACCGTCATTTGCTTGGCATTGCTGCCGTCGGAGAAATTCTTCTTCGACTTTTCGGCGATGCTCAGGAAGTCTTCCTCGCGCACGCCTTTCACCTCGGCGAAGCGGGGGATGCCCAGGTCCTTGCTCATCTGGAACAGGTAGCCAACGGCGGCCTCGGCGGCCTCGGCCGGCGAGAGGTTGGGGTCGATACCCAATGCATAGGCGACCTGCGCGTGGCGGGTGATGTCGGCGTCGCGGTTATGGCCGAACACGAAGGGCAGGAAGATCGCGTTGCCCACGCCGTGTGGCGTGTCGTACATGCCACCGATGGCTTCGGAAATGCAGTGCACGCTGCCGACGTCCGCGTTACCGAAGGCCATGCCGGCGATCAGGCTGGCCACCAGCATTTGCTCGCGTGCATGCAGGTTGCCCGGCTCCAGTACGGCGGGCCTGAGGTATTGGCTGATCAGGCGGATGGCATGCAGCGCCAGCCCGTCGCTGATCGGATTCGACACGCGGCAGGTGTAGGCTTCGATGGCGTGGGTGAGAGCATCCATGCCGGTTGCGGCGGCAATCGATGCAGGCAGCGTGTCGAGAATGCGGGAGTCGAGCAATGCCAGAACGGGGCCCACCCGGTAATCCTGGACGCTCATCTTGAAATGCCGGGCGGTATCGGTGATCACCGAGAAACAGGTCACTTCGCTGCCGGTTCCGGCGGTGGTCGGGATGGCGACGATAGGTGGGATGGCGTGCCTGAGGGTGAAAGTGCCCTCGTAGTCTTCGATCCGACCCTCGTGGGTCAGCAGCAGGCTGATCGCCTTGGCCGCGTCCATCGCGCTGCCGCCGCCGATGGCCAGCAGGCCTTGGATACCTTTGCCGCGATACAGCTGCGCCGCCTGGTTGATGTCTTCGCTGCGAGGGTTTGCCTTGACGTCCGATATCTCGTCGAACGCGATCTCCCACTCATTCAGGCTGGCATACACGCCATTCAACAGGCCTACGGCCTTTACCCCGGCGTCCGTCACGATCAGCACATGCGCCATGCCGAGTTCCCGCAGGTATTCGCCGGTGCGCTCACGCAGGCCGGGTCCCATCACGACTTTGGCGGGGAGTAAGAACTTGAATTCCATACGTACCTCTTGCTCGATTTTTGTCGTTGTTGAACGGCAGTGGAGGAATTCACGCGCAGGGCGAACCAACGGCTCCGGCGTGTGATGCATGGCTCTGCGGTCGAGAATCAACCGGGAACCTTTTTGTCTTATGTGGGCCTGGATAAGCACGAACTTCGAAAAGCCCCATGCAAGTCCCGAGGTGTAAAAAGAGGGGCGGCACCCACCCACCCGCCCCTGAAGGGATGTTCCGTCCTAATGCATTTGGCCTGCGAGCAGGGAGAGCAGCGTTCCTGTCAGGCAGGCGGGGAAGTCATGCCCCATTCCCGGCAACAGCACCAAGCGTGCCCTGGGAATGGCCGCCGCCGTGGCGAAGCCTCCGCTGGTGGCGACCATGAGGTCTTTCTCAGCATGGATGACCAGCGTGTTGCAGCGAATTCGCTGGAGTTCCTGCGTTCGGTCGCCCGAGTTGATGATGGCGCCGATCTGCCTCGCCATCCCGAGGTTGCTCGCTTCCCCGCCGCCTCGTTCCCAGGCTTGCATGGCGTAGTCGCGATGGGCCTGCTCGTCCCATTCCAGCGTCGTACCGACGGAACGCATGATCTCCACATAGTCGCGAACGCTCTCCTGCTGGTTCCGGGGAGGGCGCCGGAGAAGCTGCAAGATGGTCTTGAACGCTGGCTGGCCTACTCGCAGCGATCCTGTCGTCGAGAAGATGGACGCCAGGCTCATGACTCGCTGCGGATAACGAGCGGCAAGTGTCTGGGCGATCATGCCGCCCATCGACATCCCTACGACGTGCGCCGCACCCAGGCGCAGGCCATCCATGAGGCCGATCACATCGTCGGCCATGTCGCCCAGGTCATACCCCGCAGTCGGTTTACGGAAGAACTGTTGCAGGGTCGTGGGCGGGGTAACCTCGGTGAAGAAAGACCTGCCCGAGTCACGGTTGTCCAGCGTGATCACGCGCAGGCCCCGCTCGACCAGACCGGCGATGAGCGCTTCAGGCCAATAGATCAATTGCAGCCCCAGGCCGACGATGAGGATGACCGCAGGCGCGGTTTCCGGACCGTGGCTGCGATAGCAGAGGCTACGCTTGCCCGGTAGCTCGCAGAACCGATCCGCAGTCATCGCCCGCCGCCCTGAGTCTGAAGCGCCACGCTTCTGTGCAGGTAGGCGTCAGGCACCGTGCTGAACCGGAGGCATTCGTCGGCGACCTTCCCTCGGCGCAAAAGCTTGATGTCACGGAAGTAATCCATCGACATCACCCAGGGCTCGCGAGGCCCCTGGCGCGGCATGCTATCCAATGCCCGCTGGACATATCCGGCCCCGAAATCCAGCAGGGGACGGGTTTCGACACCATCCGGCGCCTTCGGCTCGCAGACGTTATGGCCCTGGCTGTCCATGAAGCCCAGCAAGCGACAGAAGTGGTCACACAGCAGGCACACTTTCAGCGTCCAGGATGAGTTGGTATAGCCCACCGCAAAGGCAAAGTTGGGTACGCCGGAAAGCATCGTGCCCTTGTACGCCAGCGTCTGGCTCAACACTACCGGCTCGCCATCCTTGTGCAGGGCGATACCGCCGAATAACTGCACGTTCAGACCGGTGGCCGTGATGATGATATCGGCCTTCAGTTCCGTGCCGGACTTGAGCAAGACACCGGACTCGGTAAAGCGCTCGATATGGTCGGTAACGACCGAGGCTTTACCTGCACTGATGGCCTTGAAAAGATCGCCTTCGGGAACCGAGCACAAGCGTTGGTCCCAGGGCTTGTAGGGCGGGTTGAAATGAACGTCGACCGGATAGCCCTTCGGTAATTCTCTACGGGTCAGCCATATGAGCAGCTTGCGGGCGAGCCCGGGGAAGCGCTGGCAGAATCGCCAGAAGACCAGGGTGATCTTGGCATTCTTGTAGCGCGTCAGTGAGTAGGCGGTTTGCGCCGGCAGAATCTTGCGAAGAAAAGCGGCAACGGAATCGTTGGCGGGCTGGTTGACGATATAGGAGGGCGTCCGCTGCAACATGGTGATGCTGGCGACCTCGTCGGCCATGGCGGGAATCAGGGTCACCGCCGTTGCGCCGCTGCCGATGACCACCACATGCTTGCCCCGATAGTCCAAGCGCTCGGGCCAGTGTTGCGGGTGGATGATTTGCCCCTTGAACTGCTCCGCGCCCTCGAAGCGTGGGCTGAAGCCTTGGTCATAACGGTAGTAACCGCCTGCGCTGAACAGCCAGCGGCATTCGATGGTGCGGGTTTCTGCCGTGTGGCCGTCCTCGACGCATACTGCCCACAGCCCTTTGTCGCTCTGCCAATTCGCCGAGACCACTTTCTGCCGGTACTGGATGAAGGGGTCCAACTGGTATTCAGCGACGGCTTCTCGCAGGTATTCGAGAATGTCGGCGGCATCCGCCAGAGATTTCGCCTTGGTCCAAGGCTTGAAGTCGAAGCCGAAGGTGTACAGGTCGGAGTCGGAGCGTATGCCGGGATAGCGGAACAGGTCCCAGGTGCCGCCCATTCGCTCCCGGGACTCGAGAATCGCAAACACCTTGTTCGGTTGGTGACGTCGAAGGTAAGCCGCAGCGCCGATGCCAGACACACCGGCTCCTATGATCAGAACATCGAGCGGCTCAATTGGAAGAGCAGTGTGAGAGGACATGTCGCCTCCTATTGTTGTGTTATAGAGACTTGATCTTTTGACTTGATCGTTTGACCAGAATAGACGCGAGCGAGTTGCTGGTACAAGGTGCGAAATGCACCAGGTTTCCATCGGTTTGGGTTTATTTGCACCTAGGCGCCACACCAGGCCATGGCGGAAGGCCTGATCCATGGACGAGAAGCGCACAGTCAGCTTGCAGGATTACGAGGAGGAGACCGGGCGAGGTGGCCGCCCAGGATTCCGCTGGAGGCGGGGAGAGGAGAGCTAGAAGAGGCGTCGCACCTGCACTGGCAAGAGGCCCGAAGAGCAGGGGCACGGCGAACCGTGTCACCATGCCCCTCTCTAGAGATGCGCCTTCGAAAAGATCAGAAGCTGGCCACCAACAGCTTCACAGCCTGGCAGGCGGCTTCGGTCTCGGCATTCAGCCGCTCCTGGTCACCATGGGCGGACCAGGCGAGAAGCAAGCCATCGAACAGGTTGATGAGCAAGCGACTGACAGTGCCCAGCGCTTCCTGGTCCAGCACCGAGCCAGCGACCTGTTCGATGGCCTGCTTCGTCGCTTCGATGGAGTCGGTGTAGATCTTGCTCGCCATCGCGGGGTTGTTACGCAGATTCCAGAAAAACAGCTCGAACTGCGTAGTCGCCAGTTGCGGATGCGTGGTGAACCACCCGACCAACTGGCGCAATATCTCTGCTACCGAGTCTGCCGCCGTGGCTCCCGCCGTAACGTGCAGCAAGGACTGCTGTGGCGTGTCTATCAGGGATTCATAGACCGCGTCGAACAATTCGTCCTTGGTGTGGAAGACATAGTGCAGGGAGGCCAATGGAGAATTCGCCGCGGCCGCGATGCGACGGGTAGTGGCATTCGCCACACCATATTCCGCGATCACCTTCACGGCGGCCTCAATAAAGTCTTGCCTGCGCACTTCGGCGCCCACTCGAGCCATTCAGCTTCTCCTTCTTCGGTGTTGCCGCCAGGCGACTGGTCCGCTGTCGACCGGGACGAATGCTAACGCATGGCCGTTCTCCAATCCATGAGTCGACACGCCTGAAGACCAAGGCAGCGACCCTTTGTCTCTTCAGATGTTTCGCTCCGACCGCCGGCGATGCGTAGCCGAAGCGGAACAGGATCGAGCCTGGGCAATCCGCTATCGCCAGCGCGAACCCGCGTAGAGCCGCATCTTGATTCGGCAGGCCTTTCCTGAGCGCCGAGATGCCACGCAGAATTATTAATCGTTTGACTTGATCACATGATCATGTCGTATGATCAAACCTCCTTTCCGCGCCAGGCGCAAGGAGAGGGCGGTCTGACCGCATGAGAGTGAACGCTCATGGGCTGAGGCTGATTGCGGAGGCCCTGCAGAACAATGACAACACCACACAGGTAGGCATCAGATGAGTACGCGAAGATTGACGACAGTCAGCTGCGACAGCCCGATCGAGCAGGTAGTGGAAATCATCAGGCGTGATGGCGCTGTCGCTATTTCCAACTTCGTCTCGGAAGAAACCTTGAAGTCTCTTACCGAGGACCTGGACAGCTATCTGGGCGTTACCCCCTGCGGCATGGACCCTTACTTCGCCGGCACCCAGACTCGACGTACCGCGCGGATCCTGGCGAAAAGCGACTCCGCCGTGGAAGTGGCACTGAACCCCCTGTTCCTCGAGACGGCAAAGCAGGTATTGCAGACTCCCACCCATGTCTGGGTAGGGAACGATCGGGTCGAGATCACGCCCGATATCCAACTGAGCATGACCCAGGCCATACAGATCGGGCCTGGACAAGGTCTTCAACCCCTGCATCGCGACGATGCCACTTCGCTCTGGCGGCATCCGCAGTATGGTCGCGAGGCTCGCTTGCAGCTCATGCTGGCGATTACCGACTTCACCGAAGAGAACGGCGCGACGCGGGTCATTCCTGGCAGTCATCAATGGGATGACGAACGGATGCCCACCCAGGAAGAAACCATCGGCGCGGAAATGAAGGCAGGCACTGCGCTTCTCTGGTTGGGATCGGTATATCACGGCGGTGGCGCCAACAGATCCGACGCTCCTCGCACAGGCCTGACCATGGCCTACGACCTGGCCTTCCTGCGCCTGGAAGAAAACCACTTCCTTTCCATACCCGTCGAGCGCGTTCGGCAACTCCCCGCGCAAATGCAGCGTCTGCTGGGGTGGAGTGCCAGTTCCACGCTACTGGGATGGGTGGAGATCGATGGTCAGATGCGTGACCCGCAAGAGCTGCTGGGCATGCCCTCCTTTTCCGAGGCGGGGAAGGGGTTCTAGCGGCACTGCCATGGATCGGCCCATGAGAGGAACAACGTCCGGCAACCCGGGAGTGATGTGAATGAATGCCTTCAACGGAGCGGCACGCAACAATGCCGAACCCATGAGATTCCGCAGCCTTGGCGGATGGGTGGAGCAGCCAGACGACCTGCAGCCGGCGCTGACAGGCCACGAGCACGCAGACGTAGTCGTGGTCGGCGCCGGGTTCGCCGGCCTGTCAACGGCGCTGGAACTAAGGGCGCGTGGAGCGAACGTCATCGTTCTGGAACAGCAGTTCGCAGGCTTCGGGGCCAGCGGGCGCAATGCCGGCTATCTGCTCGGCAGCATGGGCATAGAATGCGAGGTTTTCGTCAAGCGAGTGGGGCTTGAGCAGGCACGTAAGTTCGTCGGTTTCTATGACGAGGCCGTCACTTATGTGGAAGAGCGTTTGGCTGCGCTGGACATCGATTGCGATTACACGCCCTCGGGAATCATCCGGGCCGCCGTCCATCCCAGCCAGGAAAAGCGACTGCGAGCGAACATGGAGCTTGGCCACGCGCTGGGCTCTGTCACTCGCTTCGTGGATAGCGCCGAGATGCGCGCGCGAGGCATACCGCCCGCATTCCTGTTTGGCAGCGAGCAGCGTGGCGGCACCTTGAATCCGGGAAAGTACGTCAACGGCCTGCGTCGTGCGGCAATCAAGGCTGGCGTGAAATTGTACGAACGCACGCCGGTGCTTTCCTACTGTGAAGGACAGGTGATTACCTGCAATACGGCCCAGGGTATCGCCACCGCCCCTGTAATGGTTCTGGCGACCAACGCCTACACGCCTCAGCTGGGAGTGCTACGCAACAAGGTTGCACCGATCCGGGTTTCGGCAATCGAAACCCAGCCACTATCGGCGGAGCAACTGGCGTCCCTGGGTTGGCAAGAGCGTGAAGGCCTCATTACGCCGCACTACACCATGGAAAGTCATCGCCTGACGGCCCATGACACCCTGCTGCTGACCGTGAAGCAATTGGGTTATGCCTACGGCTCGAAGACACCCAATATTCCGGACCACGCCGCCTACGCCGCGTTGTCGCGAGTATTGCGCGAGCGTTTTCCTTCCTTGCAGGGCCTTGCCATTCGGCATTGCTGGAGCGGGTATATCAGCGGGGCCTACGACTTCCTCCCCGTGGTCGGGGTGACAGGGGCCAGGCAGAACATCTTCTATACGGCGGGATGTTCAGGGCATGGCCTTGCCACTCAATCGCTCATGGGCGCGCTTTTCGCCGAGCGAATCGGCGGTGGAGAGCCTCCGCTGCTAGCGGCGCTGGAACACAAGACGCCATCCATGCTACCCGAGCCACTTCAATGGTGCGCCATAAAGTCGGCCTTTGCGGCCGCCAGGCTACTGGATGCATGGACCGACAAGAAAGTGCGCAAAGACAAAGCCTTGAATGGCTGATAACGATGCGGGGAGTTAATGGGGATATGCCCGTACTCCCTTGCACCGATTAGACACAAGGCATCGATACAACTCTATCTGAAGGGGCAGTTAACGTGGAACCGAGAGACTTGTTCGCTCTGCTCTCATGTATTCTCCTGGTGATTTCCGGATTGTTTTATGGCGCTGCATTCATCAGGCGGAAAAACTATTTGCTTGGTCTGGAGTTCTTGATCGTAGGTATCTCGGCATCGAACTTCACTACATTCATAGCCACCGGCTGGCAAGCCAACTACAACATCGCGATCTTTCTCGACGCCTTTTCGCGAGGGGTGGGAGTGCCAGTTATCGCTACGCTCGGGCTAATGGCAGTTACCCACGATTACAAACCGTCGCCCGCCAAGGACATTCTCATTTTTGTAGCTGGCTTTGCCGCTACCGGCGTCTATTTCCTGTCTGGAATCATCGCGGGATTCCTCCCTTATTTCTATGTATTCATGTGGTCAGCCTATACCTTGTATCTTTGCTACTTCACCTTGCAACTGGCCCGTGCAGGCGAAGCCCTCCATACTCTGGCCACCATCGTTGGCGGGCTGGCGGGCCTGGTAGTAGCGCTCAGGTATGACTTCTTCCCGATTCCGGGAGACGACACGAAGATGGTCTTCATGACCATGGCCTTCCTGGCTTGGTCCTATTCCATGGTGCAGTTGTACTATGCCTATGGTGCGCTGGAGCGTTCGAACAAGGTATACGGCCAAGCGTTTCCTCGTCCACGCTAAACAATACGGCGCGACAAGTTTTTCTTTCTGATCCGACAACCTGGCAGAACTGTTCTGCTGTAACTCCATGGCAGGCCCTGGCCCTGCCTTTTACCGCCCTTCGGGGCGGTTTTTTTTTGCAGGCATTACATCCGCTATAGTCCCGCTCCGCCGCGGAGCGTGCATTGTCGGATAAAGTTGCTCGATTCATGACCGGTCATATCCGATCGCTCCCTCTGACTCGAGGCGAAACGACAATTGAAAATGCCCGAGCCGATATCTACGAAAGTTCCCCTCAAGCTCTCTTGTGCCCTGTTACCAAGCATCTCCAGGTAACACATGTTTCTTTACTTCCCAAGGTGGTGCACAGGGCACTGGGCCTGGAACAGAACTTTTTCCATAACCGCCTGATTTATAACAATTAAAAAAACATGAAAGAGAACTGGCATATGGTTTGCCTCATGATCGTCCGACATGGTCAATTGATCAGGTCAAATGATCATTATCGACAGGAGCCGACTTCTTCCCCTTGGGAGGTCGAGCAACCGGTCCATGCCCTGTGTGAGGAGCCATCCAATGAAAGATGTAACTGAACGGCTGGAAGGTGAAGCGCCCACCCGTCGTGTTTTCCAGCAGCAGTTGTTCATGACCCTCGCGGTATCGACCGTGCTCTGTTCGGTCCAGGCTGCGCCCCAGGTCCCCGAGGCGCTGGGGTCGAAACTGACCCCCTTGGGCGGGGAGATCGCAGCGAGTGCAAGCGGGGATATTCCTGCCTGGACGCAGCCTGGACAGCAGGACGAGGGATGGAGCTACGGCCAGGTGCGAGGAGAGCACTGGAAGTTCAAGGGCGACAAGCCGCTCTACAGCATCGACGCGAACAATCTCGCGCAACACTCGAGCAAGCTGTCCCCCGGACAGGTCGAGCTGTTCAAGAGGGTTCCCGGCTATCGCATGGATGTGTATCCGACCCGTCGGACCTGTAGCGCTCCGGACTTCGTGGTCGAGAACACCCGGCAGAACGTTGGTTTCGCCAAGCTCGATGCTGCCGGCCTCGCTCTGGACGAGGCTCACGTTCCGGGCATCCCGTTCCCCATGCCGAGTACCGGTGCCGAGGTGATGTGGAACATGAAGATGCGCTACCGCGGCGTTGGCGTCGAAATTCCCCGGACCATTTCCGGAATTTCTCCACGCAAAGGGGGGGAATGGTTACGTCAGTCGACAGATACCTTCTTCTTCACGCCCTGGGGGAAAAAGGGGAGTGCGCTCTTCTCGTCAGTTGGCCGCCTGGAGAATGCGACCTTCTTCAACTACCTCGAGCCGGCTGCTCTGGCCGGCCAGTCCGCGGTACAGACTGCCGTGGCCGGCGAACAGGCCACGACCTTCTACTACTTCCCCGGCCAGCGCCGCGTGCGGCGAATGCCGTCGTACTCCTACGATGCGCCACAGATCGGCCTGGATAACCAGTACACCGTCGACGAGGCGAACGTCTTCTTCGGCACCATGGACCGTTTCGACTGGAAGCTGATCGGCAAACAGGAGTTGCTGGTGCCTTACAACGATTTCGGTGCCTACGACACTGGCGCCAAGGTGGAGACGTTTGCCGGCAACGACTCGATCGCGCCGCAGTCGCGTCGCTATGAGCTGCATCGGGTCTGGGTCGTCGAGGCCAATGTCCGTCAAGGCATGCGCCATCAGGCGCCGAAACGCATGTTCTACATCGACGAGGACAGCTGGAACCCGTTGCTGGCGGTGGACTACGACAAGCAAGGGCAGATCTGGAAAGTGCGCGAAGGGTTCTCGATTCCCGTGTACGAGACAGGCGCCTGCGACGTCCAGGCCCAGGTCCAGTACAACCTGGCGGATGGCCGCTACCTCTTCGACATGACCTCGATCGGTGCGGGCAAGAACGATATTCGCTGGCTCACCGAAGACAACGGCTCCCCCCGCCTGAAGCGTGACTTCTTCACCTCCGACAATCTGCGAGCCATCAGCGAGCGCTAACCGACGTCAGATCGAGAGCCAGCATGAAAAAAATAATTACGAAAGCCTCAGGCCTTGTCATCGCGTGCACAACCCCACTGGCAATGGGATTCACGTTCGAAACCGAAACCCTCAATGGCTCCTTCGACTCCACGATCACCGCAGGCATGGGTCTGCGTACCGAGTCACGGGGCTGCAACCTGATCAACCAGGGACCGACCGGGCACAACGCGCCCTCCGGCTGCCTGGCGCAGAGCTCCGGCGTGGCCGACCAGGGCGACCTGAACTACGACCGCGGCGACATGTTCACCAACTACCTCAAGGGCACCCATGAGCTGTTGCTGAAGATGCCCGAGGACATCACCTTCATGGCGCGCGGCACCTGGATCCGCGACTTCGCTGCCACCGATACCACCGGCACGCTGTCGTTCAACACCCCGGAGAGCGTCGGCAGCAACGGGCTGAGCGACGACGCCCGCGACGACCTCGCGTTCAAGGCCCGCCTGCTGGACCTGTGGGTGAGCAAAGGCTTCGACGTGGGCGGGCAGCGGGTCCGCGCACGCCTGGGCAACCAGGTGATCAACTGGGGCGAAAGCCTGTTCGTGGCCGGTGGCATCAACAATACCAACGCCTACGATTACCAGGCCTTGGCGCGCCCCGGCGTGCAGCTCAAGGAGGCCGTGCTGCCGGCGCCGATGCTCAGTGTCGCGTCGGGCCTGGGTTCGGGTGTCAACGTCGAGGCCTACTATCAATTCCGCTGGAACAAGAGCGAATTGCCGCCGGTGGGCAGCTACTGGTCCACCACCAACGCGCTGGGTGAGGGCAGGGGGGACTATGGATTCTCCGAAAAGGACGCCCGTGACAGCGGCCAGTGGGGCCTTTCGCTGCGCTGGCAGCCGGAGGACAGCGACGTCGCCTATGGCTTCTACGTGATGCGTTATCACGACAAGTTGCCATCGTTGCGTGTCGCCATTCTCGACCCGAACACCTTCGCGGCGGCACCGACCTGGGAGTACCAGGAAGACCGGATGATGTACGGCATCAGTGCCAACATGCCGATCGGTGACTGGGCCGTCGGTACGGAGCTGTCGTACCGGCCGAAGGACTCGGTCATGCTCAACCCGGTCATCGACCTGTGTACCGGCAACGGCGGCAAATGCTGGAAGGACGAGAAGAAATTCCAGTGGCACCTGACCGGCCTGTACAGCTTCACGCCGTCCAATTCCCCGACGCTTCTGGATTTCAGCGGGGCCAGCACGGGCAGCTTGCTGACCGAACTGGTGGTCATCAAGTACCCGGGGCTGCATGACGAGGTCAATGGCGAACCGCTCGCCGCGGGGCTCAATGCCTGGCAGCTGGATCCTGCCAGAGCGCCGAAGTCCCGTGGCGACAAGACCTCTTCAGGGATCAACCTGGACTTCAGCCTGACCTATGACGGCACCTTGTTGCCGGGCTGGCAGGTCACGCCGGGCGTCTTCTATGCACGGTCGCTGGGAGGACGGACACCGAACCTCAGCGCAACCTTCACCGAGGACGCGAGCAGCATGAACCTGTACCTGAACTTCGTGCGGAACCCGGCCAGTTGGCAGATTTCCCTCAACTACGCGAAGTTCATGGGCGGTGAGACGCCCTACGACCAGCTTTATCGTGACCGCGATTATGTCGGCATCGCGATCTCCCGCACCTTGTGAGGCTTGCCTTGAACGGTTCTGTAAAGCTACCTGAGGCCCCGACACGTGGCCTGTTGTCATATGTCGAAGGTGTGTTGTTCAGGCATCGCCGGCTGGTGCTGGCGAGCCTGGCGGTATTCACGCTGATCATGGGCTGGTTCGCCGTACAGCTGCGCATGGATGCCGGCTTCGAAAAGCAATTGCCGGTAGGCCACGAATACATCGAGACATTCGAGGCCTACCGCAATGACCTGCTGGGGGCGAACCGACTGACCATCGTGGTCAAGGCCCGAGAGGGCGATATCTGGAGCGCCCCGGGCCTGAAGCGGCTGTATGACGTCACCCAGGCGGTGACCTTCCTCCCCGGAGTATCGCGCAGCAGCGTGCGCTCCCTGTGGACGCCCAACGCCTTCGTCAACGAAATCACCGAGGAAGGTTTTCGTGCTGATCCGCTGGTACCCGGAACGGTTTCTCCCGAGCACCTGGATGACCGGATCATCGCGAAGATCGCCAATTCCACTGCCCAGGGCGGCTTCATCGGTACGCTGGTTTCCCGGGACCAGAGCAGCGCGATGATCACGGTGGAACTCAACGAGTACGATAGCCAGGGCGCCCATCTGGACTACGTAACCTTCAACCATCGGCTGGAGAAAGAGATCCGCCAGCGCTTCGAAGACGGCGATTTCGAAATCCAGATCATCGGTTTCGCCAAGCAGATCGGCGACATCGCCGACGGAGCTTCAGCCGTGCTGGAGTTCTGTTTGTTGGCGTTGCTGCTGACGGCGGGGGCGGTGTACTGGTATTGCCACTCGCTGCGTTTCACCTTGCTGGCGTTGGTCTGTTCGCTGGCCTCGCTGGTCTGGCAGTTCGGCAGCTTGCGCCTGTTGGGCTACGGGCTCGATCCGCTGGCAGTGCTGGTGCCCTTCCTGGTGTTCGCCATCGGGGTTTCCCATGGGGTGCAGCAAATCAACTTCATCGTGCGCGAGATCGCCATCGGCAAGAGCGCCGAAGAGGCGGCACGCTCGAGCTTCACCGGGTTGCTGGTTCCCGGGACGCTGGCGCTGGTGACCGCGCTGGTTTCCTTCGTGACGCTGCTGTTGATCCCGATCCCGATGGTGCGGGAACTGGCGATCACGGCTTCGCTTGGCGTGGCCTACAAGATCGTCACCAACCTGGTGATGCTGCCGTTGATGGCGTCGTTGCTGCGCGTCGACGACAAGTACGCAGCCGCCCAGGAGGTTTCCCGGCAGCGTCGCAGCCGTTGGCTGCGGGGCCTGGCCCGGCTCGCCGAGCCACGCAAGGCGCAGTGGGTGCTCGGCGCAGCCTTGGCGGTGTTCCTGGCGGCGATCTGGCAAAGCCATGACCGCGTCGTCGGCACGCTGCAGGCGGGTGCGCCGGAGTTGCGCGAGGACTCGCGCTTCAATCGCGACGCGGTCTCCATCGCCAGCAACTACGACATTGGCCTGGACTGGCTCAGCGTGGTGTTCGAAGTCGACAAGGCTCCTTCCGAGGTGGCCTGCGAGGATGTCGCCCTGGGCCAGTACCAGGATCGTTTCGTGTGGGCCATGCAGGGGGTGCCCGGCGTCCTCTCGGTCGCGTCCTTCTCCACCACCATGCGTCAGTTCAACGAGGGCTACAACGAAGGCAACCCGAAGATGGCGGCGGTGCCCATCGACCCGATGAACTACGCCGCGCTGGCCACCGAGGTTGCGCGAACCCCCGGGCTGATGCGCATCGATTGCAGCATGTCGGCCGTGCACCTGTACCTGGCCGATCACAAGGCCACGACCATCAACCGAGTGGTGGACGCCGCCAAGGCCTTCCGCAGCGAGTATCCGATGTCAGGCATTTCGATCCGCCTCGCCTCCGGCAACGCCGGCGTCCTGGCAGCGATCAACGAAGAGGTGGAGAAGAGCGAGACCCCCATGCTGCTTTACGTCTATGCCGCCATCGCCTTGCTGGTGTTCGTGGTCTATCGCGACTTGCGGGCGGTCCTGGTATGTTGCCTGCCGCTGACCATCGGCACCTTCATTGGCTACTGGTTCATGAAGGAGCTGCAGATCGGCCTGACCATCGCCACCTTGCCGGTGATGGTGCTGGCAGTGGGCATTGGCGTCGATTACGCCTTCTACATCTACAACCGCCTGCAACTGCACCTGGCCCATGGCCAGACGATCACCAAGGCGGTGGAGTACGCGCTGCTCGAGGTGGGCGTCGCCACCATTTTCACCGCCATCACCCTGGCCGTTGGCGTGGCCACCTGGGCCTTCTCGGAGCTCAAGTTCCAGGCCGACATGGGCAAGCTGCTGGCCTTCATGTTCATCGTCAACATGGTCATGGCCATGACCGTACTGCCGGCCTTCGCCGTGTGGCTGGAGCGGGCGTTCCCGCGCAAACGTCCCGTGCGCATGATCGGCGCGCTGGTGCACTGAGGAGAGAAACATGAAGTTCAGGGTTTCACTCACCGTGGCCTTGCTCGCAGCAGGATTGCCGCTGATGTCTCTCCAGGCCGCGCCGTTGCAGGCCATGCCGGCCGTGCAGGCGGGCAATGCCACGCAGGCCACCATGCTGGCCGCCGGCTGGGCCGGAGAGCGGGTGGTTGCCGTGGGCGACCACGGTGTCGTGTTGTTGTCCGACGACCAGGGCAGGCAGTGGCGCCAGGCACGCTCGGTCCCACTATCCACGCCATTGACGGGTGTGTCCTTCGTGGATGCCAGGCACGGCTGGGCGGTGGGTCACTGGGGCGCGATCCTGTCCACCGCCGACGGCGGGGAATCCTGGCAGGTCCAGCGCCTGTCGAGCGAAGAAGACCGGCCGCTGTTCGCCGTGCACTTTTTCGATGCCCGGCAGGGCGTTGCGGTAGGCCTCTGGTCGTTGGTGCTGACCACCGAGGATGGCGGCAAGACATGGACGGAGCAGCCGTTGCAAGCGCCTCCAGGAGCCAAGCGGGCCGACCTCAACCTGATGGGGCTGTTTGCCGACAACCACGGCAGCCTGTACGCCACGGCCGAGCATGGGCAGGTGCTGCGCTCCGACGACCAGGGGAAGAACTGGCGTTACCTGGATACCGGCTATGAAGGCACCCTGTGGTCTGGCGCGGTGCTGGCCGATGGGCGTCTGCTGCTGGGTGGTCAGCGTGGCACCCTGTTGCAGGGCTCTGCCGATGGCAAGGCTTTTCGCAGAGTGCCAACGCAAGGCAAGGGCTCTGTCACATCCATAGCAGTGGCTGGCGCGCGGGTATTGGCGGTCGGGCTTGACGGACTGAAGGTACGGAGCAGGGATGGTGGAAACAGTTTCCAGGAAGCACCGTCGGCTGACGGCCTCTCGCTGACGGCGGCGCTGTTCAACGCCGACGGCACGCCGCTGCTGTTTTCACGTCGCGGAGTAATGCCCCGCCAGGAATGAAAGTGTTCACCGGCCTCTTTGCTTGTCCGGGGACTCGGTTGGGCCTGGCGCCTTCGGGGCCAGGCCGGCCAGCGTGGAGGGCTTCTAGAGCTGGAGATAGTCGGCCAGGTCTGCGTAGTTATGTTGCCACAGGCCTGGGCTGCCATTGGGGTACTGGGAGCGGAAGCCGAGGATCTTCTGAACGCGCGGAGCAAGCGTTCTGACCAGTTCGAGCGGCACGATCAACGGGCACCGGCGAACAAGCCCGCTTGCCACTGCGCTAAACCCCAAAAAAAGAACATGGAGCGTCACGGCGCCTCCTTGTATTTTTTGTTCAGGCAGTGAGTTCATGCTAGGTTTCCCCCAACCTTGCGCCAAGGTACGAACTGCACCATTTCCTCTGTGATTTTTGAGTGATTTGCACCGCCCATGACCAGTACGCCATCCTCCTGGCCACGCCCATCGGAAGCCGTTCGTGAACTCATGCGCAAAGGCGCCGAGCTCGCTCAGGCGCTGCCGCCGGAGTGGGTCGAGCGCCTCAATCAGGCGCTGTTCTCTTCACCGGAAGATGCCAAGCTGCTGGAGGACCCGGTCATCCTCGCGGCGTGCCGGCGCGCCAACCGCGCAGAGTTGCTGCATTGGGCGAACGCCAATCTGCAGCGCCCCGGAGAACCGGTGCAACCCTACGTCTCGGCCGACATGGTGGACACGGCCAGGGAGCTCGCCCGCAGAGGGCTGTCCGAGCTGCTGATGAATGTCGCGAGGTCGACACAGAACACCGCCTGGGAGCTATGGATGAAGATGGCCTTCAACCTGACGCAGGATCCCAGGGTGCTCGAGGAGTTCCTGGAGGTCTCGTCGCGGTCCATCTCGGAATTCATCGACAGCAACATGCGTGTGGTGACCCAGATCATCCTGGAAGAAAAGAGCGCCCAGGCCCATGACGACCCGATCGACAAACGAAGCCTGGTCAGTCGGCTGCTCGACGGCAGGGATGTGGATACGGAGCAATTCGGCAGGCGGCTGGGCTACAGCCTTTTCCAGAAGCACTACGCCGGCCTGGTCTGGTGCGAAAGCCCGGACGCCGAGATCCGCCTTCTGGAGGATGTGGCGCGTACCCTGGCGCAACTCACGGGCACGGCGGCGCCGTTGATCGTATTCGCCGGCCCCGCGACCCTGTGGGTCTGGAGCCATGCGGCGAAACCGCTGGACCTGAACCTGCTGCAAGGCATCGCACTGCAGTTTTCAGGGATTCGCGCAGCAATCGGCTCGCCGGGCACGGGAGTCAATGGCTTCCGTCGCTCGCATCTGGAGGCCCTGACGACGCAAAGGCTGATGGGCCGCCTGGCGGGCGCACCCGCCGTTGCCACCATCGACCAGGTGAGGATGGTGTCGCTGATGACCCAGGACGACCGCGCGGCCAGGCAGTTCGTCTTGAGCACCCTGGGGCGGCTGGCGACGGAGCCTTCGGTGCTTCAGCGCTCGCTGCACGCCTTCCTGGCCAATGGCTGCAATGTCACCCAGACCGCAGAAGCGCTGGGCACGCATCGCAACACATTGCTGCGCCGGCTGGAGCGTGCCCAGGACCTGTTGCCCGTCCGGCTTGCCGATCATCGCATTCAGATCGCCGCGGCCCTTGAACTGGTGATCTGGAGTACTCCCCTGATCGATGATGATAAATAACCATAAAGACCGAACGCGCTCTTCACAGTAAAAAGGATGCCCCGGTCAGGAAAAGACCGCCAATAAGGAAGAGGGTGATCAGACGAGTGCTGAGCCTGAGAGGAGGCTGATGCTCGACAGTCTTGTCCAGGGCGAAATAAAGCTTTCTGAGTATTTGCCGCTCATCGATATCGTCTGCATCGAATATTGAATCGATCACCGAGTCCGCGCTTGGAAATGGGTTATGCAAGAGCGGAGCGACATCGAATGCACTTTTCTGGAGCGCCCGCGCGGAAAGCAGAGCCGAAGTGACCAGGGCCGCAAGCGCTGCGATAGCAAGAACCACCTCCAGGGGAGTGATCATGCTGATACTGGCCGAAGTGCCAAAGCGAAGCATGGTCCCATATAGAGTTATCACGCCGGCGAGGGCACCGAGTGACAACGTGAACATGAGGCGAAGGTAGACCGTCACCAGGTTCCTTGAGGAAGAAACCTGCTCAAGATAGATTTTCACCAGTGCTTCAATGGTCAGTCGGCGCGCTTCGAATACAAGCCGACGCTCGTCGGGGGAGGGGCTAGGTGACATCCGTCGTCCTTCTGCTATGGTTGCCTGCTCGTTTCATCTTCGAATAGAAAGATGAGTCCCGCCAGAGCACTTTTTGAATATTCAATGCAGGACGGCGCTTGCTGCAGCAGCGCCGTCATCGTCAATGGAACATACCTACAATTTCATCTTCATGTCATGTTCCGGTTTCGACTCAAGACAGCGGACGTCGTCCCAATGCATTCAACGTCGATCTATCCATTCGACTGTTGATTGCCAATCCATTGTCCAGACGGAGTGCCAGAGCAGCCGGCAGGCTGCGAGTACGTGGCACAGGGTGAAAAAATCAGCCATGGGGCCAATGAGCCGCGGTACAGATGCAGTTTCATGGCTGCGCGATATTCAGCGTGCAGACGGGCATTTGCTCATGTCGGGTCCGTGTCGGCGATACCGCATTGTTGCAATCGGCTCCGTGCGAAGGAGGTAGCAGAGGTCTTGTGCGGGTGCTGCCAAATCTGTCCGGGATTTAACCTGGGCAGCGCCGTCGAGGTGTGGGACTCGACTGAAGGCTTCAAACCAAGCATGGAAGCGGGAACGGAGCGCAAAAGAGCAAGGATCTGATAAACGATACATGAGATTTAACATAATATACATTATGCGAATATAAAGGTTCACAGGACCTCGGGCAGCATCACGCATTTCGAAGCGACTCCATGGCGGCTTCCGTCTGGAGCCCTCGTGCGATCGCTCGCCGACCTAGCTTCTGCAACAGCCGTAACCCTGCACCAGCGTTTCGCTGTCGACCACTTCGCGCCACCAGCGTCGGCCGGCATGCGGTGCTTGCAGATCGATCCGTTCGCCCATCATCGGCGTGGAAACCCGTACGCCGTGTTCGGTGGCCAGTTCGAGTATCCGTTCGAACGGCTCGTACCAGGCATGCATGGCCAGGTCGAAGGTGCCGTTGTGGATCGGCAGCAGCCAGCGCCCGCCAAGATCCCGGTGAGCCTGGAGGGTCTGCTGCGGGTGCATGTGCACGTAGGGCCAATGTTCGTTGTAGGCGCCGGTTTCCAGCATGGTCAGATCGAACGGTCCGTAGCGTCGGCCGATCTCGGCGAAACCATCGAAGTAACCGCTGTCTCCGCTGAAGAACAGCTTCAGTTCGGCGCTTTCGATCACCCAGGAACACCACAGCGTACGGTTCCCATCATGTAGCCCACGGCCTGAGAAGTGCTGTGCCGGCGTGGCGGTCAGGCGCAAACCGCCAGCCTCGATATCTTGCCACCAGTCCAGTTGGCGCACCTTGCCTGGCGGTACGCCCCAGGCCAGCAGGCGGTCGCCTACGCCGAGCGGCGCCAGGAACAGTTCGACGAGCGGGACCAGGGCCTTGATCGCGGCGCGGTCCAGGTGGTCGTAGTGATCGTGGGAAAGAATTACCCCACGGATCGGCGGAAGATCCGCCAATGCCACCGGCGGCGCATGGAAACGCTTCGGCCCAGCGAACGGCAACGGCGAGGCGCGCTCGGAAAATACCGGGTCGGTCAGCCACCAGCTACCGGCCAGTTTCAGCAGCAAGGTCGAATGACCCAGGCGGAACAGACTGCCATCGACGGTCGCATCGAGTTCGGCACGGCTCGGGCTGAGCACGGGTAAAGGCTGCCGCGGGACGGTGCTTCTCGGCTTGTTGAAAAGCGCGTTCCAGAGCCCCCGGGCACCGGGTGCCGGCATGTCCGCCGGCCTGGGGCTGAGATTGTGGAAACGCCCCTGGCGCAATTGCGGAGAATCGTGATGTCCGCCGATGGCGGCTCGCCGTATCGAGGGAAGTTTCAAAGCGTCATTATTCCTGTCTGGCATTTCGACAACCGCAGCGCAGCCGCCGGCATTCGTTCGCGGTCACTATTGGGCATCCTCCCCTCCTCGTCATTGCCTATTCCTCGGGAGTCCTTGCCCGATCGTGCGGGCCTGCTCAAACAGTCGAATGCTCCGCTCGCCCCGATCGTTGAGCGTCATCGATGAGACCATTCCGAAGCGCCCGAAACTGTCATCGGCGCAGAGTCAAACCGACTACATACGGTCATCCAGCTGAAGCTCATCCGGTTCACCAGTGAACCGGCCATAGCTTTCAGTCTGTTCAGTGGTCAGAAAATCTACGGGCATATCGGCCTCCCTGCCTGACGGTCATTTATTAACAATCCCGCAACCGTCCGAAATATTATAAATTATCAGACATCATAAAACGGCAGACATAAGCTGTCTATTAAATCGTTTTTTTTGCCATAATAGACACCCACTGTCTGATATTCGATTTAAGGTACGTTTTTATGCGACTTTTTGGTTACGCACGGGTATCAACCAGCCAGCAGTCCCTGGATATCCAGATACGAGCACTTAAAGAGGCAGGAGTGAAAGCAAACCGCATCTTTACTGATAAGGCATCCGGCAGTTATGATCCAACTGATAAAAACGTTTGATGCCCAGGGCGTAGCTGTCCGGTTTATTGATGATGGGATCAGCACCGATGGTGAAATGGGTAAAATGGTGGTAACAATCCTGTTGGCTGTAGCTCAGGCTGAACGTCAGAGAATACTGGAGCGTACGAATGAAGGCCGACAGGAAGCGAAGTCGAAAGGTATCCGGTTTGGGCGCAGGCGCACCATTGACAGAAATAGCGTGCTGGTTCTTCACAAAAATGGGACTGGTGCAACGAATATCGCCCGGCAACTCAATATTGCCCGATCCACCGTTTATAAAATTATAGAAGAAGCTAATACGACTAAATAGTTTTGTTACTTATCTTAAAAACTGCTGTTTAAAATTATCATAAATATTCTCGCTAATTTTCAAATGGAAAAATGAATCAATGGATATTAATCAATTACTTGTTTATAAACTTATATCTGCCCAGTTTCCTCAGTGGGCTAATCTTACCATACGTCCTGTGGAAACAAGTGGATGGGATAACCGGACTTTCCATTTAGGAGATGATATGCTTGTTCGCTTACCAAGCGCAGCTCATTATGCAGGACAAGTGGAGAAAGAACAGGAGTGGTTACCGAAACTGGCCCCATTTTTGCCTAATAAGATTCCTGTTCCTTTAGGAATGGGTACGCCAGGCGAGAATTATCCCTGGAAGTGGTCCATTTATCGATGGATTGAAGGGAAAACAGTCGCTTCATTCCCAGGAGTCGACCTCTGTGTGCTCGCTAAAGATTTGGCAAATTTTCTTACCTCGCTCCAGGCGGTTGACTCAAAAGGAGGACCTGTTGCAGGACCTCAAAATTTTTATCGCGGTGGTTCTGTTAATGTATACGATTCAGAAACCAGACAGGCCATCAGAATATTAAGCGATGAAATAAATTCAAATCTGGTGACAGAAATATGGGAAGCTGGCAGTTCCCAAACATGGTCAAAAGAGCCAGTTTGGGTCCATGGTGATATAAGTGCAGGAAATCTGATAATTAATAATAATCGGCTGGATGCAGTTATTGATTTTGGTCAGTTATGTATCGGAGATCCTTCATGCGACCTGGTTATTGCCTGGACATTATTCGATGCTGAAAGTAGGCAGGTATTCCATGATACTCTTTTACCTGATCCGAGCACATGGGCACGTGCTCGTTCCTGGGCTCTATGGAAAGCATTAATAGTGATACTAAATGCCGCTCAGACAAATATTATTGAGGCAAACCAAGCACATCGGACATTCGATAACATTCTTGCTGAATATGTTTCAAGCCATTAACCTTGCAATTACGCTGGTTTAAGAAAGATAATAATGAGTGAAAAGGATCTTAAAGAGATCCTTTTTTTATAATCGCATAACCAAATCCCTTAACGTGAGTTTTCGTTCCACTGAGCGTCAGACCCCTACACCGTTCGCTACGAGGACGGCACGACCGAACGCTTCCGCTCTCCCAACGCCCGGTTCGACACCGGCGACCAGGTGCAGGTACAGGGCATCCGCCTCATCCCTGCCCCGTCGCTCTCGCGTTGATCCATCCCTATCGAAGACCCGTATCTCCATCACCCCACGAGGGATTCCCATGAGTGAATTCAACGACCGGTTCGCCGTCGTCACCGGCGCGAGTTCCGGCATCGGCCTGAAACTGACCGAAACGCTGCTCGGGCACGGCGCGACTGTCCTGGCGATGGCAAGGCGCGAAGGACCGCCGGAAAGCCTGCACGCCCACTCCGGCAAGCGTCTGCACTGGCTGGCGGGCGACGTCACCCGCGAACGGGACCTGGACGCCCTGGCTTCGCGTGCCGCGTCCATCGGCCCCGTCGATTACCTGGTGCCCAACGCCGGCATCGCCCAGCTCGCCGACGGCCTGGACAGCCTGGCGTTCGAGCAGCAGTGGCGGGTCAACGGCGCCGGGGCGCTGAACACCTTTTCCGTGCTCAGCCGGCAAACGAGCAAACCGGCCAGCGTAGTCTTCATCGGTACCTTCCTCAGCCAAGTGACCTTCCCCGGGCTCGCCGCCTACATCGCTTCCAAGGCGGCCCTGATCGCCCAGGCCAGGACGCTGGCGGTGGAATGGGCGGAAAAAGGCGTGCGGATCAACCTCGTCTCCCCCGGCCCTACCGCCACCCCGATATGGGCGTCACTGGGCCTGAGCGATGCCCAGGCGGAGTCTGTCACCCGGAGCATCAACCAGCGCCTGGTCGACGGCAGCTTCCTCAGCCCCGGGGAAATCGTCGACGTGGTGATGTTCCTGCTGTCGTCGAAATCCGCCGGGCTCTACGGGCAGGAGTTGATCGTCGACAAGGGCTACGGACTGCGCTGAGGGCCGCCGATGCCGGACGTCGTATCGCGACGTCCGGCGCCTTTGCGGTTTCCTGTCGGGACCCCACGGCAGCTCAACTAGGGGGCCTGGATGCCCCCCGCCCACCGAGGCTATCGACGCATCCGGAGGGTCTGGCGGCTTGACAGCGGGCGAAGGCTTGGCGGACTCTATATTGTATTTAGTCGATACCATCTCGCATCTTAGAGAACCCTCCCATGCCCCTGCCTGCCCTACCCCTGGATGCCCTTCTCACCGGCCGCGCCCGGCCCTTCACCCGCCCCGGCTCGCGCAGCGGCATCGTCAAGTCTCCGCGCGACGGTGCGCTCAGGGTCACCCCTGTCGGCCTGGAGGGTGACGAACAGGGCGACCTGCGCGTCCATGGCGGCGTCGAGAAAGCGATCCACCATTACCCACGCGAACACTACGCCGCCTGGATCGCCGAACTGGGCGAACACCCCCTGCTGATGCAGGCGGGCGCCTTCGGCGAGAACTTCAGCACCAGCGGCTGGAGCGAAGCCGACGTCTGCCTCGGCGACCGAGTGCGGGCCGGCACCGCGCTGCTGGAGGTGTCCCAGGGGCGCATGCCCTGCTGGAAACTCAACGACCGCTTCGAGGTCGCCGGGATGTCCCTGAGGGTGCAGGAGTCCGGGCGCACCGGCTGGTACTACCGGGTGCTGGAGGAAGGCGTGGTGGCGGCTGGCGATATCCTGCAACTGGTCGAACGGCGCCATCCGGACTGGTCGCTGTTGCGCCTGTCCGAGGTGCTGTTCGACAGGCGGGCCGACGCCGAGCTGCTGCGCCAGTGCCTGGCGCTGCCGCTGACGCCATCCTGGCGGCGCACCCTGGAGCGGCGCCTGGAAAAAGGCCAGGTCGAGGACTGGGGGCCGCGCCTGGAGGGAGCCCCCGGCCAGGCCGAGACGCCCAGGCCGACCTGAGGAAGCGCCGACCGCCCCCCGCAGGCAGGGAATCGGCCTGGGGATGCATGGAGTGCCGGAAAGCGGGTATAAAGCGCCAGCGTTAAGCGACCCAGACGTCTGCCAAAGGACCCCTTTCATGCTGCGGCTCTCGATGCCGGCCCTGCTCCTGGCTCTTGCCGGCTGCGCCACCAAGCCCCCCGCCAATCCCGACAACCTCTGCGAGATCTTCCGCGAAAAACCGAAATGGCACGAGGCGGCGCTGAAGATGCAGCAGCGCTGGGGCGCGCCGGTCCAGGTGCCGATGGCGATGATGTACCAGGAATCGTCCTTCAAGCACGACGCCCTGCCGCCGCGCTACTACTTCCTCGGTTTCATCCCCTGGGGCCGGGTAAGTTCCGCCTACGGCTACGCCCAGGCCAAGGACGAGACCTGGGCCGACTACAAGCGCGAGACCGGCGGCTGGGGCGCCAGCCGCGACGACTTCGCCGACGCCCTGGACTTCATGGGCTGGTACATCCAGAAGAGCCAACGGGTCAATGGCGTCTCCAAGTGGGACGCCTACGGCCAGTACCTGAACTACCACGAGGGCTGGGGCGGCTACCGCAACCGCAGCTACGACGCCAAGCCATGGCTGAAGAACGTCTCGCAGAAGGTCCAGTCCCGAGCCTCTCTGTTCGGCGCCCAGTACCGCAGTTGCCAGCAGGAACTGTCGCGCGGCGGCTGGTTCTGGTAGCCCGGTCCGCGCACGCCGCGGGCTCGAACCTCTTCCGCCTTCGACGAGGGTAGCGTCCGCCAAGACGGCCCCAAGCCGGATCGGCACGCTCGAACGGCCATCCTGCGTCATGGAACCGCAGGCGCATCCTGCCCAGGCAGCCCGCAGCGCCAGTGGACAGGCGGGTCGTCGAACCGGCGGCTGGCCACCTGGCCGAGCGGCCTGCCCTCACCTTTCACCCCGCTTCGCTTCCCAGGCCAGAGCGCTCGCGGATTGGCAGCGTCAGATTTCCTCGTCTACTGTTTGGATAAAAGTTTGGCGCCAGAAATACGTCAATAAATTGACTAAAAAAACTTACCCAGACTACGGATATTTCCCTGGGAATGCTAAGATAGCTATCACAAAGCCACTATCGACGAATGAACCTATTCGACGGGAAAATGACTAAACCGCGTGGCAAATGAAAAATAGTCACTAAATTGACGCTTCACCGCCTTGCTCTTCCCTATCCACTCAATGGACTGCCCGTGATCGGCAGAGCAAACAACATGCATTCGAAGTCGGTAGATAGCCTGTCGCTGACACGGGCTGGATTCATCGAGTACTTCCTGGTCGCGACCAAGCTGGTACACGCGCTCACCGCCATCGCCCCGGCGCTGTTCCTGCTGTACTACCCCGGCCTGGTTCCCGTGGAGCTGCGCAGCAACATGCTCGGGCTGCTGCTGTTCTTCGGCGCGCTCACGGTGATCATGTTCCAGGCACTGGACGTCTACTCCGACGATATCTTCAGCAACCGCCTGCGCTTCCGCATCATGTTCTTCGCCTGGGCCTCGGCGTTCTGCCTGCTGTTGTTCATGTACCAGGGCCTGGGCCTGTTTCCCTACCTCAGCAGCAAGCTGGTGATCTTCTGGTTCACCGGCAGCCTGCTGCTGTTCGGCGTGCAGCGCCTGCTGGTGCTGCGCCTGTACCGGGCCTGGATGAAACGCGGCATGTACCTGCAACGCACGGTGATCCTCGGCTTCACCGAGAGCGGCATGCACCTGGCCGAATACCTGGTACGCAACCACGACATCCGCTCCGGCATCATCGGCTTCATCGACGACCGCTCCGAGCGGGTTCCGGAGAACTACAACTCGCTGCCGCTGCTGGGCAACACCAAGGACCTGGAGAAACTGATCCGCCAGGAACAGGTCGACCAGGTGCTGGTCGCCCTGCCCTGGTTCGCCGAGGGGCGCATCGGTGCCATCGTCCATCGCCTGCGGCAATTGCCGGTGAACGTCCTGCTGGTGCCGGACATGGCTGCCTTCCGGCACGCCCACAACCGCATCGTCGATGTCTCCGGGATCCCCATGTTCAACGCGTCCGAGCTGCCGCTGCGCGGCTGGTCGCCGCTGATCAAGCGCTGCGAGGACCTGGTCCTGGCGAGCATCGCGCTGGTCCTCTTCGCCCCGCTGATGGCCCTGGTGGCCCTGGCGATCAGGCTCGACTCCAAGGGGCCGGTGCTGTTCCGGCAGAAACGCTACGGCTACAACAACCGGCTGATCTGGGTCTTCAAGTTCCGCTCGATGTACACGGAAAGGACCGACGCCAACGCCGAACGCCAGACCACCCGCGACGACGACCGCATCACCCGGGTCGGCCGCTTCATCCGCAAGACCAGCATCGACGAGCTGCCGCAGCTGTTCAACGTGCTCGCCGGCAGCATGTCGATGGTCGGCCCGCGCCCCCACGCCACCGCGACCAAGGCCGCCGGCATTCCCTTCGAGGAGGCGGTCAGCGAATACAGCTCGCGCCACCGGGTCAAGCCCGGCATCACCGGCTGGGCGCAGATCAACGGCTACCGCGGTGAGACCGACACCCTGCACAAGATCAAGAAACGCGTGGAATACGACCTCGAATACATCGCCAAGTGGTCGGTGTGGTTCGACCTCTACATCCTGTTCCGTACGGTGCCAGCCGTACTCCTGACCAAGGAAGTCTACTGATGAACGCCGTCGCCCCGCTGATCCCCTGCATCGTTTCCGGCGGTTCCGGGACCCGCCTGTGGCCGGTTTCCCGGGAGAGCATGCCGAAACCCTTCATGCGCCTGGCCGATGACCAGAGCCTGTTGCAGAAGACCTTCCTGCGTATCGCCGGGCTGCCGGACGTCGCCCGCCTGCTCACGGTGACCAACCGCGACCTGCTGTTCCGCACCCTGGACGACTACCGCGCGGTCAACCGCAGCGGCCTGGCCCAGGACCTGCTGCTGGAGCCGGTGGGACGCAATACCGCGCCGGCCATCGCCGCCGCCGCGCTGCATGTGCAGGAGCACTTCGGCGACCAGGCGCAGTTGCTGATCCTTCCCGCCGACCACCTGATCCGCGACGAGCAGGCCTTCGCCGCGGCGGTGGCCGAGGCTCGCGAACTCGCGGCGCAGGGCTACCTGGTGACCTTCGGCATCACCCCGGAGCGCGCCGAGACCGGCTTCGGCTATATCGAACAGGGCGCCCCGCTGGGCAACGGCTTCCGGGTCGCGCGCTTCGTCGAGAAACCCGACCAGGCCACCGCCCAGTCCTACCTGGACAGCGGCAAGTACCTGTGGAATGCCGGCATGTTCTGCTTCCAGGCCGCCACCGTGTTGCAGGAACTGGAGCGCCACGCGCCGGAGGTGCTGATCGCCGCCCGCGCCGCCCTGGCCGACGGCAGCAGCCTGGAGAACGGCCAGTGCCGCCAGCGCGAGCTGGCCGCCGGGGCCTTCGCCGAGGCGCCGGACATCTCCGTCGACTACGCGCTGATGGAGCGCTCGGACAAGGTCGCCGTGGTGCCCTGCTCCATCGGCTGGAGCGACATCGGCTCCTGGCAGGCGCTGCGCGAACTCAGCGCGGCGGACGAGAACGGCAACCAGGTACGCGGCGAGAGCGTGCTGCACGACGTCAGCAACTGCTACATCGATTCGCCGAAGCGCCTGGTCGGCGCCGTCGGCGTGCACGACCTGATCATCGTCGACACCCCCGACGCCCTGCTGGTGGCCGACGCGGCGCGCAGCCAGGACGTCAAGTTCGTCGCCCAGGAACTCAAGCGTCGCGGCCACGACGCCTTCCGCCTGCACCGCACGGTCAGCCGGCCCTGGGGCACCTACACCGTGCTCGAGGAAGGCCGCCGCTTCAAGATCAAGCGCATCGTGGTGCGCCCCAAGGCTTCGCTGTCGTTGCAGATGCACCACCATCGCAGCGAGCACTGGATCGTGGTCAGCGGCATGGCGCTGGTGGAGAATGGCGAGCGCGAGTTTCTCCTCAACACCAACGAATCCACCTTCATCCCCGCCGGGCATAGCCACCGCCTGAGCAACCCGGGGATCATCGACCTGGTGATGATCGAGGTACAGAGCGGCGAGTACCTCGGCGAGGACGACATCGTCCGCTTCAACGACATCTACGGTCGCGCCCCCGCCAGCGACGAGAAGAAAGCCTGATGCGCTGCGCCCTGGTCATTCCCACGCGCAACGCCGGCGCGCACCTGGACCGGCTGCTGCCGGCCCTGGCCGCGCAACGGCGGCAGCCGGACAGCATCCTGGTGGTGGACAGCCGCTCCAGCGACGACACGGTGGAGCGCTTCCGCGCCTTCGGCGCGCGGGTCGAGGTCATCGAGCCGGCCAGCTTCAACCACGGCGGGACGCGGCGCTGGGCCAGCCAGCAGGTCGAGGCCGACGCGCTGATCTACCTGACCCAGGACGCCATTCCCGCCTCGCCCGACAGTTTCGCCAACCTGCTCGACGAACTCTATGCCGAGGCCGACATCGGCGTGGCCTACGGCCGCCAGTTGCCGCACCCCGGCGCCGGCCTGCTCGGCGCCCAGGCGCGGCGCTTCAACTACCCGCCGGAAAGCCGCAGCAAGCGCCTGGCCGACGCCTCGGAACTGGGGATCAAGACCTGCTTCAGTTCCGACTCGTTCTCCGCCTACCGCAGCGACGCCCTGGCGGCCGTCGGCGGCTTCCCCGAAGACGTCATCGGCAGCGAGGACGCCTACGTCGCCGCGCGCCTGCTGCAGGCCGGCTACGCGGTGCGCTACGCGGCCAGCGCCGAGGTCTACCATTCCCACGATTACCGCTTGCTGGAAGAGTTCCGCCGCTATTTCGACATCGGCGTGTTCTACGGCCGCGAGCGTTGGATACGTGCCGCCTTCGGCGGCGCGGGTGGCGAGGGCAAGCGCTATGTCCTCGCCGAGATACAGGCCTTGCGTGCCGCCGGTGCCCTATATCGCGTACCTGAAATAGCGCTGCGTAGCGCGTTCAAGCTGCTCGGCTACCGCCTTGGCCAGTTGGAACGCCACCTGCCGGTCGCCCTCAAGCGCCGCATCAGCATGTTTCCAGGCTACTGGAAGTGAACATCATGACCTACAGGAAGTGCTCCCTCATGAAACGCACCCTCCTCATGCTCGCCATGCTCGCCCTGGCCGCATGCAACACCCCCGCACGGATTCCCGCACCGGACAGCGACACCGTGGACAGCGGCAAGCGTGCCCTGGAAGAACTCGCCAGGCTACCGCCGGCGATGGAGCGGGTGCGCGTCGGGGACACCCTGCGGATCGTCCGCGATGCCGGTGAGATGCCGACCCTCTCGGCGTTCAACGTCGCCACCATTTACGAACTGACGCTGTACACCGTGCTCAACGACGGCAGCATCTACTATCCGTTCATCGGTCGCATCCAGGCCGCGCACCGCACGCCGCAGGAAATCGCCAACGAGCTGACCACCAAGCTCGCGCCGATCTACCGCGAGCCACGGGTCACGGTGAACATCAACCAGGCGCCGGGCAACACGGTGTTCGTCGGCGGCGCGGTGCGCAACCCGTCGGCCGTGCCGATCCCCGCCGCCAACAACATGGAGCAGGCGATCCTCGGCGCCGGCGGCATCCTGCCGGTGGGCGACGCCCGCCGCGTGGCGCTCATGCGCGAGGACTCGGAAGGCCGCTACCACGCCTACTTCCTCGACTTCAGCCAGTTGATGAAGATCGGGCCGGAAGGCCGCAAGCCCCTGGCCATGCAGCGTGGCGACATCGTCTTCGTGCCCAAGTCGATGGTCGGCGACCGTATCGAGGGCGTCGACGTCTACCTGAACCAGTTGCTGCCCTTCGCCAAGTCCATCGGCGTCGGCGTCAGCTACACCGTCAACAACGATCGCTGAGGAGCGACATCGCCATGATAGAAATTCGTTCCTTGCGTGATCTGTTGCGCCTGCTGTTCATCTACCAGCGCGAGTTCAAGCTGGCGGCCCTCAGCGCGGTGGTGATCATCGTCCTCGGCGCCTTCCTGCTGCCGGCCAAGTACGAGTCCAACGCACGCCTGCTGGTCAAGCCGGGTCGTGACTCGACCCTGCCGATCGAGATCAGCAACCGCCAGGCACTGGTGATGCCGAGCACCCAGCGCGACCCTATCGTCGACGAAGAACGCCTGCTCACCGGCCGGCCGATCGTCCGCCAGGTGGCCGAGCGCTACCTCGAGGTGCTGGCCAACCGGCCGCCGCCGGAGGGCCTGTGGAAGCGCACCAAGTTCTATGTGAAGAAGGCCATCGGCGCGGTGTTCGACGGGATTCGCGTGACCCTGGAAACCTTCGGCGTGATCGAGGAAACCACCGCGGTCGAGCGCCTGGCCAAGGACCTGGAGAAGAAATTCGAGGTCACCCATGCGGCCGGCTCGACGGTGATGGAGATCAGCTTCACCTGGAGCGAGCCGGAAGTCGCCCAGGAAGTGGTCAAGGCCTGGATCGAGATCTACATGGAAGAGCGCACCCAGGCGCTCGGCCGCAAGAGCCTGTACGCCTTCTACGAGGCGCAGACCGCCGACAGCGCGGCACAGATCAAGAGCTACAAGGCGCAGATCCTCAAGCACCTCAACGAGATCGGCGCATCCAGCATCGAGGACCGCCTGCAGGACCTGTCCGAGCGGATCAACGTGCTGCGCGGCGAGCGTTTCAACTCGATCCGCCTGATCGCCTCCTCCGACAGCGCCCTGGAATCCACCCGCCAGCAACTCAAGGGGCTGCCCAGGGAGATCGTCACGGTGCGGCAGATCGCGCTGAACCCGGCGCAACAGGACCTGCGCCGGCTGCTCAACCAGAAGCGCCTGGAACGCGCCGACATGATGCGCACCTACACCGACGACGCCCCGCCGGTGAAGGCCCTGGACGCCTCGATCCGTGCCCTGGAGAAGGAAGTCCAGGACGAAGGCGCCACCGTGCAGAGTTCCGAGGACCGCGCGCCGAACACCCTGACCACTCACCTGGAACGGGTCCTGCTGGACGAGACCAGCAACAACGCGGCCCTGCGCACCCAGCTCGCGGAGCAGGAAAAGCAGCTCGCCGAACTCGAGGCGCAACGGCGCGAAGCGCTGGACATCGAGCCGACCCTGGCGCGCCTGCAGCGCGAGCTGAACGCCACCGAGCGCAACTACGCGCTGTACGTCGACAGCCTGGAGAAATCGCGGATCGACCGTGAACTGGACAAGAGCCAGATCAGCAACATCTCGGTGATCGAGGAGGCCACCTACAACCCCGGGCGGATCTTCCCGAAAACCCTGCTGATGCTGTTCCTCGCCGTGCCCTTCGGCCTCGCCGTCGGCCTGCTGGTGGTCTATCTCTGCTACCTGCTCGACCAGCGCATCCACGACGGCGGCCTGGTCGAGGAGAAATTCGGCCTGCCGCTGTGGACCACCCTGCCGGAGCTGAGCAACAGCACTGCGGAGAGCAGCAACGCCTTCACCGCCAGCATCTACCGGCTGTACGGGCTGCTGCCCTACGCGCGCATCGAGGAAAAGGGCCTGACCCTGGGCCTGACCTCGGCGCGCCACGGTGAAGGCGTGACCTTCATCATCGAGCAACTGCGCCGCCTGCTGGAGGAAAACGGCGTGCGCGTGCGGGTCGGCGGCGAGCCGGCCCAGCCGGGCGAAGTGGTATTGCTCGACGCGCCGGCCCTGCTGGACAGTCGCGAGGCCTTCATCGCCCTGCGCCGCGCCGACCTGATCGCCCTGGTGGTGGAGGCGCAGAAGAGCACCGTGCCGGTGGTCGAGCATGCGCTGACCATCCTCACCACGGCGTTCGGCAAGGTCGACGGGATCATCATCAACCGGCGCCGCTTCGAGGTGCCGAGCAAGGTCCTGCAGACCATCGCCCGCTACCGGAGCGCGTTCTGATGCGGATCGCCCTCCTCGCGCCCCTGCCGCCGGAAAAGAATGGCATCGCCGACTACGCCAGTCATTTCCGCAACGCCCTGCAGGGTCTCGGCATCGAAGTAGCCACGCCGCTCGCCGGCGTGGCGGCCGACAGCGCGAATATCGCCAGCCGGCTGGACAGCGTCGACTGGAACGCCTTCGACCTGGTCCATGCCGAACTCGGCGGCGGCCGCCTGGGTGAGTTCATCGCCCTGCGCGAGCTGCGCAAGCGCTTCCCGCGCCTGCCGCTGAGCGCCACCGTGCACGATCCGGAGCGCATGGTCTGGCGCCGCGAGCGCCTGCCCTGGCCGCTGAACCTGCTGGAACGCCTGCCCTCTCCCCTGCCCCAGGCCGCCGTGGTGCTCGCCGACCCGCTGACCCTGCGCGAAGAGCGTGCCGTGGCCCAGGGCCTGACGCGCCTGGTGACCCTCACCGGCCTGGGCGGCGAGTGCCTGGCCCGGCGGATGCGCCTGCCGCCCGGGCGGGTCGAGGTGATCAACCACGGCAACCTGGAGATCGCCACGGTGCCGCTGCCGTCGCTGGACACCCTGCGCCTGCTGTACTTCGGATTCATCTATCGCGGCAAAGGCATCGAGGACCTGCTCGAGGCCCTCGCCGACCTGTTCGCCAGCGCGCCGGAGATGCGCCAGCGCGTGCGCCTGACCCTGGCCGGCGGCACCGCCGCGGAAATGGCCTTCGGCGCCGGCGGCAACTACCTCGACCAGTTGAAGGCACAGATCGCCGAGCTTGGCCTGGCCGATGCCATCGACTGGAACCTGAACCTGGCCGCCGCGGACATCCCACGTACCATCCAGGCCCACCACGTGATGGTCCTGCCGTACCGCGAGTCGAAGAAACTCGGTCTGCTCGGCCAGCAGCGCGGCACCAGCGGCGCCCTGTCCTGGGCGGCAGCCTGCGGGCGCGGCGCGATCACCTCGGACGCTCGCGCCTTCGCCGAGGAAGTCGCCAGCGGCAACGGCGCCATCTACCCTCAGGGAGACGTGGCAGCCCTCTCCGAACAGTTGTTGAACCTCGCTCGCGAACCCCGCCTGGCACAGGCCTGGGCCGAGCGCGCCGGAGCGATCGGCCATGCGCGGACCTGGCCGCGCACCGCGCTGCGCTTCCAGGCACTGTTCAACGACATGGTGGGAACCGTTCATGGCACGTAAGGGACTCTATCTGGGCGGCAGCGCGCTGCTGCTCGCCGTGGTACTGCTGCTGGTGTTCTGGGGGCGTCCCGCGGACGCCGAGATCCAGGTACTGAAGGCGCCTCGCGCGGTGGTCTGGAAAGACTTCCTCGGGGTCAACGCGCAGTTCCTCTGGTTCAGCCCGGAGCGCTACAACAAGCAGATCGACCGCCTGCAGGACCTGGGGCTGGAGTGGGTGCGCCTGGACCTGCACTGGGACCGCCTGGAAACCGCCGAGGACCAGTACCAACTGGCCTCCCTCGACCAGTTGGTCAAGGATCTCGAGGCGCGCCAGCTGAAGTCGGTGTTCTACCTGGTCGGTTCGGCCCGCTTCATCACCACCGCGCCGTTCTACTCGCCCTTCCAGGACCAGTATCCGCCGCGCGACCCGGAAGTCTTCGCCCGGCGCATGGCGATGCTCTCGCAGCGCTACCCGAGCGTGGCCGCCTGGCAGGTATGGAACGAGCCCAACCTGATCGGCTTCTGGCGGCCCAAGGCGGACCCGGAAGGCTACGCCAAGCTGCTCCAGGCCAGCACCATCGCCCTGCGCATGGTCGACCCGGAGAAGCCGGTGGTTTCCGCCGGCATGGCCTTCTTCAGCGAGATGCCCGACGGCCGCACCATGTTCGATGCCCTCGGCCACCTGGGCGTGGAGAGCCTCGGCACCATCGCCACCTACCATCCCTATACCCAGTTGCCGGAAGGCAACTACCCGTGGAACCTGGACTTCGTCTCCCACGCCAACCAGATCAACCGCGCCCTGCGCAACGCCGGCGTGCCGGCGATCTGGAGCACCGAGTGGGGCTGGTCGGCCTACAAGGGACCGAAGGAGTTGCAGGACATCATCGGCGTCGAAGGCCAGGCCGACTACGTGCTGCGCCGCCTGGCGCTGATGAGTGCGCTGGACTACGACCGGATCTTCCTCTTCACCCTCAGCGATCTCGACCAGCGCGCCAGCGTGCGCGACCGCGACTACGGCCTGCTCGACCTGGACGCCAACCCCAAGCCGGTCTACCTGGCCCTGCAACGCTTCCTCAAGGTCACCGGGCCGAAGCTGCGCCCGGCCGACCCGCCGGTCACCGAGGACCTGCCCGACGGTTCCTTCAGCATCGGCTGGACCCGCGAGGACGGTCGCAACGTCTGGCTGTTCTGGTCGGCCCGCGGCGGCAACGTGCGCCTGCCGAAGCTCAAGGAGGCCACCCTGCACGATCCGCTCAGCGGCAAGGTCACGCCCTTGAGCGGCAGCGACGGCCTGGAAGTCCCGGTGAAGTCCAGCCTGCAGATGCTGGTCTGGGAGTGAAGCCACCCATGCGTATTCTCTGGATCCTGCCCTACTCGCCCTGGCCCACCACCAGCGGCGGCAAGACCCGCCAGTACCACCTGCTGCGCAGCCTCGCGGCACGCGGCCACCGGATCACCGTGCTGCTGCACAGCAAGCAGCCGGTGAGCGCCGAGGACCGCCGGGCCCTGGAGCCCTTCCTCGAACGCCTGGTCGTGCTGCCGCGCCGACCGCTGCGCAGCCTCTCCACGCTGCTCGCCGCGCTGTTCGCGCCCTACCCGCTGCTGGCCAGCGTCAACGGCCTGTCGGCGGAGCTGCAACGCACCGCCACGGAGTTGCTGCGCGAGCCCTGGGACGTGGTCCAGGTCGAGCACAGCTATAGCTTCCAGCCCTACGAGCGACCGCTGCGCGACGCCGGCCAGCCGTTCGTGCTCACCGAGCACAACGTCGAGTCGTCCCTCGGTGCCGCCACCTACGACCGCCTGCCGGGCTGGGCGCTGCCCTTCGTGCGCTACGACCAGTGGCGTTACCGCCGCTGGGAACGCCGGGTGATGAGCCAGGCGGCAGCGGTCGTCGCCGTGACCGAGAAAGATGCGCGGCAGCTCGGCGCGATGCTCGGGCGCCCGGTGCCAGTGGTGGTCAACGGGGTCGACTGCGAGCACTTCGCCGCCGCCCGGCCGACGCCCGAAGCGCAGCGCGTGCTGTTCCTCGGCAACTACGAATACGCACCGAACGTCGATGCCGTGGAATGGATGCTCGACGAGATCCTGCCGCGGGTCTGGGCACACTGCCCCGAGGCGCGCATGAGCGTCTGCGGCTATGCGCTGCCGGCGGACTGGGCGCAACGCTGGAGCGATCCGCGCATCGAATGGCAAGGCTTCGTTCCCGACCTGCTGCAACTGCAATCGAGCAGTTCGGTGTTCCTCGCCGCGCTGCGCCATGGCGGCGGTTCGAAGCTGAAGGTGCTCGAGGCCCTGGCCGCCGGACTGCCGCTGGCGAGTACCGCGCAGGGCGTTTCCGGCCTGGAACTGCGGGACGGCGAGGACTACCTGGGCGGCGAAACCGCCGAGCAGCTCGCCAACGCCGTAGTGCGCCTGTTGCAGGACCCGGCGCGGGCCCGCGTGCTGGGCGAGAACGGCCGCGCCTACGCGCGCCGCGCGCACGACTGGAGCGTCGCCGCCAGCCAACTGGAACAGGTCTACGCCGGCCTCGCCGAAGGAGCGCCGGCATGCGCATAGGACTCGACTACCGCACCGTCGGCAGCTCGCCGCACTCGGGCATCAGCCGCCAGGTCTATGCCATGGAGCAGGCCCTGGAAAGCCTGCCCGGCACGCAGGTGACCCGCTTCACCGTGGCCCCTCTCGACGACCCGCTGCGCCAGCGGGCGGTCTGCCCGCCGTGGGGCTGTCCGCGCACCGCGATGCACCAGCCGCACCAGCGCCTGCGCTTCGAAGCCGGGTTCCTCCCACGCGCCTTGCGCGAGCAGGACATCGACCTGTACATCAGCACCTTCAACATGGGCCTGCCGCTACCGCCGCGTCCGCCGGGCGTGCGCTATGCGCTGCTGATCCACGACCTGTTCCAGATCACCCTGAAGAACTACCACGCCAACCGCCTGAAGGCGCTGGTCTATCGAGTCAGCGACTACCTGTCGATCGCCTATGCGCTGCGTGTCGCCGACCGTGTCTGGACCCCTTCGCAGTACAGCGCCGACGAGGCTGTGCGGCTGTTTCCCGGGGTCGCCGGGAAAGTCCGGGTGCTGCCCAACCAGGTCGACGGCTTCGCCGGCGAACCCGCCGACCTCTCGGCACGCGGCCTGCCGCCACGCTACTGGCTGCTGGTGGGTACCCGCGAACTGCGCAAGAACGTGCCCTGGTTCGTCAGCGCCTGGGCCCGGGCGCGCGCCCAGGCGCCCGGCGTGCCGCCGCTGGTGCTGGTCGGCAGCCTCGACCACCTGCCCGAGGAACAACGCGGCTTGCCCGGCCTGCACGCGCTCGGCGGGCTCGACGACGCCGAACTGCACGCGCTGTACCGCCAGGCCGAGCGGCTCTGGCAACCGTCCTACGCGGAAGGCTTCGGCCTGCCGGTGGTCGAGGCGCTGAGCGTCGGCACGCCGGTGGCGGTGGCCAGCGGCACCTCGCTGGACGAAGTCACCCCGCCGTCGGCGCCGCGCTTCTCGCCCAGCGACGGCGCCGCCCTGGAACGCCTGATGCTGCGCCTGGCCGATGCGCCGCGCGAAGCCTCGGCGGAAGAACTCATCGCCTGGGCCGCGCGCTTCAACCGCGAAGCCTACCGGCAACGGCTGGCCGCACTGATCGAGGAACTGAGTTGAGAATGTCGTTGGGAAACCTCGTCGCTGTCGTCTTCGGCCTGGCCTTCGGCGGAGCGCTGCTGATGCTCAGCCCGGCCAAGGCCGGCGCCGCCATGGTCGGCCTGGCGGCCGCGGTCACCATCCTGCGCTTCCCGTTCTGGGGGCTGCTGCTGTTCGCCCTGGTGGCGACCTTCATGCCCTACTCCACGGTCAACGTGGGGATCCGTTCGACGGTCAGCGAAGCGATCCTCGCCCTGACCTGGGGCGCGGTGCTCTGGCACATCTTCCTCTCGCGCCTGCCGCCGGCGCCGACGCTGCGCTACCGCTCCACCGAGCGCATGCTGCTGTGGCTGATGCTGTTCACCGTGCTGCCGTTCGTGGTCGGCCAGGTCAGCATCAAGGCCGAGGCCAGCGGCCTGTCGAACTGGCTGCGCTGGCTGCTCAACCTGTCCATCGTGTTCCTCGCCGGACGCCTGCTGGTGGAGCGCAAGAACCGCGAGACACTGGTCATCGCCCTGCTGCTGGGCACCCTGGCGATGCTGCTGATGTCCATCGCGGTGTTCATCCGCTACCGCTCGGCGTCGGGGATGGCGCCGATCCTGGCGATGTTCAACTACGCCAACCTGGACACCCTCAAGTTCGGCCTGGAGGCGCTTTCCTCGCGAATGGGCTCGCCATGGATGCACCCCAACGCCACCGGCGGGATCATGGCCCTGCTGCTGCCCCTGGCGTTCTGCTACGGGGTCGCCAACCAGGGCTGGCGGCGCGGCCTGGGCCTCGCCGTGGCGGTCCTCGGCGCCGCCGCGATCCTCCTCGCCAGTTCCCGCGGGGCGATGCTCAGCCTGGCGGTGGTGCTGTTCTGGATGTCCCTGCGCAAGGTGCCCTACACCGGCCGCCTGCTGTTGCTCGGGGTCGGCCTGGTGGTGGTCCTGGTGCTCAGCTACCCGCCGTTGCAGGAACGCCTGGCGACCATCTTCTCGCCGCAGAACGCCAGTACCGAGGTGCGCTTCGACGAATACCGGATGTTCCCCAAGGCCGTCGCCCGCTATCCGCTGGGAATCGGCTTCAAGGTCGATCCGCCGGTGCCGGGCACCGACCTCCTGGGCATCTCCAACTTGTGGCTGAACTTCATGTACAAGGTCGGCCTCGGCGGCATGCTGCTGTTCATCGCGGTGACCTGGCGCTGGTGGCGCGAAGCCCGTCCGGAGAAAGGCCCGATCCGCCTGACCCGCGACAACGCGATCTGGCTGGGCAGCACAGGCGGCATCCTGGCGGCGCTGGTCAGCGGCCTGTTCGACCACTACTTCAGCTTCGCCGTGGTGATGATCGGCCTGTTCTGGCTGCTGGTCGGGATCAACCTGCTGGAAGCCCGCCGGCTGTTCCCGGAACGCCAGCCGCAACCGCGGGCGGTGGGTTATCGCAAGCTCAAGCGACAGCTCGAGCGCGGGGCCGAGGCCTGAGATGCTCGGCTCCGCCTTCTGGCTGACCCTGGCTACCCTGCTCGGCCTGTGCCTGGGCTTCGCCCGCGAATGGCTGCTGGTGGCCTCCTGGGGCGCCGGCGAGCGCAGCGACGCCTTCCTCATCGCCCTGTTCCTGCCCGAGGCCCTGCGCATGTCGCTGGCCGGCGGCGTGCTCAGCGCGGCGGCCCTGCCACTGTTCCTCGAACGCCAGGGCGAACGTCGCCTCGACTGGCTGGCGGCGATCCTCCCGGCGCTGCTCGGTATCGCCGTGGCGCTCAGCCTCCTGCTGCTGGCGGCGGCGCCCTGGCTGGTGCGCTTGCTCGGCCCGGGCCTGGCCGAGACGGCCAGCGCCCAGGCCGCGGCCAACTTGCGGATCCTCGCCTGGTGCGTGCCGGGGCTGATGCTCCATGCGCTGTTCAGCATCCCCCTGCAGGCCGCCGAGCGTTTCGTCCTGGCTGGGCTCGGCTCGCTGCTGTTCAACCTGCCGCCGGTGCTCTACCTGGCCTTGCACGGCCAGGCCAGCCAGCCCGAACAACTGGCCCTGGCCTGCCTGCTCGGCAGCCTGCTGATGCCGCTGGTGCTGCTGCCTTCGCTATGGATCGAGGGCTGGCGGCCCTGGCACTGGCGCCTGTCCGGCGTCGAACTGGGCGAGCTTGGCGGGCGCATCGCTCCGCTGTTGCTGAGCAACGCCGCCAGCCAGGGCCTGGCGCTGGTTGAGCGGCTGGTGGCGTCGCTGCTCGGCGAAGGCGCGGTGACCTGGGTCAACCTGGCGCGCAAGCTGATGAACCTGCCGCTGATCGCCCTGATGAGCCTCAACCAGGTGTTGCTCGGCATGATGAGCCGACGCCAGGGTGGCGAGCGCCTGGCCCTGCTTCGCCGCGGCCTGGAGACCGCCAGCCTGCTGACCCTGCCGGCCGGGGTCGGGCTGGTCGCTGCCGCACCCGGCCTGGTGGCCCTGTTGCTGCCGCAGCAGACCGCCGGCTCGCCGTTGCCGGCGCTGCTGGCCTGGTTCGCCGTGCCACTGGTGTTCGGCGCCTGGAACGCCTTGCTGGCGCGTTACGCCTACGCCGCCGGCGATACTCGCCTGCCACTGCGCTGCGAGCTGCTCGGCAGCGCGCTGAACGCCGCGCTGCTGGCGGTCCTGCCGTTGATTTTCGGACTGCCGGGGATTCCCCTCGCGGCCCTTGGCGGGGTGCTCTGCACCGCGCTGCTGCTGATGCGTCGCCAGGCCCTGCTCGGCGCCCTGCCCTGGGCCCGGCTGTGGCTACTGAGCGCCCTGGCCATGGCGCTCGCCGCCGGCCTGCTGTTCCGCATCGACGGTATCTGGCTGCAACTGGGCCTGGGCACCGTCGCCGGCTGCCTGGCGCTGCTCGGCATGGCGCTCTGGCTGCGGCCCTGGCGCACCGATTGACCCATGGCTCCGGGTAGGGAGCCTGGCCCTGGGGGCCTTCGAACAACCACTGTGAGTTAGCGCGTCAAGCGGGAGTTGCAAAGTGAAAAAACGCTGGATTCAGATGGATGTGACCCGCGGCGTGGGCATCCTGATCATCGTCTTCGGGCACAGCTGGTTCGTCGCCAGTTCGCCGACCGTGCTCTATCCGTTGCTCTCTCCGTTCATCCTGCCACTGTTCTTCTTCATTTCCGGGGTGTTCTTCAGGACCGAGCAACCCTTCGGCGAGATGGCCCTGCGCAAGGCCGACGCCCTGCTCAAGCCGTTCTTCGTGACCATGCTCGGCTACGTCATCCTCCGCGACCTGCTGCGCGGCCAGCCGCTGCTGCCGGACATCGGCGGAGTGCTGTACGCCTCGGTCGACACCCTGCCCTGGCAGGCGCTCTGGTACCTGCCGCACTTCTGGGTAGCGACCCTGTTCGCCTGGTTCATGCTGCGCGTCATCCAGCGTCTCGGCCTGTCCCTCGCCGCCAGTTGCGTGCTGCTGGCCGTGCAACTGGGCCTGGGCATCCTGTTCCTCAAGACGTTCTGGCAGATCCCGGTGGAGTTCGGCGGCGAACAGTACCTGCTGCCGGGCCTGCCGTTCAGCCTGGACATCACCCTGATCAGCAGCGCCCACTTCATGTTCGGCTATGTCCTGCGCGACGTCCTGCGTCGCCACCAGAGTTCGTTGCTGACCCTGTGCATCGCCCTTGCCGTGACCACCGCCAGCTTCCTCTACTACCCGACGGTGGTGGACATGGCGCAGCGCCGCTACGATCACTGGTTCTGGGCCACCGTCCAGGCGGTGAGCGGCGTCTACCTGTGCTGGGCGCTGTCCGGGCTGATGATGAAGATCGACTGGCTGGGCAAGGCGATGACCTACATCGGCCAGTCGACCCTGATCCTGCTGATCTTCCACGGCGAGATCCAGCACAAGACCTTCAACCTGCTGGTCCACCTGGGCCTGTCGGAACCGGCCGCTGCCAGCGTCGCCCTGGTGATCTCGGTGATCGTCTCGCTGCTGATCGGCGAAGTGATCAAGCGCGTCGCGCTGCTGCGCGCCCTCTACTTCCCCTTCCCGGTGCGCAAGAAGGCCGCCGCGGTCCAGGGCGGCGGCGAAGCGCGCTGACGCCCTCGGCCCGGTGCGCCTGCGCCGGGCCTTTCCCCTCCCGTCTCCCTTTTCCCTACCGGGCGGCCGACCTCGCTTCGACCTGGCCGATGATCGCCCGCTCCTTTCGCTGAGCGGGTTGGTAGGCGGGCATTGCCTCCCTAGAATATGGAACATCGTTCCGAAATCTTGAAAAAGGGAGAAGCCATGACCTCTGCGGCCGTCGAGACCACCCCGCTGACCTGTGACGTGCTGGTCGTCGGCTCCGGCGCCGCCGGGCTGGCGGCGGCGGTAACCGCGGCCTGGCACGGGCGCCGGGTAGTCCTGGTGGAGAAGGACCCGGTGTTCGGCGGCGCCAGCGCCTGGTCCGGCGGCTGGGCCTGGTTGCCGCGCAACCCGCTGGCGCGTCGCGCCGGTATCGAGGAGGACATCGAGCAACCGCGTACCTACCTGCGCCACGAACTGGGCGAGCGTTACGACGCCGCGCGGATCGACGCCTTCCTCGAAGCCTGCCCGCACATGGTGGCCTTCTTCGAGCGTCACACCCACCTGCGGTTCGTCGACGGCAACGGCATCCCGGACATGCATGGCGACACGCCGGGCGCCGCCGAGGGCGGCCACCAGCTGGTCGCCGCGCCCTATGACGCACGGCAACTGGGCCCGCTGCTGCCGCGCCTGCGCAAGACCCTGCGGGAGACCTCGTTCATGGGCATGCCGATCATGGCCGGCGCCGACCTCGCCGCCTTCCTCGACCTGACCCGCTCGCTGCCGGCCTTCCTGCATGTCGCCCGGCGCTTTTCCAGCCACCTCTGGCACCTGCTGCGCTACGGTCGCGCCATGCACCTGGTCAATGGCGTGGCTCTGGTAGCGCGCCTGGCCAAGTCCGCCGAAGCCCTGGGTGTGCGCCTGATCGAATCGGCGCCAGCCCGCGAACTGCTGCTGCGTGACGGCAAGGTGGTCGGCGCGCTGGTCGAGAGCGCCGAGGGACTCCTGCGCATCGAGGCAGGCGCCGTGGTCCTGGCCTGCGGCGGCTTTCCCCATGATCCGCAGCGCCGCGCCGCGCTGGCCCCTACCCTGGACACCCTGCTGCCGCTGCCGCCGCCGGGCTGCAACGGCGACGGCTTGCGCCTGGGGGAAAGCGCCGGCGGCCGGGTGGCCGACGACCTGCGCTCGCCGATCGCCTGGGCGCCGGTCTCGCGAGTTCCCCACGGCGATGGCGAGACCGGGCACTTCCCGCACATCATCGAGCGCGGCAAGCCCGGGGTGATCGGCGTGCTGGCCAACGGCAGGCGCTTCGTCAATGAGGCCCACGGTTACCACGACTATGTCGCCGCCCTGCTCGAGGCCACCCCGCCCGGGCAGCCGGCACGCTCCTGGCTGGTCTGCGACCGGCGCTTCCTGCGCCGCTACGGCCTCGGCTACGTGCGTCCGGCGCCGCTGCCGATCACCGCGCACCTGCGCAGCGGCTATCTCAAGCGCGGGGCCAGCCTGGATCAGTTGGCAAGGAGCTGCGGCATCGACCCGTCCGGCCTGGCCGCCACCGTCGCCGAATACAACCGCCACGCCCGCGAGGGCCGCGACCCAGAGTTCGGCCGCGGCGGCACGGCATTCAACCGCAAGCAGGGCGACCCGGCGTATCCGGGGCCGAATCCCTGCGTCGCCCCCATCGAACGCGGACCGTACTACGCGGTGCAGGTCGAGCCCGGCTGCTTCGGTACCTTCGCCGGGCTGAAGACCGACGCCCAGGCCCGCGTGCTGGACGGCGGCGGCCAGCCGATCCCCGGCCTGTACGCGGCGGGCGCGGACATGGCGAGTCTGTTCGCCGGCCACTATCCCGCCGGCGGCATCAACCTGGGACCGGCGCTGACCTTCGGCTACATCGCCGGACGCCACATCGCCGGCGCCATCGGCTACGAGCAGGAGCAAGCGCAGCGCGGTTGAACGTTCCAACGGGCGCAGCGGCCTAAACAGGCAAGCTTTCCTTCGGAACCCAAGCATGAGCGCAGCGCCACCGGAGATCCCCGCCCTGCCCGCCGGCCTCTGCTACGTCGACGACCGCCAGCCGGGCATCCGTCGACGCCGGCAGGGCAAGCGCTTCGTCTATTTCGACGCCAACGGCCAGCGCATCGGCGACGCCGAGGAAATCCGCCGGCTGGACAAGCTGGCCATTCCGCCGGCCTATCGCGAGGTCTGGATCTGTCCCGACCCCAACGGCCATCTCCAGGCCACCGGCCGCGACGCCCGTGGGCGCAAGCAGTACCGCTACCACCCGCGCTGGCGCGAGGTACGCGATGCCGACAAGTACGAGCGCCTGCTGCGCTTCGGCCAGGCGCTGCCGGGGCTGCGCCGGCACATCGACGCCCAGTTGCGCCTGCCCGGCCTCGGTCGCGACAAGGTGGTGGCCCTGGCGGTTGCGCTGCTCGACGCCACCCTGATCCGCGTCGGCAACCACCGCTACGCCCGCGACAACCGCTCCTACGGCCTGACCACCCTGCGTACCCGGCACGTCGACGTGAACGGCAGTCGCATCCGGTTCCGCTTCAAGGGCAAGAGCGGCATCGAGCACGACGTCAGCCTGGAGCATCCGCGCCTGGCGCGGGTGCTGCGGCGCTGCCTGGAATTGCCCGGCCAGGACCTGTTGCAGTACCTGGACGAGGACGGCCAGCCGCACCGCATCGGCTCCCACGACATCAATGAGTACCTGCGCCGGCATACCGGCGAGGATTTCAGCGCCAAGGACTACCGCACCTGGGCCGGCAGCGCGCTGGCGCTGGAGCGCCTGCGGCGTGCCGAAGCCGACGGGCTCGGGGCGGTGGTGGCGGAGGTCGCCGCCGAATTGGGCAACAGCGTGGCGATCTGCCGGCAATGCTACATCCACCCGGCGATCATCGAGGCCTACCAGGCCGGGCAACTGGGCCAGCTCAGGCGCGCCCGCAAGCGCCGCTGGCTGAGTGCCGAGGAAGCGACCCTGCTGGCCTTCCTCGACACGCCCGGCTGATCAGTTGCCCGGGTGCGGATCGATGCCGTGCCGGCGCAGCAGGCCGAGCAGGCGGCCAATCTCGGTCTGGCAGGCTTCCAGTTCCTTGCGCAGGGTGTGTTCGCGGCGCTGCTGCTCCAGCTTCACGCGTTCGAGTTCGGCGCGCGCCTCACGGCGGATCTGCCGCTCGCGCTCCTTGTCGGAATGCTCGGCGCCGAGGGCCTCTTCGGCCTTGCGCGCGCGGTATTCGCGCATCCGCTGGGCGGCCGACTTGGCCTTGCCGCTCGGCTTGGGCCCGGGTTTGCTGGCTTTCATGAACGCCTCCATCTGCGTAACGTTACGCAATCAGAATAGCGTAACGTTACGCAGATAGACAGGGTCTATGCTCAGAGCGGCGGGGCCGAGCGCAGCATCACCGACTTCAGCGCGAAGGCCGACTTGATGCCAGCCACGCCGGGAATGCAGGTCAGGGTATTGGTGAGGAACGCCTGGTAGGCGGCGAGATCCTTGACCACAACCCGCAGCATGTAGTCCGCATCGCCGGTCATCTGGAAACAGCTCATGACCTGCGGCGCATCGACGATGCGTTCCTCGAAGCGAGCGAGGTAGTCGCCGGTCTGCTTTTCCAGGGACACCGAGACGAACACGCTCATCGCCCCGGACAGGCGCTCCTCGTCGAGCCGGGCGAAGTAGCCCTGGATGTAGTGTTCCTCTTCCAGGCGGCGTACCCGGCGCAGCGTCGGCGTCAGCGACAGGCCGACCTTCTGGGCGAGATCGCGCCAGCTCAGGCGGCCGTCGTCGGCCAGGGCGCGGAGGATTTTCAGGTCGATGCGGTCGAGTTCAGCCATGGTGCGTTGTTTCTCTTGTTAGCGATTCTTGTAGTTCAAACAACCCAATACTGTCGGAATACCTTAGTCAATTTGGAGCAAAAAACTAGCACCCGAAGCCTATACTGAAATTACAAAAACAAAACCCGAGGGCCTCACCATGAGTGACGTCACCCAGTACGACCGCGCCTGCCGTACCCCGGCATGCCTGCAACCCGCCCCCACCCACAGGACGGGAACCCGCCATCCGCCCAGTCCGCCGCTTCGAGCGCCGTTCGCCCGTTTCTGATCTCTCCAACCGTTTGGCCCGGACCGGGCCGGAGGCCTGTCATGAGTGATTACGAGCCGTTGCGTCTGCATGTCCCGGAGCCCACGGGGCGTCCTGGCTGCAAGACCGACTTTTCCTATCTGCACCTGTCCCCCGCCGGCGAGGTACGCAAGCCGCCGGTGGATGTCGAGCCCGCCGAGACCAGCGACCTGGCCTACAGCCTGGTACGCGTGCTCGACGACGACGGCCACGCCGTCGGTCCCTGGAATCCGCAGCTCAGCAACGAACAACTGCTGCGCGGCATGCGGGCGATGCTCAAGACCCGTCTGTTCGACGCGCGCATGCTCACCGCGCAACGGCAGAAAAAGCTTTCCTTCTATATGCAATGCCTCGGCGAGGAAGCCATCGCCACCGCCCACACCCTGGCCCTGCGCGACGGCGACATGTGCTTCCCGACCTATCGCCAGCAAGGCATCCTGATCACCCGCGAATACCCGCTGGTGGACATGATCTGCCAGCTTCTCTCCAACGAGGCCGACCCGCTCAAGGGCCGCCAGCTACCGATCATGTACTCGAGCAAGGAGGCCGGTTTCTTCTCCATCTCCGGCAACCTCGCCACCCAGTTCATCCAGGCGGTCGGCTGGGGCATGGCCTCGGCGATCAAGGGCGACACGCGCATCGCCTCGGCCTGGATCGGCGACGGCGCCACCGCCGAGTCGGACTTCCACACCGCCCTCACCTTCGCCCATGTCTACCGCGCGCCGGTAATCCTCAACGTGGTCAACAACCAGTGGGCGATCTCCACCTTCCAGGCCATCGCCGGCGGCGAAGGCACCACCTTCGCCAACCGTGGCGTGGGCTGCGGGATCGCCTCGCTGCGGGTCGACGGCAATGACTTCCTGGCGGTCTACGCCGCCTCCGAGTGGGCCGCCGAGCGCGCCCGGCGCAACCTCGGGCCGAGCCTGATCGAATGGGTCACCTACCGCGCCGGCCCGCACTCGACTTCGGACGACCCGTCCAAGTACCGCCCCGCCGACGACTGGACCAACTTCCCGCTGGGCGACCCGATCGCCCGCCTGAAGCGGCACATGATCGGCCTCGGCATCTGGTCGGAGGAACAGCACGAAGCCACCCACAAGGCCCTCGAAGCCGAAGTGCTGGCCGCGCAGAAACAGGCGGAGAGCCATGGCACCCTGATCGACGGCCGGGTGCCGAGCGCCGCCAGCATGTTCGAGGACGTCTATGCAGAACTGCCGGAGCACCTGCGCCGGCAACGCCAGGAGCTCGGGGTATGAATGCCATGAACCCGCAACACGAGAACGCCCAGACGGTCACCAGCATGACCATGATCCAGGCGCTGCGCTCGGCGATGGACATCATGCTCGAGCGCGACGACGACGTGGTGGTATTCGGCCAGGACGTCGGCTACTTCGGCGGCGTGTTCCGCTGCACCGAAGGCCTGCAGAAGAAATACGGCACCTCGCGGGTGTTCGATGCGCCGATCTCCGAGAGCGGCATCATCGGCGCCGCGGTCGGCATGGGCGCCTACGGCCTGCGCCCGGTGGTGGAGATCCAGTTCGCCGACTACGTCTACCCGGCCTCCGACCAGTTGATCTCCGAGGCGGCGCGCCTGCGCTATCGCTCGGCCGGCGACTTCATCGTGCCGATGACCGTACGCATGCCCTGTGGCGGCGGCATCTACGGCGGGCAGACGCACAGCCAGAGCCCGGAGGCGATGTTCACCCAGGTCTGCGGCCTGCGCACGGTGATGCCGTCCAACCCCTACGACGCCAAGGGCCTGCTGATCGCCTGCATCGAGAACGACGACCCGGTGATCTTCCTCGAGCCCAAGCGCCTCTACAACGGCCCGTTCGATGGCCACCACGACCGCCCGGTGACGCCCTGGTCCAAGCATCCGGCCAGCCAGGTGCCGGACGGCTACTACAAGGTGCCGCTGGACAAGGCGGCGATCGTCCGCCCCGGCGCGGCGCTGACCGTGCTGACCTACGGCACCATGGTCTACGTGGCCCAGGCCGCGGCCGACGAGACCGGCCTGGACGCCGAGATCATCGACCTGCGCAGCCTCTGGCCGCTGGACCTGGAAACCATCGTCGCCTCGGTGAAGAAGACCGGCCGCTGCGTCATCGCCCACGAGGCGACCCGCACCTGCGGGTTCGGCGCCGAACTGATGTCGCTGGTGCAGGAGCACTGCTTCCACCACCTGGAGGCGCCGATCGAGCGCGTCACCGGTTGGGACACCCCCTACCCGCATGCCCAGGAGTGGGCGTATTTCCCCGGCCCCGCGCGCGTCGGCGCGGCATTCAAGCGTGTGATGGAGGTCTGAATGGGTACCCATGTGATCAAGATGCCGGACATCGGGGAAGGCATCGCCGAGGTCGAACTGGTGGAGTGGCATGTCCAGGTCGGCGATTCGGTCAATGAAGACCAGGTCCTCGCCGAGGTGATGACCGACAAGGCCACGGTGGAGATTCCCTCGCCGGTGGCCGGACGCATCCTCGCCCTCGGCGGCCAGCCGGGCCAGGTGATGGCGGTGGGCGGCGAACTGATCCGCCTGGAGGTGGAAGGCGCCGGCAACCTCGCCGAGAGCCCGGTCGCGGCGACGCCGGCCGCGCCCGTCGCCGCCACCCCGGAGGAACCCAAGGAGACCCCGGCCGCGGCGCCGAAAGCCGCCGCCGAAGCGCCGCGCGCCTTGCGCGACAGCGAGGCGCCACGGCAGCGGCGCCAGCCCGGCGAACGCCCGCTGGCCTCCCCCGCGGTGCGCCAGCGCGCCCGCGACCTGGGCATCGAGTTGCAGTTCGTGCAGGGCAGCGGTCCCGCCGGACGCGTCCTCCACGAGGACCTCGATGCCTACCTGACCCAGGACGGCAGCGTCGCGCGCAGCGGCGGCGCCGCGCAAGGGTATGCCGAGCGACACGACGAACAGGCGGTGCCGGTGATCGGCCTGCGTCGCAAGATCGCCCAGAAGATGCAGGACGCCAAGCGACGCATCCCGCATTTCAGCTATGTCGAGGAAGTCGACGTCACCGACCTGGAAGCCCTGCGCGCCCATCTCAACCAGAAATGGGGTGGCCAGCGCGGCAAGCTGACCCTGCTGCCGTTCCTGGTCCGCGCCATGGTCGTGGCGCTGCGCGACTTCCCGCAGTTGAACGCGCGCTACGACGACGAGGCCGAGGTGGTCACCCGCTACGGCGCGGTGCACGTCGGCATCGCCACCCAGAGCGACAACGGCCTGATGGTGCCGGTGCTGCGCCACGCCGAATCGCGCGACCTCTGGGGCAACGCCAGCGAAGTGGCGCGCCTGGCCGAAGCCGCGCGCAGCGGCAAGGCGCAACGCCAGGAGCTGTCCGGCTCGACCATCACCCTGAGCAGCCTCGGCGCGCTCGGCGGGATCGTCAGCACACCGGTGATCAACCATCCGGAGGTGGCCATCGTCGGCGTCAACCGCATCGTCGAGCGACCGATGGTGGTCGGCGGCAACATCGTCGTGCGCAAGATGATGAACCTCTCCTCCTCCTTCGACCACCGGGTGGTCGACGGGATGGACGCGGCGGCCTTCATCCAGGCCGTGCGCGGCCTGCTCGAACATCCCGCCACCCTGTTCCTGGAGTAAGCGATGAGCCAGATCCTGAAGACTTCCCTGCTGATCGTCGGCGGCGGTCCCGGCGGCTACGTCGCGGCGATCCGTGCCGGGCAACTGGGCATTCCCACCGTACTGGTGGAGGGCGCCGCCCTCGGCGGCACCTGCCTGAACGTCGGCTGCATCCCGTCGAAGGCGCTGATCCACGCCGCCGAGGAATACCTCAAGGCCCGCCACTATGCCGGCCGGTCGGCGCTGGGCATCCAGGTACAGGCGCCGAGCATCGACATCGCCCGCACCGTGGAATGGAAGGACGCCATCGTCGACCGCCTCACCAGCGGCGTCGCCGCGCTGCTGAAGAAACACGGGGTCGATGTCGTCCAGGGCTGGGCGAGGATCCTCGACGGCAAAAGCGTGGCGGTCGAACTCGCCGGCGGCGGCAGCCAGCGCATCGAGTGCGAGCACCTGCTGCTGGCCGCCGGCTCGCAGAGCGTCGAGCTACCGATCCTGCCGCTGGGCGGCAAGGTGATCTCCTCCACCGAGGCGCTGGCGCCCGGCAGCCTGCCCAAGCGCCTGGTGGTGGTCGGCGGCGGCTACATCGGCCTGGAGCTGGGCACCGCCTACCGCAAGCTCGGCGTCGAGGTGGGGGTGGTGGAAGCACAACCGCGCATCCTGCCGGGCTACGACGAAGAACTGACCAAGCCGGTGGCCCAGGCCTTGCGCAAGCTGGGCGTCGAGCTGTACCTCGGGCAGAGCCTGCTGGGCCCGAGCGAGAACGGCGTGCGGGTCCGCGACGGCGCCGGCGAGGAGCGCGAGATCGTCGCCGACCAGGTACTGGTGGCGGTCGGCCGCAAGCCGCGCAGCGAAGGCTGGAACCTGGAAAGCCTGGGCCTGGACATGAACGGCCGGGCGGTGAAGGTCGACGACCAGTGCCGCACCTCGATGCGCAATGTCTGGGCCATCGGCGATCTCGCCGGCGAGCCGATGCTCGCGCACCGGGCCATGGCCCAGGGCGAGATGGTCGCCGAGCTGATCGCCGGCAAGCGTCGCCAGTTCGCCCCGGTGGCGATCCCCGCGGTGTGCTTCACCGATCCGGAAGTGGTGGTCGCCGGGTTGTCCCCGGAGCAGGCGAAGGATGCCGGCCTGGACTGCCTGGTGGCGAGCTTCCCGTTCGCCGCCAACGGCCGCGCCATGACCCTGGAGGCCAACGAAGGCTTCGTCCGCGTGGTGGCGCGTCGCGACAACCACCTGGTCGTCGGCTGGCAGGCGGTGGGCAAGGCGGTCTCGGAACTGTCCACGGCCTTCGCCCAGTCGCTGGAGATGGGCGCCCGCCTGGAAGACATCGCCGGCACCATCCACGCCCATCCGACCCTCGGCGAAGCGGTCCAGGAAGCCGCCCTGCGCGCGCTGGGACACGCCCTGCACATCTGACTCCCACGAACCTCGGTAGCCGGCCAACCACCGGCGCACATTACCCCCTTGCCCGTCGGGCAAGGGGGCTTTTTTCGTGGCCGCGAACCGGGTCGTCAGCAGGTCTCACCGCCCTGCGCGATCCCCCGCCCCTCACTCCGTCTCCAGCAACCCATGCCGCAAGCTCCCCGCCGCCAGGCGCTGGCGAATATCCTCGTCGATCCGCGGATCGTCCGGGCGGTACAGGCGCACCTGGCGGTAGGCGTTGATCCGGTTGATTTCCGCACCGAGGTACTCCCAGACCACCCGGCTGCATGCCGGGGTCCGCCGGTCACCGCTGGAAACGCCCATCTTCAGGCCGTTCAGGCGGGTGATACGGCTCTTGAAACTGGGAATGAGGATGGTCTGGCTCATCTCGTTGAGGGTCAGCGACTCGTAGTCGATCAGGAACACCCGGTCCTGCAACTGGAAGGCCGCGCCGAGATAACGGCAACGCGCCCACTCCTCTGCCTGCACGTCGGTACTGCTGGTGCGCTCCTGGCGTTCCTGGCGCTCGAAGAGGAACACGCCGTCCTCCTCGTAGAGATGCACCAGGGAGAGCAGGATGCTGCCTGGCACCGACATGCAGTTGGCATATTCGAAGTAGTAGCCGCAGTAGCGGCCCAGGTCGCCGGCCTCGGCGCGCAGCGGTTGCAGCAGCCGCAACAGCGGGTCGTTGCTGGACTGGCGCGGCTGGGCGCTGGCACGGGCGCCGATCAGGCGGGCGAACTGCTCGGGCGGCAAGCCCAGCTCGTAGTCCTCGACGCCGAAGAAGTCGCCGATCCGCTTGCGGTTGTACGGCGTCGGCTGGCTCTGGCCGCTGAGGTACTTGTTGAACTGTGCGCGATTGATCGCCAATTGCCGGCAAACCTCGGAAATCGAGCGGTAATGGCTGCAAAGCAGCTTGAGATTGGCGCCCAGGTGCTCGGACATCGGCGGCTCCGAAAGTGATGCTATGGACGCGATTCTAGCATCAGGTCGCATCAAGCAGGAGCAACCCGCGAAATTGTAACCGGGTGCGTCATGGCCAACCATGCGCCGCGCACCAAGGCGCTGCCGCAGCGCACGCCGGTACCAGAATAAGAACCGAGGTAGACCTCCATGCTTGAAATGCTCAACGATTTCCTTTCCGGAAAAGTCCTCATCGTCCTGATCGTCGGCCTGGGCGCCTACTTCACGATCCGTTCGCGCTTCGTCCAGTTCCGCCACTTCGGCCACATGTTCGGCGTGTTCAGGGAATCACTGCGCGGCCAGGCCGGCCAGCTCAGTTCCTTCCAGGCCCTGATGCTGAGCCTCGCCGGCCGGGTCGGCGCCGGCAACATCGCCGGGGTCGGCATCGCCGTGACCCTCGGCGGTCCGGGGGCGGTGTTCTGGATGTGGGTCACCGCGCTGGTCGGCATGTCCAGCAGCTTCTTCGAATGCACCCTGGCCCAGGTCTACAAGCGCAGCGACGGCGACGGCCTGTATCGCGGCGGCCCGTCCTACTACATCCAGCACGGCCTGAAGCTGCGCTCGATGGCGGTGGTCTTCGCGGTACTCCTGCTGGTGACCTACGGCTTCGCCTTCAACGGCCTGCAGTCCTACACCGTCACCCATTCGCTGCAGAACGCCTTCGGCTTCGCCCCGCAGCACACCGGGATCGCCCTGGCGGTGCTGCTCGGCGTGGTCTTCATCGGCGGCATCAAGCGCATCGCCGCGGTCTCCGACCTGCTGGTGCCGATCAAGACCCTGGCCTACATCGGTGTCACCCTGTACGTCATCGCCAGCCAGATCGAGCACGTCCCGGCAATGCTGGAAACCATCGTCAAGAGCGCCTTCGGCCTCGACCCGGCGTTCGGCGGCCTGCTCGGCAGCGCCATCGTGATGGGCGTCAAGCGCGGCGTCTTCGCCAACGAGGCCGGCCTGGGCAGCGCGCCGAACGTCGCCGCGGTCGCCGCCGTGCGCCATCCGGCGGCGCAGGGCGTGGTCCAGGCCTTCAGCGTGTTCCTCGACACCTTCGTGATCTGCACCTGCACCGCCCTGCTGATCCTGCTCTCGGGCTTCTACACCCCGGGCTTCGAAGGCGACGGCATCGTCCTCACCCAGAACTCCCTGGCCGCGGTGGTCGGCGACTGGGGCCGGGTGTTCGTCAGCGTGGCCCTGTCGCTGTTCGTCTTCACCTGCATCCTCTACAACTTCTACCTGGGCGAGAACAGCCTGCAGTTCCTCAGCCGCAACCGCCTGGTGCTGATCGGCTACCGCGCGCTGGTGCTGGCCCTAGTGGTCTGGGGCTCGGTGCAGGACCTGTCCACCGTGTTCGCCTTCGCCGACATCACCATGACCTGCCTGGCCTTCGTCAACCTGATGGCCCTGGCCCTGCTGTTCAAGGTCGGCCTGCGGGTGATGCGCGACTACGACGTGCAGCGCCGCGCCGGGATCAAGCAGCCGGTGTTCGACTCGGCGCAGTTCGCCGACCTCGACCTGGACCGCGAAGCCTGGCCCGCCGGCCAGCACGCCGAGCCCCCGGCGCAGGCGGACGCCGAGCCGCTGCCGAGCGGCACTCGCTGAGTTTCGCGCAGGCGCCCTCCCCCTGGAGCGGCGCCTGCGCCACAATGGCGTCCCCTCTTCGCACGTCCGTCGCGAAAAGGCCCGACACAAGGATTACGGATGCTCCCAGTCAAGAACCTCTTCGTGCTCTACACCGGCGGCACCATCGGCATGTTGCGGACCCCGCAGGGCCTGGCCCCGGCCAGCGGCTTCGAAGCGCGCATGCGCGACCACCTGCAAAGCCTCGGCGACGCCCCGGACCTGCGCTGGCGCTTCGCCGAACTGCAACCGCCGCTGGACAGCGCCAACATGACCCAGGGCAACTGGCTGGCGATGCGCGACGCCATCGTCGCCGCGCTCGACGCCGGCCACGACGGCGTGCTGCTCCTGCACGGCACCGACACCCTGGCCTACAGCGCCGCGGCGCTGTCCTTCCTGCTCCTCGACCTGCCGATCCCGGTGCTACTGACCGGCTCCATGCTGCCGGCCGGCGCACCGGGCAGCGATGCCTGGGACAACCTGGTCGGCGCCCTGCGCGTCCTCCAGGAGGGCCACGCGCGCGGCGTACAGGTCTATTTCAACGATGCCCTGCTGCACGGCGCGCGGGTCAGCAAGCTGCGCAGCGATGCGTTCGACGCCTTCGCCGAACTGCCGCGACCGCGCCACGCCGAGCATGCGCCGGTGCCCGCGGCGCTCGGCTACCGCCAGCCGCGCCGGGAAGTGAACCTCGCCGTGCTGCCGCTCTATCCAGGGCTGCGCGCCGCGCACCTGCGCGGACTGCTCGACAGCGGCGTGGAAGCGCTGCTGCTGGAATGCTATGGCAGCGGCACCGGCCCGTCCGACGACGAGGAGTTGCTGGCGACCCTGCGTGAAGCCCACGCCCGCGGCGTGCTGCTCGCCGCGGTCAGCCAGTGCGCCTATGGCCAGGTCGAGTTCGGCGTCTACGCCGCCGGCAGCCGCCTGCGCGACGCCGGCCTGCTCTCGGCTGGCGGAATGACCCGCGAGGCGGCCCTGGGCAAGCTCTTCGGCCTGCTCGGCGCCGGCCTCGGACGCGACGAAGCGCAACGCTGGTTCGCCCTCGACCTGTGCGGCGAGAACGCCGACTGACCGCCCTGCGGCCGCCCGCCGGCGGCCGCTTCCTTCCGCCCTCCCCGCGATACGCGACAACGCCCGCGGCGCGCCCGTGCCCGGCGCCCATCGTCAAGCTTCAGCGAACAGTGTTTCCGGCCTTCCCCGGTTTATCCCCCGGCGGCGAGTCCACAGGATGTCGCCTTCCGCTGCCGGCCCCGCCGGCATCCGCCCACAAGGAGGAAACACCTGCATGTACGCCATCGCCGAAGACACCCTTCCCGCACGCGTATTGAAAGAACTGCTGCTCTATCGCCGCCGTTACCCCGAGCATCGCCAGGGCGCCAGCGAAGCGGACGAGGTCCGCCGCATCGAACAGGTCCAGTTGCCGCGCATCGCCGCCTTCATCGAAGCCGGCGAGCCCATCGAGTTCGTCCTGCCGGCGTTTCCGGCCAAGTCGCCGAACCCCGGCAAGGTCCTCGACAGCCGTCCGGACATGGCCGAGCGCCTGTCGCTGTCGTTCCTCAACCACCTGTGCCAGCGCATCCAGCTGTTCTATGCGCCGGGCGCGAAGATCACCGTCTGCTCCGACGGCCGGGTGTTCGGCGACCTGGTGAGGATCGGCGATGCGCACATCAGCGCCTACCAGGATGCCTTGCGCCTGATGATCGAGGAGATCGGCGCCACCCATATCGGCGTGTTCAACCTGGAGGACGTACGCGCCTTCGAGGCCCAGCGCGACAACCACGAGCAGCTCCGCCAGTTGCTGATCGACGGCTACGCCGAGCCGCTGGAAAGCATCCGCGAGACCCTGCTGGCCAGCGAAGAAGGCCTGCTGCTGTACCGCGCCATCACCCGCTTCCTCTACGAGGACGGCCTGACCCCCGACTACCAGGGCTCGAAGACCGCCCTGCAACGCGACGCCAAGGAGCGCGCCTACGGGGTGATCCAGCGCAGCTGGGCCTGGGGCGCGCTGCTGGCCGACCAGTTCCCCCGCGCGATCCGTCTGTCCATCCATCCGCAGCCGGCGGACAGCCTGAAGTTCGGCATCCACATGATGCCGACCCGCGACGACTGGCTGACGCCCTGGCACGGCGTGGCGGTGAACACCGAGGACCGCTTCGTGCTGATGAAGCGCAGCGAGGTGCTGGAACTCGGCGGCGAACTGGTGCAGATCAACGGCCAGCCCAGTCACTACCGCCTGCCGGCCAGGGCCGCCCGGCGCGCCGCCGTGGCCTGAGCCCGAGGAGCCAGACGATGAACGCCTATCTCAGCGATCAACCGGTACGTCTCTCGCCGCTGCGCGACGAACAGGGCAACCAGCCGCGCTTCGGCCTGCTGCTGGAGCCCGGCCGCCCCGGCATGCACGTCGGCGAGCTGCCGGCGCAGTGGCTCAAGGGCCTGGCGCGCAGCCACCACCTGCTGCTCCTGCGCGGCTTCGCCGCCTTCGCCGACGCCGAGAGCCTGACCCGCTACTGCCACGACTTCGGCGAAGTGATGCTGTGGCCGTTCGGCGCGGTGCTCGAGCTGGTGGAACAGGAAGGCGCCGAGGACCACATCTTCGCCAACAACTACGTGCCGCTGCACTGGGACGGCATGTACCTGGAGACGGTGCCGGAATTCCAGCTGTTCCACTGTGTCGACGCGCCCGGCGACAGCGACGGCGGCCGCACCACCTTCAGCTCGACCCCGGCGGCGCTGCAACTGGCCGACAGTAGCGAGCTGGAACTCTGGCGCCGCGCCAGCGGCCGGTACCAGCGCAGCGCGGCGCACTACAGCAGCCGCTCGGCGGCGCCGATAGTCGAGCGCCACCCGCGCCGCGAATTCCCCATCCTGCGTTTCTGCGAACCGCCGGTCGAGGGCGACGCCAGCTTCATCAACCCCTCCGAGTTCCACTACGACGGCATCGCCCCGGAACAGCGCGGTGAACTGCTCGCCAGCCTGCGCCGCTGCCTGTACCACCCACAGGCGCACTACGCCCACCGCTGGCGCAGCGACGACCTGGTGATCGCCGACAACCTGACCCTGTTGCACGGTCGCGAGGCCTTCGCCCACCGCGCGCCGCGCCACCTGCGGCGGGTGCATATCCACGCCGAGCCGGCGCTGCGCAACCCGCACCTGCAGCGCGACTGACCGCCCCGCCGGCCGTGCGCGCCACGGCCGGCGTCCCGACAAGGAACCAGCATGAGCCATTCCGTCCCCAACGCGCTGATGACCGGCGCCGACTATCTCGACAGCCTGCGCGACGGTCGCCAGGTCTACCTCAACGGCGAACGGGTCGCCGACGTCACCCGGCACAGGGCGTTCCGCAACGCCTGCCGCAGCATCGCCGGGCTCTACGACGGCCTCCACGGCGAGCAGCGCGACGTCCTCACCCGGGTCGATGCCCAGGGCCGCCGCAGCCACCGCTTCTTCACCCCCGCGCAGAACGCCGAGGACCTGCTCGGCGCGCGCGAGGCGATCGGCTGCTGGTCGCGCATGACCTACGGCTTCATGGGGCGTACCCCGGACTACAAGGCGGCGTTCATGTCCGGGCTGGAGGCCGGCGCCGGCTTCTACGGCGACTACCGGCAGAACGCCTGCGCCTGGCACCGCGCCTTCGCCGACCGCGGGCTGTTCCTCAACCACGCGATCATCAATCCGCCGCTGGACCGCAGCAAGGCGATCCACGAGATGCGCGACGTGTTCGTCCACGTCGAACGCGAGACCGACCAGGGCATCGTCGTCAGCGGGGCGAAGATGCTCGCCACCGGCAGCGCCATCACCAACGCCACCTTCGTCGCCCCGGTCGCCTCGGCGCAGATGGAGGCCGGCAAGGCCGAGGACTTCGCCGTTGTGTTCTTCGCCCGCATGGACAACCCCGGCCTGCGCCTGATGTGCCGGCCATCCTACGAGGAGCGCGCGAGCAGCCCCTTCGACTACCCGCTGTCCAGTCGTTTCGACGAGAACGACAGCGTGCTGCTGTTCGACAAGGCGCTGATTCCCTGGGAGGACGTCCTGGTCTACCGCGACCTGCGCCGCGCCACCGGCTTCTATGCCGAGTCGGGCTTCGCCAACCTGTACAACTTCCAGTCCGGCATCCGCCTCGGGGTGAAGCTGGAACTGATGATCGGCCTGCTTTCCCTCGGCGTGCGCGCCAATGGCACCCAGGGCTTCCGCGGGATACAGGCGGCCCTCGGCGAGCTGATCGCCCTGCAGCACCTGCTGCAGGCGCTGACCACCGCCATGGCCCGCGACCCGGAGCGCAACGCCGCCGGGTCGGCGGTGCCGCGCCTGGAGTACGCCAATGCCCTGCGCATCCAGGTGCCGCAGATCTGGAAGCGTGTCCGCGAGTTGCTGGAAAGCGCCCTCGGCGGCGCCCCGCTGGTCACCGTCTCGGGCGCCGCCGACCTGCGCGACGGCGAGGCGCGGCGGCTGGTGGACAGCTACTACCGCGGTGCCGAGCTGGAGCCGGAGCAGCGCCTGAAGCTGTTCAAGCTGATCTGGGACGCCACCGGCAGCGAGTTCGGCGCGCGCCACGCGGTCTATGAGAGCCATTATTCCGGCAATGCCGAGCAGATCCGCCTCGACTCGCTGGCCTGGGCCAGCCGTCGCGGGCACCTGGCCTACTGCGAGGCGATGGTCCAGCGCTGCATGGCCGACTACGACATCCACGGCTGGCTGCGGGGGCCCTGGCAGCATGACTGAGCGCAAACGCTGGCTGGCCGGCTGCCTCTCGGCCCTGCTTTCCCTGCCGCTGGCCGCCGCCGTGCCGGGCCCGGACGCGCCCGCCGACCTGGCGCGCGGCAAGGCGATGGCGCAGAAGATGTGCTCGCGCTGCCACGACGACGACGGCAACGGCGGGCCACGACCGAACCGCAGCTACCCGAAGCTCGCCGGGCTCGACCGGGAATACCTGTACAAGCAGATCTACGACCTCAAGACCCAGCGCCGGCGCAACCCGGCCACCAACGGTCGCGGCGAGGAGCTGAGCGCGGCGGACGTGGTCAACGTCTCCGCCTGGTTCGCCGCCCAGCGCATGAGTGCCGGCGAGCAGACCCTGGCCGACCCGGCGCAACGCGAACGCGGCCGCCAGCTCTTCGAGGGCGGCCTGGCGCAGCGCGGCGTACCGCCCTGCGTCACCTGCCACGGGCCCGCCGCCCAGGGCCTGGCGGCGCTGAAGGCACCGCGCCTGGCCGGGCAATGGGCGGAATACCTGGCAACCCAGTTGCACGGCTTCCGCGACGGCAAGCGCGGCAACAGCGCGACCATGCGCGCGGTCGCCGGCGGCCTGGAGGATAGCGACATCCAGGCGCTCGCCGGCTACCTGGGCAGCCTGGGGCCGTAGGGCGAATAACCGCTCGCGGTTATCCGCCGCCTATCCGTGACGTCGGCGGCGGATAACGCCTATGGCGTCATTCGCCCTGCGCCAGGCGGAACGGCTCGCGACCGAGATGCTCGCGCAGCGACTCGATGAACGCCCTGACCCGCACCGGCATGTAGCGCGCCGAGGGATATAGGGCGTAGATGCCGCCCTGCGGCAGGTGCCAGCCGGGCAGCAGCCGGACCAGCCGTCCGCGGGCGATCTCGCGGGCGACCAGGAAGCTCGGCAGCACGCTGACGCCGGCACCGTCGAGCACCAGGCGGTACACCGCCAGGGTGTTGTTCGCCAGCAGGCGCCCTCGGGTCTGCACCGTGGCGCGCTCGCGCTGGCGTTCGAAGGTCCAGGTCCAGGGCGTGCTCAGGCGGGTATGGCCGATCCATTCGCAGCGCGCCAGGTCGTGCGGCTGGAGCACCGGCGACAAGCCGGCGAGGTATCCCGGCGTCGCCACGGCAACCTGCTGGAAGTCGCACAGCTTGCTGGCATGCAGGCCGGAATCGCGCGGCCAGCCGATACGCACCGCGAGGTCGATGCGCTGGCCGACCAGATCGCTGAACTGGTCGTCGGCCAGCATTTCCACCTGGACCTTGGGAAACTGCCGGATGAACGCCGCGGAAACGCTGCTGATGTGCCATTTGACGAAATCCTGCGGCGCGGTGATGCGCAACCGGCCGCTGGGCTCGCCCTGCAGGTCGCGCACATCGGAGAGCGCGCCGTCCAGCTCGCCGAGCATGCGCTGGGCCACGCCGAACAGCAGTTCGCCGCGATCGGTAAGGGTCATGCGACGGGTGGTACGGGTCAGCAACTGGATCCCGAGGTCGGCCTCCAGGCGTCGCAACTGCTCGCTGAGTAGCGATTTCGACAAGCCCAGGGCCTCCGCCGCGGCGGTGAAGCTGTTGTGTTCGGCGACGGCGACGAAGGCATACAAGTGATTCAGGTTCAGATGATTCAATCGCTCCAGGGCGGCGCTCATCCTGTCATTCCTTAGCCGGGAAGTGGGTCCGGACGGGTCTTGTCGAAAAAATCCTGCTGCGACGGAACGGCGGCATTCGACAGGACCCGCAACGATCGGTGAGCGTGATGACGCGACCGGGCGGTCAGGTCGTCGTTAAAGACCGCCAGGCGCGCATAAGTTTCAGCGCGCCACCTTCGTTTTCCGATAAGTGAGAACTGCTTCAGACGGTCGGCCGGGTGCTTTCATGTCAGCGAGCCCCGCCTGATTGATCGCTTTCTACCGACAAACCACTCTTAAAGTAGTTTCTCAAGTATTGGACAAACTTCCTTTTTATTTATGGAGATACGGCACATTCATCCCATTCGACATTAATAATCGAAAGCCATCATGCGAAACGATTATTCGTTTTTCATGAACAGCCTTCTGGCTGTCATGCCTGGCCGACCCTCGGTAGGCGTTTTTTTCCGTTGACGGGCATCGGCCTTCTGGTATTTTCTGAAACCGGTTTCAGCTCCTGGCATCCGCTGGCGAAGACCAGCCGGACACACCAATAAGAACAGCACCAAGAGGTACCAGGTCCGTGAATGGTTCAGTACTGCCCAGCCGTGGCCGCGTCACCATCAACCAGGTGGCCGAGGCCGCCGGCGTCTCCAAGGCCAGCGTGTCGCGCTATATCGGCGGCGACCGCCAGTTGCTCGCCGATGCCACCGCCCGGCGCATCGAGCGCGCCATCGACCAGCTCGACTACCGCCCCAACCAGATGGCCCGAGGCCTCAAGCGCGGGCGCACACGGTTGATCGGAATGCTGGTGGCGGACATCCTCAACCCCTACTCCGTGGCCGTCATGCATGGCGTGGAAACCGCCTGCCGCGAACACGGCTACAGCCTGGTGGTGTGCAATACCGACCGCGACGACGAGCAGGAACGTCATCACCTGGCCGCCCTGCAGTCCTACAACGTCGAAGGACTGATCGTGAACACCCTCGGCCACCATCCCGGCGAACTGCGCGCCCTGCACCGCGAACTGCCGATGGTGCTGGTGGACCGCCAGTTGGCCGAGCTGGATACCGACCTGGTCGGCCTGGACAACGCCGACGCCGTCGAACAGGCCCTGGACCACCTTCAACAACGCGGCTTCCGCGACATCCTGCTGGTCACCGAACCGCTCGACGGCACCAGCTCGCGGATCGAGCGGGTCCAGGCCTTCAATGCCTCCATCGGCCGGCGACCGGCGCTCAAGGGTCAGGTCCTGCAGACCGACGACTTCTTCCGCGACGGCCTGCGCGCCTTCCTTTCGGCCAGCGGCCCCGGGCCGAAGGCGCTGTTCACCTGCAACGGCGTCGCCACCCTCTGCGCCACCCGCCAACTGCGCGACCTCGGCTGCCGGCTGTTCGACGAGGTCGGCCTGCTGGCCCTGGACGAACTCGACTGGTACCCGCTGGTGGGCAGCGGCATCACCGCCCTCGCCCAACCCACCGACGAAATCGGCCGCACCGCCTTCGAGCGCCTTCTGGCGCGACTCGAAGGCGACCGCGAGCCGGCGCGCCGGGTGACCTTCCCGGCGCAACTGATCGTTCGCGGCTCGACCCATCCACGCGGCTAGCGGCCTGCCGCCGGCGCGTTGCCGGCGGCTTTCGCACGGCCTGAAATGAAACCGGTTTCAGAGGATCGCCAATGTCCCTTCACCCTGTCTCCATCAGTCTTTCCAGCTACGGCGCGGACCTCGTTCGCAGTCGCGGCCAGGCCAGCTTCCTGCCCCTGCTGGGGATGGCCGGCGCGCAACGCGTGGAACTGCGCGAGGAACTCTTCGCCGGCCCGCCGGATACCGAAGCGCTGACCGCCGCCATCCAGTTGCAGGGGCTGGAGTGCGTGTTCTCCTCACCCCTCGAGCTGTGGCGCGAAGACGGCCAGTTGAACCCCGAGCTGGAGCCGACCCTGCGCCGCGCCGAAGCTTGCGGGGCCGGCTGGCTCAAGGTCTCGCTCGGTCATCTGCCGGAACAGCCCGACCTCGCCGCCCTCGCCCGGCGCCTGGCGCGCCACGGCTTGCAACTGCTGGTGGAGAACGACCAGACGCCCCAGGGTGGCCGGATCGAGGTGCTGGAACGCTTCTTCCGCCTCGCCGAGCGCCAGCAACTGGACCTGGCGATGACCTTCGACATCGGCAACTGGCGCTGGCAGGAGCAGGCGGTGGACGATGCCGCCCTGCGCCTGGGCCGCTACGTCGGCTACGTGCACTGCAAGGCGGTGATCCGCAACCGCGACGGCAAGCTGGTCGCGGTGCCGCCGTCGGCCGCCGACCTGCAGTACTGGCAGCGTCTGTTGCAGCATTTTCCGGAAGGCGTGGCGCGGGCCATCGAATACCCGCTGCAGGGCGACGACCTGCTCAGTCTCAGCCGCCGGCACATCGCCGCCCTCGCCCGCCTCGGCCATCCCCAGGAGGAACGCCAGCATGGCTGACTTCGAGATCCTCTGCTTCGGCGAGACCATGGCCATGTTCGTCGCTGAACAGCCCGGCGAACTGGACCGTGTCGAGCAGTTCGGCAAGCGCATCGCCGGCGCCGACAGCAACGTCGCCATCGGCCTCGCCCGCCTCGGCTTCGCGGTGGCCTGGCTGAGCCGGGTCGGCGACGACTCGCTCGGCCGTTTCGTACTCGACAGCCTGACCCGCGAGGGTCTCGACTGCCGCTTCGTCGAGGTCGACGCGCAAGCGCCCACCGGGTTCCAGATGAAGTCCCGCGAGGTCGATGGCGCCGACCCGCGGGTCGAGTACTTCCGCCGCGGCTCGGCGGCCAGCCGGCTGGGCCTCGCCCATATCCGCGAAGAAATGCTCGGCGCCCGCCACCTGCACGCCACCGGCATTCCGCCGGCACTCTCGGCGAGTGCCTGCGAACTGTCCCACGAACTGATGCGGCGCATGCGCGGCAAGGGCGCCAGCCTGTCCTTCGATCCCAACCTGCGGCCCTCGCTGTGGCCCAGCGAGCGCCGCATGATCGCCGAGATCAACGCCCTCGCCGCGCATGCCCACTGGGTCCTGCCGGGCCTGGAGGAAGGCCGCCTGCTCAGCGGCTGGCAGGAACCCGCGGATATCGCCGCGTTCTACCTGGACATGGGCGTCGACGCGGTGGCGATCAAGCTCGGCCCGAGCGGCGCCTACTATCGCGATGCCCACGGCGAAGGGCTGGTCCCCGGCGTGCCGGTGGCGACCGTGGTGGACACCGTGGGCGCCGGCGACGGCTTCGCGGTCGGGGTGGTCAGCGCGCTGCTGGAAGGCCTGCCGCTGCCCGACGCGGTGGCGCGCGGCAACTGGATCGGCAGCCGCGCGGTACAGGTCCGCGGCGACATGGAGGGGCTGCCGAAACGCAGCCAACTGCTCGACCGCGAGCGCCGCAAGAGCGCCTGAACCCGCCGCCCACGCGGCACCTGTTGCGACAAGAACAAGACAAGCTCAGGAGATACCCGACCATGACCATGCCTCGCCTCGCCAGCAGCCGCTGGTGGTACATCATGCCGATCGTTTTCGTCACCTACAGCCTGGCCTACCTGGACCGCGCCAACTACGGCTTCGCCGCCGCCTCCGGGATGGCCGACGACCTGCGGATCACCCCTGGGCTGTCCTCGCTGCTGGGCGCGCTGTTCTTCCTCGGTTACTTCTTCTTCCAGGTGCCGGGGGCGATCTACGCGGAAAAGCGCAGCGTCAAGAAGCTGATCTTCGTCAGCCTGATCCTCTGGGGCGGGCTGGCCACCCTGACCGGGATGGTCGCCAACGTCTACCTGCTGATCGGCATCCGCTTCCTCCTCGGCGTGGTCGAGGCGGCGGTGATGCCAGCGATGCTGGTCTACCTCTGCCACTGGTTCACCCGCGCCGAGCGCTCGCGGGCGAACACCTTCCTGATCCTCGGCAACCCGGTGACCATCCTCTGGATGTCGGTGGTCTCCGGCTACCTGGTGGAGCATTTCAGCTGGCGCTGGATGTTCATCATCGAAGGCCTGCCGGCGGTGATCTGGGCCTTCATCTGGTGGCGCCTGGTGGATGACCGCCCGCACCAGGCCGCCTGGCTCGGCGCCGAGGAAAAACGCGCCCTGGAAGACGCCCTGGCCGCCGAGCAGCAGGGCATCAAGCCGGTGAAGAACTACCGCGAGGCGTTCCGTTCGCCAAAGGTCATCGTCCTCTCGCTGCAGTATTTCTGCTGGAGCATCGGCGTCTACGGCTTCGTCCTCTGGTTGCCGTCGATCCTCAAGCACGGCGCCAACATCGACATCATCGAAGCCGGCTGGCTGTCGGCGCTGCCCTACCTGGCGGCGGTGATCGCCATGCTCGGGGTGTCCTGGGCCTCGGACCGGTTGCAGAAACGCAAGCGTTTCGTCTGGCCGCCGCTGCTCATCGCGTCCATCGCCTTCTACGGTTCCTACGCCCTCGGCAGCGAGCACTTCTGGCTGTCCTACGCCCTGCTGGTGCTGGCCGGGGCCTGCATGTACGCGCCCTACGGACCGTTCTTCGCCATCGTCCCGGAAGTCCTCCCGGCCAACGTCGCCGGCGGCGCCATGGCGCTGATCAACAGCATGGGCGCGCTGGGCTCGTTCTCCGGCTCCTGGCTGGTCGGCTACCTGAACGGCATCACCGGCGGGCCCGGGGCTTCCTATCTGTTCATGAGCGGAGCGCTGCTGCTGTCGGTGCTGCTCACCGTGTTCCTCAACCCGCACGCCGACAAGCGCGAGCCCGATGCCGCTCGCGCGCACGCCTCGCGGCGGGCGGCGCCGGCCCACCCCTGACCGACTCCGGAGCATCCGATGAAGAAAGTGGTTCTCTACAAACGTCTCTCCGCGCCCCTGATGGAACGCCTGCGCGAACGGGTCGAGGTGCTCCTGGTCGAGGAGCCCGGCCGCGACGGCCTGGCCCGCCTGCGCGACGCCCTGCCCGAGGCCCACGGCCTGCTCGGCGCCAGCCTGCGCCTGGACGCCGGACTGCTCGACCTGGCACCGCGACTGGAAGCCATCGCCAGCGTCTCGGTGGGCGTCGACAACTATGACATCGACTACCTCGACCGCCGCGGCATCCTCCTCAGCAATACCCCCGACGTGCTCACCGAGACCACCGCCGACACCGGCTTCGCGCTGATCCTGGCGACAGCCCGGCGGGTAGTGGAACTGGCCGGCTGGGTGCGCGCCGGGGAATGGAAGAAGAGCGTCGGCGCCGCCCAGTTCGGTACCGACGTGCATGGCAAGACCCTCGGTATCGTCGGCATGGGCCGCATCGGCGAGGCCCTGGCCCGGCGCGGGCACCACGGCTTCGGCATGCGCGTGCTGTACCACAGCCATAGCCCGAAGCCCCACGTCGAAGAACGTTACGCAGCGAGCTACCGCTCCCTCGACGCGCTGCTCGAGGAATCCGACTTCGTCTGCCTGACCCTGCCGCTGACCGCCGCCACCGAAGGCCTGATCGGTGCCGCGCAGTTCGCCCGGATGCGCCCGCAGGCGATCTTCATCAACATCTCCCGTGGCCGGGTGATCGACGAGGCGGCCCTGATCGAGGCCCTGGCCCAGCGGCGGATCCGCGCCGCCGGCCTCGACGTGTTCGAGCGCGAGCCGCTGTCTCCCGACTCGCCGCTGCTGCGCCTGCCGAACGTGGTGGCCACCCCGCACATCGGCTCGGCCACCGAGGAAACCCGCGAAGCCATGGCCCGCTGCGCGGTAGACAACCTGCTGGCCGCCCTCGCCGGCGAGCGGCCGCTGAACCTGGTCAATCCTTCGGCCTGGGCGCGACGGCGAGGCGCCTGAAGGCCGCGCCGGGCCGACGCCCGGCGCGCCGTTCTGCTTCACTTGCCGGTATTGGCCCGCCTGGCTCCTTGCTGAAACGTTTTTTCAACGTGACACATGAACTTATAATTAGCCTGCTAATCATTATCAGAAAGACGAAACCGTGATGATCCAGAGAGGACCCCACCATGCCCGATGACAAGGCCGTCAACGGCCGCCGCGACTTCCTGCGCAAGACCCTGACCGTGATCCCGGCGGTGACCCTGGCCGGCTATGGCGTCGGCCATGCCATGCAGACGCCCGCCGCCGAGCAGGACAAACCCCGCGAACGCTACCAGCCTCGCTTCTTCACCAACACCGAATGGGCTTTCGTCAACGCCGCGGTGGCGCGACTGATCCCCAGCGACGACAACGGCCCCGGCGCCATCGAGGCCGGGGTGCCGGAGTTCATCGACCGACAGATGGAAACCCCCTACGGGCACGGCGCACTCTGGTACATGCAGGGGCCGTTCGTCACCGACGCCGCGCCGGAGTTCGGCCATCAGTTGAAGCTGGTGCCACGCGACATCTACCGGGTCGGCATCGCCGCCCTGGAACGCTGGAGCAAGGCCAACCAGGGCAAGCCGTTCGCCGAGCTGGAGCCGTCGGCGCAGGACGACATCCTGCAACGCCTGGAAGCCGGCCAGATCGACCTGCAGGACCTGCCGGCCAAGCTGCTCTTCGGCCAGTTGCTGCAAAACACCCACGAAGGCTTCTTCTCCGATCCGCAGCACGGCGGCAATCGCGGCCTGGTGGGCTGGAAGCTGGTCGGTTTCCCCGGCGCCCGCGCCGACTTCATGGACTGGGCCGACCGCGGCGAGAAGTATCCCTTCCCGCCGGTGGCGATTTCCGGCGAGAGGGGCTGAACATGGCGACGACACTCAAACCGGTGGACGCGGTGGTGGTCGGCTTCGGCTGGACCGGAGCGATCCTGGCCAAGGAGCTGACCGAGGCCGGGCTCAACGTGGTGGCGCTGGAGCGCGGCGAGAACCGCGATACCTATCCCGACGGTGCCTACCCCAACACCCTCGACGAGCTGACCTACAACACCCGCGGCAAGCTGTTCCAGAATCTCTCCAAGAGCACCGTGAGCATCCGCCACGGGATCAACGATACCGCGCTGCCCTACCGCCAGCTCTCCGCCTTCCTTCCCGGCGACGGCGTCGGTGGCGCCGGCCTGCACTGGTCCGGCGTGCATTTCCGGATCATGCCCGAGGAACTGCGCTTGCGCAGTCACTATGAGGAACGCTACGGCAAGAAATTCATCCCCGAAGGCATGACCATCCAGGACTACGGGGTCAGCTACGAAGAGCTGGAGCCGCACTTCGATTTCGCCGAGAAGGTCTTCGGCACCTCCGGCACCGCGCATACGGTCAAGGGCCAGGTGGTCGGCAAGGGCAATCCGTTCGCCGCCGACCGCTCGGACGACTTCCCGCTGCCGGCGCTGCGCCAGGTGTACTCCGCGCAACTGTTCCGCAAGGCCGCCGAGGAACTCGGCCTGCACCCCTACGACCTGCCGGCGGCCAACGCTTCGGGGCCCTGGACCAACCCCTACGGGGTGCAGATGGGGCCGTGCAACTTCTGCGGCTTCTGCAGCGGCTACGCTTGCTACATGTATTCCAAGGCCTCGCCGAACCTGAACATCCTGCCGGCGCTGCGCCAGACCCCGCTGTTCGAACTGCGCGCCAACTGCAACGTGCTCAAGGTCAACCTCGACAGCGACGGCAGGCAGGCCACCGGCGTGACCTACGTCGACGCCCAGGGGCGCGAGATCGTGCAGCCGGCGAAGCTGGTGATCATCAGCGCCTTCCAGTTCCACAACGTGCGCCTGCTGCTGCTCTCCGGCATCGGCAAGCCCTACGACCCGCGCACCGGCGAGGGCGTGGTGGGAAAGAACTTCGCCTACCAGAACATGGCCACCATCAAGGCGTTCTTCGACAAGGACGTGCATACCAACCCCTTCGTCGGCACCGGCGGTGGCGGCGTGGCGGTGGACGACTTCAACGCCGACAACTTCGACCACGGACCGCTGGGCTTCGTCGGCGGCTCGCCGATGTGGGTCAACCAGGCCGGCTCCAAGCCGATCGGCGGCCTCGCCGTGCCGCCCGGCACGCCGAGCTGGGGCAGCGGCTGGAAACAGGCGGTCAAGGACGCCTACACGCACACCGTGTCGATGGACGCCCACGGCAGCAACATGACCTACCGCGACAACTACCTCGACCTCGACCCGACCTACAAGGACGCCTACGGCCAGCCACTGCTGCGCATGACCTTCGACTGGAAGGACAACGAGATCCGCATGAGCCGCTACGTCACCGAGCACATGCGCAAGATCGCCGAAGCGATGAACCCGAAGGCCATCTCGGTGAGCGTCAAGAACTTCGGCGACCACTTCAATACACGGGTCTACCAGACCACCCACCTGCTCGGCGGGGCGATCATGGGCAGCGATCCGAAGACCAGCGTGCTCAACCGCTACCTGCAGAGCTGGGACGTGCACAACGTCTTCGTCATGGGCGCCTCGGCCTTCCCCCAGGGCACCGGCTACAACCCCACTGGGCTGGTGGCGGCGCTGGCCTACTGGTCGGCCAAGGCGATCCGCGAGCAATACCTGAAGAACCCCGGTCCGCTGGTGCAGGCATGAGGAGCGCAACGATGAAACCGACAGCCTTCCTCGCCCTCTCCGCCCTCGCCTGCGGCATCGCCCAGGCCGCCGCAGCGCCGGACCCGGCCCTGGTCAGGCAGGGTGAATACCTGGCCCGCGCCGGCGATTGCGTGGCCTGCCACACCGCCAGGGACGGCAAGCCGTTCGCCGGGGGCCTGCCGATGGAAACGCCGATCGGCGCGGTGTACTCGACCAACATCACCCCGGACCGCAAGACCGGCATCGGCGACTACAGCTTCGAGGACTTCGACCGCGCCGTGCGCCACGGCGTGGCCAGATCCGGCGACACCCTCTACCCGGCGATGCCCTACCCGTCCTACGCGCGAGTCAGCCAAGCGGACATGCGCGCCCTCTACGCCTACTTCATGCATGGCGTGGAGCCGGTGGAGCAGCCCAACAAGGCCAGCGACATCCCCTGGCCGCTGTCGATGCGCTGGCCGCTGGCATTCTGGCGCTGGACCTTCGCTCCCGAGGTGAAGGACTTCCAGGCCGCCGCCGGGCAGGACCCGGTGCTGGCGCGCGGCGCCTACCTGGTCGAAGGCCTCGGCCACTGTGGCGCCTGCCATACCCCGCGTGGGCTGGGCATGCAGGAGAAGGCCCTGGCGGCGAGCGATGGCGCGGCCTACCTGTCCGGCAGCGCGCCGCTGGAGAACTGGATCGCCAAGAGCCTGCGCGGCGACCACCGGACCGGACTGGGCAGTTGGAGCGAAGCCGACCTGGTCAGCTTCCTGCGCACCGGCCGCAGCGAGCGCAGCGCGGTGTTCGGCGGCATGTCCGACGTGGTGGTGCACAGCATGCAGTACATGACCGACGCCGACCTCACCGCCATCGCCCGCTACCTCAAGTCGCTGCCGCCGGCGGACCCCTCCGACCAGCCGCACGTCTACGACGAGAGCGTGGCCCAGGCACTGTTCCACGGCGACGACAGCAAGACCGGCGCGGCGCTCTACGTCGACAACTGCGGGGCCTGCCACCGCACCGACGGCAAGGGCTATGCGCGGGTCTTCCCGGCCCTGGCCGGCAACCCGGTGGTGACCGGCAGCGACCCGACCTCCCTGGTGCACATCGTGCTCAAGGGCGGCACCCTGCCGGCCACCCACCAGGCACCGTCGAGCTTCACCATGCCGCCGTTCGGCTGGCGGATGAACGACCAGGAGATCGCCGACGTGGTCAACTTCATCCGCACCAGCTGGGGCAACCAGGCGCCGAGCGTCAGCGTCGACGAGGTCAAGCGCCTGCGCAAGGACACCGGCGCGGCGGCGGTGGGCGACATTCCGCCGCCGGGACCGGCCGCGGCGGATCGCGGCTGAGCGCCAGGCCTCTGGCGAAACGCCATTCCAGCCCCTCTCCCGCTCGCGGGAGAGGGTTGGGGAGCGGGAGCGCGCCGTACCGGGCACGGCCCTCCCCCTTCACTCATCACCCAATCGCACATGCCGCCCCAGCTCGTCGAACAACGCGACCACCGAGCGCAACGCCCGGCAGTCCGGACGGGTCAGCAGCCACAGGGCGCTGGCGCAGCCCTCGAGGTTGGCGTCCATTACCCGCAGGCCGTCGCCGTCGCGTAGCAGGTAGGCAGGGATCGCCGCCAGGCCGAGGCCGGCGCGGGCCATCTCGGCGACCGCCAGCACGCCGTTGCAGCGGTAGGCCGGCAGCACCCCAGGATAGTGTCGACGACGCCAGACCACGCTCGGGTGGTCGGGAAGGAAATCGTCCGGGGCGATCCAGTGCAGCATGGCGGGCTCCGTCGCGTCGCGGCCCTCCAGGTAGCGTTCGCTGGCGCAGAGCACGTAGCGCACCTCGCCGAGGTTGCGCCCGACCAGGTGTTCCGGCGGCGTGCGGGTCATGCGCAGGGCGATGTCGGCGTCGCGCCGGCTGAGGTTGGCAAAGTCGTTGGAGGTCGCCAGCTCCAGTTGCAGGGCCGGATAGCCAGGCATGAAGCGCGCCAGCGCCGGCAGCAGCAGGCCATGCAGGACGGCGTCGGAGCAGGTCAGGCGCACGGTACCGCTGAGCACCTCGCGCTCCAGTTCGAGGCCGATGCGCGCCGCCTCCAGCGCCTGTTCCGCCAGTTCTGCCTGCTGCGCCAGGCGGCGGGCGGTCTGGTTCGCCAGGTAGCCGCTGCGGCTCTTGTCGAACAACGCCTTGCCGAGGTTCTTCTCCAGTCGGCGGATGGCCCGGAAAACCGTCGACACATCGACCCTGAGCAACTCTGCGGCCCGCGCCAGGCTACCGCCGCGAACCAGGGCGAGGACCAGGGCAAGATCGGCATGGTCCAGGCGATATTGCAGCGGTGCATTCATCTTTTGCATTGGCGCCGATATCGAGTGCGGAAACGCAACTATAGAGTGAGCGCCAGGGCCCGCCAACCGGCGTGGCGAAACTGGAGCGAAAACGGATGTCCACCCCTCCCGCGGCGCCGCTGCGCATTGCCCTGGTCGGCGACCACGACCCGCACATCACCGCCCACCGGGCGATTCCCCTGGCCCTGCGCCTGGCCGGCGAGGCACTCGGCCTGGAGATCGCATTCGACTGGCTGGCCAGCGACCGCCTGCCCGCCGAGCCGGCGCTGGAGCGCTATGACGGGTTCTGGTGCGTGCCGGGCAGCCCCTATCGCGACGCCGACGCGGTGCTGCGCCTGATCGCCCATGCCCGGGGCCGGCGCCGGCCGTTCCTCGGTACCTGCGCCGGCTTCCAGCACACGATCCTCGAGTTCGCCCGCAACGCCCTCGGCTGGCAGGCGGCGACCCATGGCGAGGAGCATCCGCACAGCGACCAGGCGGTGATCGCCGCCCTGCCCTGCGCTCTGCTCGAAGCCCGCGAGGAAGTCCGCCTGCTGCGCGGCTCGCGCCTGGCCCTGGCGTATGCCGCCGACTGGATCGAGGCGGACTACCATTGCCGCTACGCAATCGCCCCGCGCTTCGCCGCGGAACTTACCGGCGGCGCACTGCGGGCCAGCGCCTGGAGCGCCGACGGAGCGATCCGCGCGGTGGAGCTGGAACAGCATCCGTTCTTCGTCGCCACCCTGTTCCAACCCGAGCGGGCAGCCCTGGCCGGCGTCCTGCCGCCATTGCCGAAGGCATTCGTCGAGGCGTGCCGGACGCAGCGCCGCGACCGCCCCCGGCGCGGCCCGACACCTTATTACGCAGTGATCTTCAGCTCCCATCGCAGCGCCGTCGACGACGGCTACGCCGAAGCGGCCGAGCGCATGCTGGAACTGGCCAGCCGCCAGCCGGGCTATCTCGGCGTGGAGTCGGTCCGCAGCGCCGACGGTTTCGGCATCACCGTCTCCTACTGGGACAGCGAGGCGGCGATCCGTGCCTGGAGCCGCCACGCGGAGCACCGCGACGCCCAGGCGCGCGGCCGGCGCGACTGGTACGCCGGTTTCAGCGCGCGGATCGCCCGGGTCGAACGCGAATACGCCTTCCCGGCTCAGCCGGACACCGCGCAGTCTCCGGCCTCGTCCTGAGCCAGCACCCGGAAGCAGGCCAGGGCCAGCAGCCAGGCCAGCCAGCCGGCGCCGACCGCGACGAGGAAACCGCTGGCGGCGCCGTAGCCCTCCACCACCCAACCGGCCAGCGCCGAGCCCAGGGCCATGCCGATGCCCAGCCCGGTGATGGCCCAGGTCAGGCCTTCGGTGAGGCGCGCCGGGTCCACCGCGCGCTCGACCAGGCCCATGGCCAGGATCATCGTCGGCGCCACGCTGAAACCGGCCACCAGCACGGTCAGGGCAAGCGCAAGGATGCTCTCCACCCCTAGCAGCGGCATCAGGCTCAGGGCCATCAGCGTAACCATGCAGAGCAGTTGCCGGGAAAGCGCCAGGCGCCAGCGCAGCAGCCCGAACAGCAATCCCGCGAGACATGAGCCGACGGCATAGACCGACAACACCAGGCTTGCCGCAGCCTTGTTGCCGTGCGCCTCGGCGAAGGCCACGCTGACCACTTCCACCGCGCCGAAGATCACCCCGATGGCGGCCAGCACCAGCGCCAGCACGCGTACCGCCGGATAGGCCAGCGCGCTGCCGGCGCGGCGCCGCGGATGGGCATGCAGCGGCGGTTCGGTGCCGCGTTGCAGACTGAACAGGCTCACCCCGGCGACCAGGAACAGCGTCGCCAGCAGCGGCCCCGCCTCGGCGAACCAGCCGACGCTGAGGCTCACCGCCAGCACCGGCCCGATGATGTAGCACACCTCGTCCATCACCGATTCGAAGGAAAACGCCGTGTGCAGCTTCGGCGAGCCCCGGTACAGCTCGGTCCAGCGCGCCCGTACCATGGCCGGCATGCTCGGCATCGCCCCGGCGAGCAAGGCGAACAGGTAGAGCCAGGCATTCGGCGCTCGATAGTGCGTACACAGCAACAGCGCGCTCATCGCCAGGGCGCTGGCCAGCGCGGCCGGGAGCAGCACCCGGCCCTGGCCGAAGCGGTCCACCAGGCGCGATACCTGCGGCGCGAGCAAGGCATTGCAGAACACGAAGGTGGCCGCCACGGTACCGGCCAGCCAGTAGTCGGCATGCACCTGGGAAAGCATGGTGACGATGCCCAGGCCGGTCATCGACAGGGGCATCCGCGCCAGCAGGCCGGCGGCTGAAAAGCCCTTGGCGCCGGGCGCGGCGAACAGTTCGAGATAGGGGTTGCTCATGGAAAGCCTCGGCTGGCCGGCTCCAGCGGAACCGGCGACGACGGGAGAAGACGAAATTCACATACGCTGCGTATGTCAAAAATCATGGAGACATACGCAGCGTATGTCAATTATCCTGAAGCCCCTTCGCCACCCGGAGACCTCGCATGGCCCGCAAGCCTCGCGCCGAGATGATCGAGGAAACCCGCGCCAAGCTGATCGACGCCGCGCGCCGAGCGTTCGCCGACAACGGCTACGCCGGCGCCTCGATGGACGACCTGACCGCCAGCGCCGGCCTCACCCGCGGTGCGCTGTATCACCACTTCGGCGACAAGAAAGGCCTGCTGGCCGCGGTGGTGCAGCAGATCGACGACGAGATGAATCTTCGCCTCGGCGCCATCCTGGCTGCCGGCGAGGACCTCTGGAGCGGCTTCCGTGCCTACAACCGGGCCTACCTGGAAATGGCCCTGGAAGCGGAAATCCAGCGCATCGTCCTGCGCGATGCCCCGGCCATCCTCGGCAGCCCCAGCAGCGAGGCCAGCCAACTGCGCTGCCTAAGCTCGATGACCGGGCAACTGCGCGAACTGATGGACAGCGGGCGCGTCCGCCGCACCGACGCCGAGGCCCTGGCCTGGCTGCTCAACGGCGCGCTGGTGGACGCCGCCCTGCGTATCGCCAACGCCGAACACCCGCCGGAGAGCCTGGCCAGGGCCTGCCAGGCCCTGGACGTGCTGCTCGACGGCCTGCTCATGGAGTGAAAAGCCAATGGACTACCGCATCAGAACCAGCCGCGACGAGGACGCCGCGCTGCTCCCGGCCATCGAGCGCTCAGCCGGGGAAAGCTTCCGCCTGCTGCCCGAGCTGGCCTGGATCGCCGACGCCGGGGTCGCCGGGGTGGACTTCCATCGCCGCCTGATCGAGCGCGGCAGCCACTGGCTGGCGGAAGACGCCGATGGCCAGCCGGTCGGTTTCCTCGCTGCCGAACGCTGCGCCGACGAGTTGCACATCGCCGAGTTGTCCATCGCCCAGGCCCACCAGCAACAGGGCCTGGGCCGCCGCCTGCTGGAGCGCGCGGTGACCTACGCCCACGCCAGCCACTGCCGGGCGCTGACCCTGACGACCTTCTGCGACGTGCCCTGGAACGCGCCGTTCTACGCACGCCTGGGCTTCCAGCGGCTGACCTGGCAGGAAGCCGGCGAGCGCTTGCGCGCGATCCTCGGCCACGAGCAGGAGATCGGCTTCGCCGCCGACAGCCGCTGCGCGATGCGCCTGGTGCTCTAGACGGCGGCAAAGGGCTTGACCGGCGGGTGGCGGGTGACGGTACAGTTGCCAACTGCAACAGGATGTTTCAGCACTGCCCCGGACGGGCTTCCGCTCTCCCTCTTCCCCAGTGTGCCCTTGCATGAGCAGTCAACGCCGAAACTACCGCTTCATCCTTGTCGTCACCCTGTTCGTCCTCGCCTCCCTGGCCGTCTCCGGACGGTTGGTCTATCTCCAGGTCCACGACCACGAATTCCTCGCCGACCAGGGCGACCTTCGCTCGATCCGCGACCTGCCGATCCCGGTCACCCGCGGCATGATCACCGACCGCAACGGCGAGCCGCTGGCGGTATCCACCGAAGTCGCGTCGATCTGGTGCAACCCCAGGGAAATGGCCGCCCACCTCGACGAGGTGCCGCGCCTGGCTGGCGCCCTGCACCGCCCCGCGGCGCCGCTGCTGGCCCAGCTCCAGGCCAACCCGAACAAGCGTTTCCTCTACCTCGAGCGCGGCCTGTCGCCGATCGAGGCCAGCGAGGTGATGGCCCTGGGCATAACGGGGGTACACCAGATCAAGGAATACAAGCGTTTCTACCCCAGTTCCGAGCTGACCGCGCAGTTGATCGGCCTGGTCAACATCGACGGCCGCGGCCAGGAAGGCACCGAACTGGGCTTCAACGACTGGCTGAGCGGCAAGGACGGGGTACGCGAGGTGGCGATCAACCCGCGCGGCTCGCTGGTCAACAGCATCAAGGTGCTGAAGACGCCCAAGGCCAGCCAGGACGTGGCCCTGAGCATCGACCTGCGACTACAGTTCATCGCCTACAAGGCGCTGGAAAAGGCCGTGCTCAAGTTCGGCGCGCACTCCGGCTCGGCGGTCCTGGTGAACCCGAAGAGCGGGCAGATCCTGGCGATGGCCAACTTCCCCTCCTACAACCCGAACAACCGCGCCAGCTTCGCCCCGGCCTTCATGCGCAACCGCACCCTCACCGATACCTTCGAGCCGGGCTCGGTGATCAAGCCGTTCAGCATGTCGGCGGCGCTGGCCTCCGGCAAGTTCGACGAGAACAGTCAAGTCAGCGTGGCACCGGGCTGGATGACCATCGACGGGCACACCATCCACGACGTCGCCCGGCGCGACGTACTGACCATGACCGGAGTGCTGATCAACTCCTCGAACATCGGCATGAGCAAGGTCGCCCTGCAGATCGGACCCAAGCCGATCCTCGAACAGCTCGGCCGGGTCGGTTTCGGCGCGCCGCTGTCGCTGGGCTTCCCCGGCGAGAACCCGGGCTACCTGCCGTTCCACGAGAAATGGTCGAACATCGCCACCGCCAGCATGTCGTTCGGCTACAGCCTGGCGGTGAACACCGCCGAGCTGGCCCAGGCCTACTCGGTGTTCGCCAACGACGGCAAGCTGGTGCCGCTCAGCCTGCTCCGCGACAACCCGCAGAACCAGGTGCGCCAGGCGATGGACCCGCAGATCGCACGGCGCATCCGGGCGATGCTGCAAACCGTGGTGGAAGACCCGAAGGGCGTAGTCCGCGCCCGCGTGCCGGGCTACCACGTGGCGGGCAAGAGCGGCACCGCGCGCAAGGCCTCGGGCCGGGGCTACGCGGACAAGTCCTACCGTTCGCTGTTCGTCGGCATGGCGCCGGCGTCCGACCCGCAACTGGTGCTGGCGGTGATGATCGATTCGCCGACCAGGATCGGCTACTTCGGCGGCCTGGTCTCGGCGCCCACCTTCAGCGACATCATGGCCGGATCGCTACGCGCCCTGGCGATCCCGCCGGACAACCTGCAGGACAGCCCGGCCGTCGCCGACCGCCAGCACCACGGCTGACCGCTGCCTAGCCGTCGTGCTCGCGGCCCTCGGCGTCCAGCCAGTGCGCTCCCGGCCCCTCGGCGGAAAGCTGGTCGCCGGGGTTGCGCAACGGGCAGGCCTGGAGCGACAGGCAGCCGCAACCGATGCAGCCGTCCAGTTGGTCGCGCAACAGCAGCAGCTTGTCGATGCGCTCGGTGAGATCCTCCTTCCACTGCGCCGACAGGCGCGCCCAGTCCGCCGCGCTAGGGCTGCGCCCCGCCGGCAGGGTCTGCAGGGCGCGAGCGATCTCCGCGAGGGGAATGCCGACCCGCTGGGCGACCTTGATCACCACCACCCGGCGTAGCGTCTCGCGACTGAAGCGCCGCTGGTTGCCGGCGTTGCGCTGGCTGCTGATCAGCCCCTTGGTTTCGTAGAAATGCAGGGCGGAGACCGCCACGCCGGCACGCCTGGCCAGTTCGCCGACGCTCAGTTCACGAGATGCGCAGGAATTCTTCATGATTGGCTTGACCTCAAGTTTGCTTGAGGTTTTACCCTGGGCCGGCCCTCGACACAAGTCACCCGGAGTAACCCGCCATGCTCATCCCCTCCTCCTACTGCTGCACCGACGATCAGTGCCCGGCCGCTAGCGAGCGGTCGCCGTGCTACGCGCAACTCATCGATATCGAGGTGGAACCCGCCAGCCAGTTGTCGCTGGCGCTGGAACAGAACGCGCACCTGCAACGCCTGGAACGCTGCTTCAGGAACTGCCCGGGCTACCTGTCCGCCAGCCTGCACCCCAGCGAGGACGGCCAGCACGTGCTGAACTACACCTGCTGGCGTTCACGCGAGGACTGCGAACGCGCCTGGCAGGCCCGGGAGGACGCGCAAGGCCCGCTGAGCGCGGGCGTCTGGCGGCTGGGGGCGAAAAGCGTGCGTTTCGAGACCTTCCTGGTCGACGCCGAGGGCTGCTGAGCCCGCCGGCGCCGACGGCCCGTCTCAGAAGGACTTCTGCAGGGAGGCCATGTCGATCACGAAGCGATACTTCACGTCGCTGGCCAGCATCCGCTCGTAGGCCTGGTTGATCTGCTGGATCTCGATCATCTCGATGTCGCAGGCGATCCCGTGGGCCGCGCAGAAATCCAGCATTTCCTGGGTCTCGGCGATGCCGCCGATGGCCGAGCCGGCGATCGAGCGGCGTCCCATCACCAGTTGCGCACCGTGCACCGCCGGCTCCAGCGGCTCGAGCAGGCCGACCAGTACGAGGGTGCCGTCGCGCTTGAGGGTCGCCAGATAAGGATTGAGGTCATGCTGGTGCGGCACGGTGTCCAGGATCAGGTCGAAGCGTCCGGCGACGGCGGCCATCCGCTGTGGGTCGGTGGAAAGGATCACCTGGTCGGCGCCGAGCCGCCGCGCTTCCTCTTCCTTGCCCGGCGAGCGGGTGAACAGGGCCACCTCGGCACCGAGCGCCCTGGCGAACTTCAGGCCCATGTGACCGAGGCCGCCCAGGCCGACCACCGCCACCCGGCTGCCGGGACCGACCTTCCAGTGACGCAGTGGCGAGTAGGACGTGATCCCGGCGCACAGCAGCGGCGCCGCCGCCTTCGGATCGAGCCCCTGGGGAATGCGCAGGACGAACCTGGCCGAGACCACGATGCGCTCCGAGTAGCCGCCGAAGGTCGGCAGGCCGTCGTGGCGGTCGCGGCCGTTGTAGGTCAGGGTCGGGTATTCCGCGCAATACTGCTCCAGGCCCTCGGAGCAGGCGGTGCAGTGCCGGCAGGAGTCGACCATGCAGCCGACGCCGACCAGTTCGCCGACCGCGAAACCGCTCACCGCCTCGCCGACGCTGGCGACCCGGCCGATGATCTCGTGGCCCGGCACCAGCGGGTACAGGCTGTTGTGCCATTCGTTGCGCGCCTGATGGAGGTCCGAGTGGCAGACGCCGCAGTAGAGGATGTCGATCACCAGGTCGTCGGCGCGCGGCGCGCGGCGTTCGAAGCGATGGGCGGTCAGCGGGGCGCTGGCGGACTGGGCGGCGTAGCCGCGGATCTGTAGGGTCATCGGTGTGTCCTCTTCGCAGGATGGCGGGCCGCGACGGCTTGCTGGCGGCGGTCCGTTCGGGGGGCAATTGTTCGCCGGATGGGCGCCGCCGCAGAATGTCCATTCCTGTCGAAGCCTTGCCCATTCGTGCCGATGTTGCGTGCCGCCACTGCCCAGGCGCGCACGGGGTTGCTACGTTTGCCTCCCCTCCTGGAGAAACAGCCAAGGCATGAGCACTACTTCCACCGACATGGCGTCGCTGATCGCCACCCTGCAAGACGAACCGGGTTTCGACGCCACCCGCATCCCCGGGGTTCGCCTGATGCGCGCCGAACAGGCCTATCCGCGCAGCCCGGTGTTCTATGAGCCGCGCATCTGCATCCTCGCCCAGGGCCAGAAGATCGGTTTCCTCGGCGGCGAAACCTACCGCTACGACGCCGAACGCTACCTGGTGATGTCGGTGCCCCTGCCGTTCGAATGCGAAACCCACGCCTCCGCCGCCGAACCCTTGCTGGGAGTGAGCGTCGACGTGGATATCGGCACCTTGAAGGAACTGCTGCTACAGATGGAAGAGGCTCCCGGCAGCGACGACGACAACGAACTGGCGCCCAGCGCGCCGATGGCTTCGGTACCGCTGGACGCGGGGATGGCCGATGCGGTGATGCGCCTGCTGGGCTGCCTGCAGAGCCCGCTGGACAGCCATATCCTCGGCCCGCAACTGGTCCGCGAGATCATCTTCCGCGCCCTGCGCAGCGAGCAGGGCAACGCCCTGCGTGCGGTGGCCGGCCGGCACAGCGGCTACGGGCGCATGGCCAGGGCCCTGCGGCGCATCCACACCGACTACGCCAGTGCGCTGGACATCGACACCCTGGCTCGCGAGGCGAACATGAGCGTGTCGACCTTCCACCACAACTTCAAGGCGATGACCTTCACCTCGCCCCTCCAGTACCTGAAGAGCGTGCGCCTGTACAAGGCCTGGAGCCTGATGGTGCAGGACGGGCTGAACGCCAGTACCGCCGCCAACCAGGTCGGCTACGAGAGTCCCTCGCAGTTCAGCCGCGAGTTCAAGCGCTACTTCGGGCGCACGCCGAGCGAGGAAGTCCAGGCCGCCCGCCGCTAGCCGGCGGGAGCGGGGGCGCTTGCAATACATACGGATATCCGTATATTCAGCTTTCCATATATCCAGGAAGGCCCAGCGATGCCCAGCCCCGCCGAAGTGTTCAAGTGCCTGGCCGACGAGACGCGTGTTCGCGCCACCCTGCTGATCGTCGACCAGGGCGAACTGTGCGTCTGCGAACTGATGTGCGCCCTCGCCGACAGCCAGCCGAAGATCAGCCGCCACCTGGCCCAGTTGCGCAGTGCCGGGCTGCTCCTCGACCGTCGCCAGGGCCAGTGGGTGTATTACCGCCTGAACCCTGCGCTGCCGGCCTGGATCCACGAAGTCCTGCAAGTGACCCTGCGGGCCAACGGCGACTGGCTGCAAGCCGACGCAGCGCGCCTGCGCGACATGGACGGCCGCCCGCAGCGCGCCTCCGCCTGCTGCCAATAGCGCGAGCCGCCCCATGCTGATCGCCTTCGCCATCTTCCTGTTCACCCTGGTCCTGGTCATCTGGCAGCCCAGGGGCCTCGGCATCGGCTGGAGCGCCAGCATCGGCGCCCTGCTCGCCCTGGCGCTGGGCAGCGTCGCGCCGGGCGACATCCCGACCGTCTGGAACATCGTCTGGAATGCCACCGCCACCTTCATCGCGGTGATCGTCATCAGCCTGCTGCTGGACGAGGCCGGCTTCTTCGAATGGGCCGCGCTGCACGTCGCGCGCTGGGCGGGCGGCGACGGCCGGCGCCTGTTCGCCTTCTGCGTGCTGCTCGGCGCGGCGGTCTCGGCGCTGTTCGCCAACGACGGCGCGGCGCTGATCCTCACGCCCATCGTGATGTCGATGCTGCTGGCCCTGCGCTTCAGCCCGGCGGCGACCCTGGCCTTCGTCATGGCGGCGGGCTTCATCGCCGACAGCGCCAGCCTGCCGCTGGTGGTCTCGAACCTGGTGAACATCGTCTCGGCCGACTACTTCGGGCTCGGCTTCGGCGAGTACGCCGCGGTCATGCTGCCGGTAAACCTGGTGAGCGTCGCGACCTCCCTGCTGGTGCTGTTCCTCTATTTCCGCCGCGACCTGCCGCCGGTCTATGCGCTGGAGCAATTGAAGCCGCCGCGGGCGGCGATCCGCGACCGCGCGACCTTCATCGTCGGCGGCTGGATGCTGCTGGTCCTGCTCGCCGGGCTGTTCGCCCTGGAGCCGCTGGGCGTCCCCGTCAGCGCGGTGGCCGCGACCTGTGCGGCGCTGCTGCTGGCGGTGGCCGGGCGCGGGCGGGTGATCTCGACCCGGCGGGTGCTGCGCGAAGCGCCCTGGCAGATCGTGGTCTTCTCGCTGGGCATGTACCTGGTGGTCTACGGCCTGAAGAACGCCGGTCTCACCGACCTCCTGGCGCAGCTCCTGAACCGCCTGGCCGAGCACGGCGTATGGGCGGCCGCGCTGGGTACCGGACTGCTTTCCGCCGCCCTCTCGTCGGTAATGAACAACATGCCCAGCGTGCTGCTCGGCGCCCTGTCGATCCAGGCCAGCGACACCGCCGGCGCGGTGCGCGAAGCGATGATCTACGCCAACGTCATCGGCTGCGACCTGGGTCCGAAGATCACCCCTATCGGCAGCCTGGCGACGCTCCTCTGGCTGCACGTGCTGGCGCGCAAAGGCATGCGCATCACCTGGGGCTACTACTTCAGGGTCGGCGCCCTGCTGACCCTGCCGGTCCTGCTGGCGACCCTTTCGGCCCTGGCCCTGCGCCTGGCCATCTGACGGCCGCCGGCGACGGCGGCAGGAGCATCCCATGCGAGTCCTGTTCATGTGCACGGCCAACAGTTGCCGCAGCATTCTTTCCGAAGCCATGTTCAACCACCTGGCCCCGCCGGGTTTCGAGGCATGCAGCGCCGGCAGCCAGCCCAGCGGGCGGGTGCATCCGCGCAGCCTGGCGACCCTCGAACAGGCCGGCATCGCCACCCACGGCCTGTACAGCAAGGGCAGCGAAGCCTTCGAAGGCGCACCGCCGGACATCGTCATCACCGTTTGCGACGCCGCCGCGGGGGAAGCCTGCCCGCTGTATCTCGGCGCAGCGCTGAAGGCCCATTGGGGCCTGGCCGATCCCTCCGCCCTGGATGGCGACGAAGCCCTGCGGGATGCGGCGTTCCACGCCACCCTGGCACGCATCGAACAGCGTTGCAGAGCCTTCCTCGGCCTGCCCTTCGCTACCCTGGATCGCGACCAGCTCAAGCGTGAGCTGGAGCGCATCGGCTCGCTCTGACCGGAGGAAGCATGTCCGAACAACTACCCAACCTCGATCCCGCGCTGCTCGGCGACCCGCCCCCCGTCTCCGGGCACAGGCCGCGCATCCTCCTGCTCTACGGCTCGACCCGCGAGCGCTCCTTCAGCCGCCTGCTGGTGCTGGAGGCCGCACGCCTGCTCGAACGCTTCGGCGCCGAAACGCGGATTTTCGACCCTTCCGGGCTGCCATTGCCCGACGATGCACCGCTGGAGCATCCCAAGGTCCGCGAGTTGCGCGACCTGGTGCTGTGGTCGGAAGGCCAGGTCTGGTGCTCGCCCGAACGCCACGGTGCGCTGTCCGCGGTATTCAAGGCGCAGATCGACTGGATTCCCCTGGCACTCGGGGCGGTGCGCCCGACCCAGGGCAAGACCCTGGCGGTGATGCAGGTCTGCGGCGGCTCGCAGTCGTTCAACGTGGTCAACCAGTTGCGCGTGCTGGGTCGCTGGATGCGCATGTTCACCATCCCCAACCAGTCCTCGGTTCCCAAGGCCTACCTGGAGTTCGACGAAGCGGGCCGGATGAAGCCATCGCCCTACTACGACCGGGTGGTCGACGTGATGGAGGAGTTGTTCAAGTTCACCCTGCTCCTGCGCGAGCGCACGGACTTCCTGGTGGACCGCTATTCGGAGCGCAAGGAAAGCGCCGAGCAGCTTTCCGCGCGGGTCGACCAGCGTTCGCTCTGAACCGCGTCCGCCTCACTCGCGCCCCGGCGGATGGCCGAAGCGCGCGCGGTAGGCATGGGTGAAGTTTTCCGGACTGGAGTAACCCAGGCGATAGGCTATCTGCGCGATCTGCCAGCGACCCTCGCGGACCATCTGCCGGCCGATCTCGAGACGCCGGTCGCGGACGTACTGCAACATCGAGCGACCGAACTCGTTCCTGAAGATCCGCCGCAGGGTGGTTTCGCCGACCCCCAGTTGGCGCGCCAGTTCAAGGCTGGCCGGCGGCTCACCGAGGTTCGCCTCCAGCAGGCGGCGCGCTTCGTGGGCCAGGTCGCGCTGGGCGCGTGGGGTGCGCGCGCGACGAAGGTCCGCGCCACCCAGGTAGGCGGCCAGCTCCACCAGCAGGCCCAAGGTCAGGCTCTCTTCGTGCAGGCGTCCGAGGGCGCCGCGGTATGGATTCTGGTAGAGGCGCTCGAACAGGGCGGTGATGGCGCCGCAACGGGACAACTGGGTGAAGCTCGCGCCGTCGCCCTTCAGCCGCGCCAGCGGCCGCAGGGCGCCATCGCCGGTTTCCAGTTCCTCTTCCAGATAGCTGGCGGCGATCCGCAGCCCGCCCAGGCGCACGCGGCTGCCCGCCGGCAGGATATCGAAGGCCTCCATCGGCTCGCCGGTGCCGAGCACCGAAGGACCGCCCAGGTTGTACAGATAAGGCTCGCCGCCGTCGACGCTGTGCCGCCACTGGCCGTCGAACATCTGCACGATGCACAGGCCTTCCGGCAGCACCTTGTGGGTTCGCAGCGGCTCGGTGAAGCTCAGGTCGCAATCGAAATACTGCATCGACGGGCGCACCGTCCGCGCCTGGTAGTGACCGGTGGCGCTGCCGAGCATTTCGCGCGCGTCGAGGATCTGCGACTGGCACAGGGGCGAAGGAGCGTCGAAATAAAGCTCCGTGTCGTGGTAGGGATTCCAGCTTTCCATGGCGTAGGTATCGGTGGGACGCAACCATCTGAACCGGTTCAGGCAGCGGCTTTCCAGGATGGTTCCGTGCGCTGATCGAACCGAACCTGTGGGCGACGACACTTTTCCTGTGAGCGGCGGCCGCCTCGGTTGTTCATGGTCCGAGCCTGTATTAATAGATGCGCCCCTTTTACATCGCGTTGCCAAAGGGGGCGAGAATGATAGCAAAGTGGACTGCGGCGCTGCTGATGGGCGCGCTGGCGTGGGGATCCTGCACGGCGCAAGCCGAAGAGGCGCGGCCGCCAGTCGCCGACAAGGTGGTGGCCTATCAGGGCCAGCAGGGGCTCAAGGTCTGGACCCTGCGTATCGGCGAAGCGGCGGCCGGCGAAGCGCTGTTGCAGGTCGAAGGTCTGGACCACGACTGGGACCGCCTGATCCACAAGGTAAAGGTGGAAAAGAGCGCCAGGGACAGTCGCTACTCCACCGAACTGAACGGCAGCAAGTATGTGATCCTGATCGTGCGCGACGGCTGGGGCGAGCTCTACCTGCCCGGCGAACAGCAGACGCGGCAGGTCGCCTATAGCGAGTCGCTGTCATCCGCAGGCGAGCCCCAGGCATTCCTGACCGACTACCTCGAGCAGAAATAAACGCGGATGAGCCACGATACGCTGCGGGTAAGGCTGCTCGCGTTCCTCTTCCTGATTCCCCTGGCGCTCTACGCCTGGTCCGCCGTGCAGGCCTTCCGGGTCGACTCGACCCTGCGCGACGAACAGTTCATGCGCGACTGGAGCGCCTCGGCGCGCAACGACCCGGACGCCGCCGACGCCATTCCCCGTCACCTGTTCCGTCCGGCCTATGGCGTCGAAGGTCATCTTCACCAGTTCGCCGAAGACGCCGAGGCCATCCGCCGCGACCATCCTTGGCTGGCTCTGCGCGGCTGGCTGGCCGCTATCGGCAAGCTCTGCGCGCTGGCGTCGGCGCTGGTCGCGGCCGCCTTGCTGGCGAGACTGGAATACGACGGGCGCCGCTCGATGCGCTCGCAAGCCTACCTGCTCGGCCACCTCGCGCCGGCCTGGCGGCGCCTCGGTCGACTGGTCCCGCTGCACGCCGGCCTGCTGGTCGCCGCCCTGGCCAGCCAGTTGCTCTACGAAGCGCTGTGGAGCTACAGCCACTGGCACAGCCACGGTTTCGTCGCCCTGCTCTTCTCGCTGCCGCTGTGGCTGCTGTTCCTCGGCGGCCTGCTCATGCTGCGGCGCCTGCGCGGAGAACTGCTGCCGCTGGAGGAACCGGTGCTCCACCTGCTCGGCCGCGAACTCGACCGGGTCGCCGCGCCCGGCCTCTGGCAATGGCTGGGACAGATCGCCGACCGCGCCGGAGCGCCGCTACCGGACCATGTCGTCACCGGCATCGAGCACTGCTACTTCGTCACCCAGGCCAAGGTCCTGCTGGCACCCCGCGGCATTCCGCTGGAGGGGCGTACCCTGTACATCCCGCTGACCTATGCCACGGTCATGAGCGAGGCCGAAAGCGCCGCGATCATCGGCCACGAACTGGGCCACTTCGCCGCCGGCGACACCGCCCACGGCGCCTCCCTGTCGCTCCTGCAGCGGCAGGTGCGCCTGCGCATCGAACGCATCGCTGCACCCGAGGATGGGCGTGTCGGCCTGCTCGGCAAGCCGGGCCTGTGGGCCGCGCTGTACTTCCTCGAACGCTTCGAGCGCGCCTACCTGCACTGGAATCGCCGCCAGGAACTGGCCGCCGACAAGGTCGGGGCGCGGGTAGCCGGCGCGCGGGTCTTCGCCATCGCGCTGCTACGCACCTGCGCCCTGGCAGGACTGATCGAACGCCTGCTGGCCAGCCCGCAGACGCGCAACCTGGTGCATGCGCTGACCGACCATCTGCGCGGGAACTCCCTGGAACTGGACGAACAGGACAGCGCGCGCCGCCTGGAACACCCCTTCGACAGTCACCCGCCGACCTACCAGCGGATCGCGGACCTTTCCCTGGCGCTCGACGACGACCTGCTGCGGCAGGCAAGGCGCATCGTCAGCGGCGACGACACGCAGTGGCTCAACCGCCTGCTCGATGCAGGCCACGGGGAAAGCCGATGATCCCGCCGGGCGCGCAAGCACCCTGCCCCGCCGGGGCAAGGGACGACGAAGCCACGCGGTTGCGGCGCTTCGTCGCCAGCGTTCCCAACCGGATAAGCATCGGCGCCGCCCGTGGCGCGGCGCCGCTGTCCGCCCTGCTCGGCCTGCTGCTGCTCGGCGGCGCCTGGACCTTGCGCGACCACCCCGGTCCCGGCCATGAGGCGGCGGCGCTGTGCCTGCTGGCGGCGGCCGCCCTCCTCATGTGTCTGGCCTGCCTGCAGCGCAACGCCAGGAACGCGCCGTTCCTCGTCCTCGGCCAAGGGCGCCTGCGCGCCCGCAGCCTGTCGGCGCCGCTGGACCTGCTGGAGGTCGCCGACCTGCGCCTGGAGGACGGGGTCTGGTTCTCCGCGATAGTCCTCGAACTGCACGGCAAGGCGCTACCGGCGCCATCCACGCGCCCGCTCGACCCGTTCGCCGCGCGTGCCGTCAGCGAATGCCGGGACGGCCCACGGGTTCGCCTGCTGTCCCCCGGCTGGCGCCTCAACGGTCGCAACCTGTCGCTACTGGAAGCCGCGGAGGTCATCGACCTCTACCTGGACATCGCCCGCGCCCAGGCCCGGCTCCGCCAACTGGGCGAGATCCCGCCCAGTGCTTCCTCTTCACTCCCAACTCCAAGGATATTTCCATGAGCAACCAGGAACCCCGGGACCTCGTCTCCAACCTCGCCGAAACCCTCGGTGCCGAACACGAAGAGCTGAACCAGGCGAAGACCGCCGAGGTCATCGCCCACCTGGAGCGGGTGATCGCCAACGTACCCCCGGCCACCGAGTTCACCAATACCCGCAAGTACGTGGTGCTGGGTCCGCTGCTGAGCATCGTGCCCTTCATCATGACCGGCATGTGGTTCTCCCAGGGCAAGCCGGGGGTCGGCGTCGTCGGCTTGCTGCTCGGCCTGTTCGGGCTGTTCCTCGGCTACCAGCATCGCAACTCCGGCAAGACCCCCTTCATGCGCCTGACCCGTACCCAGCTCTGGGCCGACAGCCTGTCGGCTCCGGTCGAGCTGGCCGACGTCATCGATTTCAGCGTCAAGGCCGACATGCTGCAAACCACCCAGACCCTCCACCTGCGGCCCGAAACGCCGCTGCCGACCCATCGCGCCGTACGCCAGGTGTTCGCCTCCCAGGCCATGGCTTTCAAAGGCAAGGACCCGCGCATCACCATCATGTCGGCCGGCCTGCAGAGCGATGGCAAGAAGCTGGACTGCGACGACATGGCGGCGATCCTCGACGCCTACATCCAGGCCGCCCACGCCCAGCGCTACCTGCAACAACTGCGCAGCCAGAGCTGAGTGAAGGGCACGGTCCATCCGCGAAGGCTGCTGCTTTGCCTGGTGCTGGTTCCAGCGCTGCTGGCGGGGCTCGGCGCCTGGCAGTCCTGGCGCGCCGAGCAGCAGGCCGAGCGACTGGGCGCCGCGCAGCAGTGGGTCGAGCGCGCGCTCGCCGAAGCGCGGGCGCTGCCGCCGAGGGCCAGCGTCCGGGTGGACGACCGGGCCTATGTGCGCGACCTGGCCCTGGCGCGGCTCGACGAGCAACTCGCCGACACACGAAGCGCACAGCGCCTGAATCGCTTCGCCGCCGTCCTCGCCGATAGCGGAGCCTGCCTGGCGGCGCTGGTCGCCGTATTGGGAGCCGTCTCCCTGGCCGGCATCGCCGGCGCCGCACGCAGCGCACTGCGCTCGCGTCGCTGCCTGCTCCTGTGGTTCGAGCTGGGCCGACGCCTGCTGCCCTGCCTGCTCCTCGCCCAGATCGGCCTGCTCGCCCTGGCCCTGGCCTGTGCCGGAACGTTCGAGATCCTCGGGCTGTGGCGGGTCGGCCAGGTTCCGGTCAGCGAAGGACGCACTCAACTGAGCGTGGCGCTGATCCTTCTCGGCCTGCTGGCGTCGGCGTGGCAAATGCTGGCGAAGATCAGCCGCTTGCGCCTGCGCCCGGCGCCGGCCCTGGATGTCATCGGCCGCCGGCTGGGCGAAGAGGATGCACCGGAACTCTGGACGCTGCTGCGCGAGCTGGCGGCGCGCCTCGATACGCCAGCCCCGCAGCACCTGTTGGTGGGCCTCTGCGACGGCTTCTACGTGACCGCCAACCGCGTCTGCCTGCAACCTTCCGGCGAGCATCTGGAAGGACGCAGCCTATACCTCTCGCTACCGTTGCTGGGCCTGCTGGACCGCGCCGAACTGAGTGCAGTGATCGCTCACGAACTGGCCCACTTCGCCGGCCGCGACGCCCATTACAGCCTGCGCTTCCTGCCGATCTACCAGGGCGCCGCGAGCCAACTGGCCGCCATCGAGGAGCAGGAAGCCAACGTCTTCGAACGTGCGGCACTGGAACCGGCGCGACTGTTGGCCGGGTACTTCCTCGAACGTTTCGGCCTCGCCGTGAACCACTGGAGCCGCCTGCGCGAATTCGCCGCCGACCGCCGCGCCGCACAACTGGCCGGTGCGCCGGCGATGGCCTCGGCCCTGCTGCGCAGCGCGGCGGCCGGCGCGCCGATACGGGCGTTCCTCGAACACTGCCTGCTCGCTCCGGCGCGCGCGCCGGACAACCTGGTGGACGCCATCCACGTCTACCTGGGCCAGTCCGGCCTGGAAGCACCGGACCCCGGGGCGGAGGGACTCCAGGTCCATCCGCAGGATACCCACCCTCCGCTGGGTATGCGCTGCAAGGCGCTGGGAGAGAGCTTCGAACGCACCTGGGCCGGGACCGCCGGCCGGGCCGTTCCGACACGACCGCCGAGCCAGGCGCTTAGCGTCTGGTTCGGCGCCCCCCTGGCGTTGAGCCGAGCGCTCAGCGCCGACCTGCTCGGCAAGACCTGTGAGAATCCCCATGCAAGAAACTGACGAAACCCTCGACGAACTGCCGCCGCTGGAAGCCCGCTGCGAGATCCGCGAGGTCTCGCGGGGCACCGCCTGCGTTGCCCTGCTCGCTGGCCTGGTGGCTGGCGCCACCGGTCTCTGGCTCGCTTCGCTGCCCCACGCCTGGCGCCTGGCCAGTGGCCAATGGCTGTTCTGGCTGCCAGCCGCGCTGCTGCTGGGCGGCGGCCTGTACGCCTGCCTGGCGGGCGTGTTCCTCTACCGGCGCCACGGCCAGGTCGCGCTCACCCTGACGCCGGAGAGCATCGCCTTCGCCAACGCGCCGCAGGTGCCGATGTACACCTTCCAGTCGCTGGAGATCGAGCGCGGGCGCTGGTTGGAACTCACCTTCGCGACCACCTTCGATTGCACGGCACCGCGCTTCGACAGCCATGCCCGTTTCGACCCGCGGGCTTTCGCCCGCCCCGAAGCCCGTGCGGTGGCCGGCGGCAAGCGGGTCAAGCTGGCGCTATGCGGCGCCGCGCTGGACGGCCAGGAAATGGAGCAGGAGTCGCTCGCACGACTGATCTACCGGTACATCCTCGCCGGCCATCGCCAGCGCGCCCTGCAACATCATCGCGCGCCCGGGAGCGACGGCAGCGGGGCCTGAAGCGAGCAACGCTCAGGCTGCGCGCTGGCGCTGCCAGTCCACCGCGGCTTTCAGACGCACCACCACCTTGCGCACGAAGAGCGGGTCGTCCGCCACGCAGAGTTCCGCGCTGACCCACTCCGGCCAGCCGGCCCCCTGGCGTTCGCGGGCACCCAGCAGGCGCTCGACTTCGTCGCGCACGGCGCGCTCCAGGCGTTCGCTGGCACGATTGCGGGACAGGTGGAGGCGCAGGCAGGCCTGTTTCTCGCGCTCCAGGGCGCGGCGTCGGGACAGCGGCAGTTCGGCAAGGTTGTGGCTCATGATCGGTGCTCCTTGTCGCGCAGGCAGGCGAATTCCGATTACTGTACATCTATACAGTAATCGGAATTGACGACGCTGACAAGGGCTGGCCGGGTAGCGCGAACAAGCGCATCCGGCACTTCAGAACTGGTATTCGACCCCGGCTCCCGCGTACCAGGACAGCCCGGGGGCCGCTTCGTAGTAACGCCGGTTGCCGTCGCCGACGATGACCGAGCCGACGTACTGGCGGTCGAACAGGTTGTCCAGGCGCACCAGCTGGTGGAAGGTCCAGGCCCCCAGGCGCTGTTCGAAGCGGGTGCGCCAGTTGAATACCGCATAGCTCGGCGCGGCCTTTTCGCTGTTGCTGTCCTCGACGTAGACCTGGCTGCGGTACATGCCTTCCCAGCCCATGCTGATGCCCTCCACGGGCTTCCATACCAGTTCGCCGAACAGGCTGCTTTCCGGCACGCCCGGCAGGTGCTTGCCCTTGCCGATGGTCTTGCCGCCGGCCTCGAAATCCGAATCGTAGGTGGCGGATAGCCGGGTATAGGCCAGGTTGGCGTTCCAGTGCTCGCTCAGTTCGCTCTCCACGCCCAGTTCGAAGCCGCGGCGCAGGGTCTTGCCGGCGTTCTGGTAGCTGGTGCGACCGCCGAGGGAGCTGGCGACGACGATCTCGTCCTCGGTGCGGATCTGGAAGATCGCCGCGTTGACCCGCGTATTGCCCCACAGGCGCGCCTTCAGCCCGGCTTCGTACTGGCTGCTGGTGGCCGGCTTGAGGCCGAAGTTGAAGACGTCCGGCGCGTTCGCCGCCACCGGCGCATAGGCCATCTCCGCCTGGGTCGGGGTCTCGAAGCCCTTGCCGGCGCTGAGGTAGCCGTGCAGGTCGGGGGTGAAGGCGTACATCACCGAGAACGATGGGGTGTTCTTCCGGTAGCGCCGCGAGCCGCTGGCATCGCCGTTGCTCAGGTAGCGGTCGTCGACCTCCATCTTCATGGTGCTGTGGCGCACCCCGGCCTGCAGGGTCCAGGCGTCGATGGCCCAGCTCGCCTGCAGGTAGGGATCGAGGCTGGTGGCGGTGTCCACCTCGTCGCGGCGCAACTCGCCCTTCACGCCGAGCTGGTCGCCGTTGAAGTTCTGGTAGCCGCGGCGGTCGTCGCGGCTCTGGTCGTAGTCGAGGCCGACGGTCAGGTTCAGCTCGCCCGGCGCCTGGCGTACCGGTTGCAGCCAGCGCACGGTGCCACCGTGGAAGTCGCGGTCGAAGTCGATCACCGCGCCATTCCTCTGGCAACGCGGATTACTCTCGCATCCTATCTGCTTGGGTATCGCCTGATACTGCACGACACTGCGCTTGCCCACGTAGGCGTTGACCTGCAAGGTCGCCTCGCCGAAGTAGCGCTCGTAGTTCATCCCGGCCTGCTGGTGGTCGATGCTCTTACGCGTGTCGTACAGCTCGGCGTTGGCGGTGACGGAGCGCGGGTCGTGCTTGTAGGCGTCCCAGGTCTGCCCCAGCGGATCTTCAGTGTCGTTCTGCTCCAGGCTGCTGTAGATCAGCGCCAGGCGGCTGTCGGCGTCGGGCCTGAAGTTGAGCTTGGCGAAGGTCTGGTCGCGGCGCGCGGCGCTGTGGTCGCGGTAGCCGTCGGTGTCCATCCGCGAAGCATCCACCAGGAAACCGACCCCGTCGCCCTCGCCTTCCGTGTACAGGTGGTTGCGGCTCAGGCCATCGCTGCCGACGGTGGTTTCCGCGCCGACCCGCGGGGCGCCCTGGCCGTCGCGGGAGAACATCTGGATCACCCCGCCGGCGTTGCTGCCGTAGATCGTCGAGGCCGGCCCGCGCAGTACCTCGATGCGCTCGGCGACGTCGAGGTTGAGGGTCGCGGCCTGGCCCTGGCCATCCGGCGTGCTGGCCGGGATGCCGTCGGCGAGCAGCTTCAGCCCGCGGATACCGAAGGCCGAGCGGGCGCCGTAGCCGCGCGAGGAGATTTGCAGGTCCTGGGCGTAGTTCTGGCGGTTCTGCACCACCAGGCCGGGTACCCGCGGCAGGACTTCCGAGAGGTTGATGCCGAGCTGGCCGTCGGCGATCTGCCGGCGCTCGATGCTATCCACCGAGAACGGCAGGTCGAAGGTATCGCTGGGGTTGTAGCTGCCGGTCACCACCATGGGTTCGAGGCTGCGTCGCTCCTCGCCCTGGACGGCGCAGGCGATGGCCAGGCCGCAGAGCGCGAGGGAGCCGGGCAACAGGTGGGAGACGAAGCTGGGACGGGGTCGGGACGGCATGCAGGGTTCCGCGGGTCGCAAGGTATCGAAGGGGCTTTGCCAAGGGCGGGAACGCGCCTCCCCTTGGCAAAGCCCCTTCCGGGCCGAAGCCCGGAAGGCCGGGAGCCGGCTGTGGGCTCCCGGTGGGCGGGTCATTGCCTGGGCAGGGCGTAGGCGATGATGTAGTCGCCCATGCGGGTGCCGAAGGAGCCGTGTCCGCCAGCGACGATCAGCACGTACTGGCGACCGTCCTTGCCGGTGTAGCTCATCGGCGTGGCCTGGCCGCCGGCCGGCAGGCGCGCCTGCCAGAGCTGCTTGCCGTCCTTCACGTCGTAGGCGCGCAGGTACTGGTCGAGCGTACCGCTGAGGAAGGCCACGCCGCCGGCGGTGGTGATCGAGCCGCCCATGCTCGGTACGCCGACGGTGAGGCCGATCGGCACCGGGGTGTTGTCGCGGCTGGTGCCGTTCTTGTGCTGCCAGACGACCTTGGCGGTGGTCAGGTCGATACCCGCCACGTCACCCCAGGACGGCGCCTGGCACGGCAGGCCGATGGGCGACATGAACGGATGCATGATCACCGCGTAGGGCGCGCCGGTGTTCGGCTGCACGCCGCTGGTCTCGCCCTCGCGCTTGCTTCCGCTGGGCACCTTGTCGCGCGGCACCATCTGCGAGACGAAGGCCATGTAGTTGGGGCTGGTGAAGAGGATCTGGCGCACCGGGTCGACCGACACCCCGCCCCAGTTGAACACCCCGACGTTGCCCGGATAGATCAGGCTGCCCTGCTCCGACGGCGGGGTGTACTGGCCCTCGTAGCGCAGCGAGCGGAACTGGATGCGGCAGAGCATCTGGTCGAACGGGCTGCTGCCCCACATGTCGCGCTCGGTCAGCGGCGGGCGCAGCAGGTTGAGGTCGGAACGCGCCTGGGTCGGCGCGGTATGATCGCCCTCCACCGCGCCCTGCGGCGCCGGCACTTCGCGGATCGGCACGATCGGCGTGCCGTCGCGGCGGTCCAGCACGTACAGGCTGCCCTGCTTGGTCGGCGCGATCAGCGCCGGCTTGACGCCATCGGCGGTCTTCAGGTCGAGCAGGGTCGGCTGGCTGCCGACGTCCATGTCCCACAGGTCGTGGTGGGTGAACTGGTAGTTCCAGCGCAGCTTGCCGGTGTTCAGGTCGAGGGCCACCAGGCCGGCGCTGAACTTCTCGGCGCCGGGGGTGCGGTTGCCGCCCCACTGGTCGGGCATCTGGTTGCCCAGCGGCAGGTAGACCTGGCGGAGCTTCTCGTCGACGCTGGCCAGCGACCACATGTTCGGCGAGTTGCGGGTATAGAACTTGCCGGGAGCCAGGGGCTCGGTCTCGTCCGGGTTGCCGCTGTCCCAGTTCCACACCAGCTTGCCGTCGTGCACGTCGAAGGCGCGGATCACCCCGGACGGCTCGTTGGTCGACTCGTTGTCGGTGACGTGGCCGCCGATGATCACCAGATTGCGGGTGACCGCCGCCGGCGAGGTGGAGTAGTAGCCGCCCGGGGTGAACGGACCGATGCCGGCCGTCAGGTCGACCGCGCCCTTGACCCCGAAGTCCTCGCAGACCTTGCCGTTGTCGGCGTTGATCGCGATCAGGCGGGCGTCGGCGGTGGGCAGGAACAGGCGCCGCGGACAACTGGCGGCGACCGCCTTGCCGGCCTCGGAGAGCGCGGCCGGCGGCGCGCCGACGTCGCTCCTGGCGTACTGCTCTTCGTCGTAGTAGGAGACGCCACGGCAAGTCATGTGGGCGAAGCCCTTGAAGCCTACCGGGCTCTGGATCTGCGGGTCGAAGCGCCAGATTTCCGCGCCGGTGTCCGGGTCGAGGGCCAGCACCTTGCTGTGCGCGGTGCAGGCGTAGAGCATGCCGTTGACCTTCAGCGGGGTGTTCTCGTTGGTCAGTTCGAGCGGATCGTCGGCGGTCGGCAGGTCGCCGGTACGGATGCGCCAGGCTTCCTCGAGCTGGCCGACGTTGGCCGGGGTGATCTGCTTCAACGGCGAGTAGCGGTCGCCGAACTCGGTGCGGCCGTAGGCCTGCCAGTCGCCGTCCGGCATCGCCGGGGCGGTGCTGGTCATGCCGCTGTCGCGGTCGATGCGGCCGACGATCTGCCCCGGATTGGTGAACTGGCTGCCCACCGCGGCGGCGCCGGCCAGGACCACCGCCACGCCCAGCGCCGCGGTGCCCAGCGGCGCCGGACCATCGGCCAGCAGCGGGCGGCGGAACCAGGGTAGCCAGAGCAGCAGGCCGAAGACGAACCACAGAGCCAGGCGCGGCACCAGTTGCCACCAGTCCAGGCCGACTTCCCACAGCGCCCAGACGGTGCTGGCGAACAGCACCAGAGCGTACAGGCCTAGCGCCGCACGCTTGCCCAGCAGCAGCAATAGCCCGCTCAGGGCCAGGCCTATGCCGGCCAGCAGGTAGTACAGCGAGCCGCCCAGGCTCGCCAGCTTGATGCCGCCGGCCAGCAGCGCCAGGCCGGACAGCAGGATCAACAGGCCGAGCAGGCTCGGCAGCAGGCGCGATCGACTGTGGTTACCTTCGCTCATCGTCCGGTACTCCCTTCGGGGTTGATGACAGGCATTGCTTACTCTCCTATTACGTTCTGCACGCCGGGCTGTTCAGCCCGCCGCGCCGCGTTGGGCGGCGCTGAAGAAATGGCCGCTGGCCATGACCGAATCGCGGTTGTCCGAAGCAACAGCCTAGAACACCGTCTGGATCTTGATCCCCGCCACCAG
>NZ_KV812641.1:0-35873 GCF_001813485.1 Pseudomonas sp. HMSC067G02
GGGAAGCGGCTCGGGGATCGCGATCAAGATGCCGCGGGTGCCGGGCATGGCCGACCAGGACAGCCCCGGCGCGCCACCCGAGGCGGTCGCGGCCAACCTGCCGCCGCGGCAACCGGTTTGCGAAGAGTGCCTGCTACAGGCGAAGAAAAGAGGCCAGGCGCTCGCCGAGCGCTGAGGAACCGCGATGACGCCGAACCCCCGCCATTGGGCCCGCGAGCTGTGGCAGCGCTCCCGCGATCGCGGCTTGCAGACCCACATCGATGTGCTGGTCGACGCTACCGGGCTGGACGACTATCCCTTGCTTACCGAGCATGCGCGGCAAAGCGATCCTCCGGCGCTGTTCAAATTGCTGGAGCAAACCCCGGAGGCCGCCCTGGCCGACGAGGGCCCACTGCTGCTGCGCCTGGAAGACGGCCACGCGGGCTGGCTGGACGAACTGCTCGAACGCATCGACTGCCGCCGCCACCTGATGCTCCTGTTCAGCCCCTGGCCGTTGCCGCGCCTGGGCGAGCACCTGCGCAGCTGCACCCAGGCCGAGTGGAACCAGGGCCGTTCCAGCGGCGTGCTGCGTTTCTACGATCCGGGCCTGTTCATGGCCGTCAGCGACATGCTCGACCCCCGGCAGAGCCGTTACCTGCATGCCCCGGTTTCCAACTGGCACTGGCTGGACCGCGACGGCCGGCCGAGGGCGCTGGCCGGTCATTACCAGGCCCACGAGACGCCGCCGCTGCAAGCGGCCCTCCGCCTGGAAGCGCATCAAGTCGCCGCCTTGCGCGCCTGGAGCGAGGCCGAAGCCTACCGCCGCGAATACTTCGTGCTGCCCCGCGAGCATGGCCTGGGCGGCCAGGAAAGCCTGCTCCAGCATCTGGTCCAGGCGCACCTGGCCGCCGACCGCCAGGGCTTGCAGGACTTCGACCAGCGCGATGCCTTCGTCGCCCAGTGGCTGCGCGAACAGACCCCCGGCCCCGGCTTTTCCCCGGCGGGAACGAGTCGCGCATGAACGGGCGCGGCATCGGCCTTCCCGCCCTGCTTCCGGGGCCCCTGCTGGCCGCGGGCTGCCAGAGCGGGCCGGACATGCTGGCGGCGCCGGTGATGGGTTACAACCATACGTCCGCGGCGATCAATTGGTTTTCGGTGAATGGGGCGGGTGGACCGCGTTTAGACCCTTATCAGGGGGATGGTAGCCAGGTTTGTTGCGGAGTGATTCCAAAGAAGTGGAATCCAAATTTGAAAGCTGTCGTGGAATGGGAGAAAGATCCCAAACCGCACGCCGCTATAAGGCGAGATAAATATGGACGGCTGGATAAAGATGATTACTTGAGACATGCCTCAAGCTACACCCGACACAAGATGATCGTGGATATACCTAGATATAGTGAAAAAATATGCCTGTTGCAGGTGCATTTCCTCCCGTGCGACCAGGTCGCGGTCTCAACAACCTATTACAGCCAGGGGCATCCAGAGTATCCAGATAGAAAGTATTTTCAGAAGAGAGAGTCTTCATGCAAAAGCTCTTGAATGCAAAGGGGTTAAGGACACCTGTTTGGCTGATTGCTTTACTGATAGGTTTTTTGTTTTTACAAGCGTGCCAGGCAGGCCCTGATATGGTGTCTACTCCTATCGGAGGATACAACCATACTTCGGCGGCTATTAACAGATTCAGTGTAAATGGTGCTGGCGGATTAAACCTTGGTCCATTTCAGGGGGGAGCAGGGCAGGTATGTTGTGGTGTCGTTCCTAGAGTTTGGAAGCCGGGCTTGAAGGCAACCGTAGAGTTGGAGGTAGATCCTGAGTCAGGGGATTATAAAGACTGGCCGGAAAGATATTTTCAGATGGCTGGAGAAAACGTATGAGAGAGCATGGGCTCTTGTATGTTCGTCATAAGGAAACTGTCGATATACCTTCTTGTGATAGTAAGGAGATTTGTTCGCTAAAAATACACTTTCTTCCATGTGATAAGGTTGCTACTTCAGCTGCCTGTTATACGTCGTTTCATCCTGAATATCCGAATAAAGGTTACTTTGATATGAGGGGTATGTCATGCAGAAGTTGATGAACTTGATCTGTGTGGGAAATAAAAAGTCCATTGGGCTGGTGGTTTTTCTCGGCACCTTCTTTGGGCTGGTGGCATGCCAAGCTGGGCCTGAAGTGCTGTCTGCACCTGTCATGGGTTACAACCATACTTCGGCGGCGATTAACGAATTTACGGTGAATGGTGCCGGGGGGCCAAACCTGGGCCCTCATCAGGGCGGAGGTGGGCAAGTATGTTGTGGCGTGATTCCAAAGTACTGGGTGCCGGGTTTGGAGGCGATTGTAGAGTGGGAAATTGATCCTAATCCTAAGGCTGAACTAAAGCGAGATCGGTACGGGAGTCTGGATATGCAGGACTATCGACGACATGCTAAAAATTACACGCATCACAAGGCGGTTGTTGAAATACCTAGGTATGAAAGGCCTGGGCCGATAAGAGTTCACTTTTTGCCTTGCAATCAGGTTCGTATAACTGCTGCGGCCACTTCTCCGGGGTACCCTGGATATCCTTATAACTATCCGATGGTTATGGAGAGAGTGGCAGAATGTCCGAAGAAATAAATGTCTTGCGAGAAGATATTCGTGTGACTGTCAGTGTTGCTCCTGAATTTCCGAAGGAAAGGCTTCTTCCGCTTGAGCCAAGTGTTCTCTCTAAGAATATAAGTCGGCAGGTAGAAGAAGAGCGGAAGTATAATGAGGAAAAAATCAAGCGGGATAGGGAGGGTGGCGGAGAAAGCAGTGGAATACCTTGTTGTAAGACTCTGCATGTGAGCATAGGCTATGATGGCACTAATAATAATGATCGGGCTGATGGTGCATCATTGCCGCCTTCTAGAAGTAATGTGGCAAAGCTATTTCATGCTTCTGTCGGAGAAGGTTCCGTGCAGGAAGGGTTGGGTTTCTTTCGATATTACTGCCCTGGGGTTGGTACGGTATTTCCAGATATTCGGGAATATACTCCGTCGAGTCTCGGTTTGATTGCGGCGGCTGGTGGGGAGAACAGAGTAAACTGGGGAATAACCCGCTTGGTTGATGTTTTGCAAGGAACGCTTACCCCAGAAAGTCCTCTTCTGCTAGATGAGTCTCAAACAATGATTGAGAACATGGCAACTAATGGAGTTGCCAAGGTTCTAACCGGTGGGTTATTGGAGAACGGCGAGAAAAAACGCCGAGCTGCCTTGGAGCCAAAACTCAAGGAACTGGAAGAAAAGCTTCGCCAGCGTCAGGACTCAGGGCAGAAACCGCATATCCTGGCCATGCGCTTGTATGTCTATGGATTCTCCCGTGGGGCGGCGGAGGCACGGACATTCGCCAACTGGCTGCAGGAACTGACCCGGGCCAGCGGTGCCGACGGTCGGGTGGAATACCGCTTCGCCGGCCTACCGATCTCCATCGAGTTCCTCGGCCTTTTCGACACCGTGGCCGCCGTGGGCCTGGCGGATAGCGCGCCGTTCGCCGCCGGGCATATGGATTGGGCCGACGACACCATGCGTTTGCCCGATGAGGCCCAGGCTCAGTGCCTGTCGACCATCCTGCCAGAGGACTGCTCTTTTCTGAAACGTTGCGTGCATTTGATCTCATGCCATGAGCAGCGTGCCAGTTTTCCGCTGGATTCGATTCGCCGTCGCGACCTGGATGCCAACGGACGTCGTACGGGGCCTTCCTGCTATCGGCAGGGTACGGTGGAATATGCATACCCTGGTGTTCACTCGGATGTTGGAGGGGGTTATGGCGTTGGCAACCAGGGTAAGGCGGTGGGAGGTTCGGAATTCCTGCTATCCCAGATAGCGCTGCAGCATATGTATGCGGAAGCTTTTGGTGCCGGTGCTCCTTTGCAGGTTCCCAAATCAGCCGTTCATCCGGACTTTCATGAAGTCTGGCGGGAGATGACGCCTGAAACCGAAGCGGAGTTCAGCGTCTCCGAAGAACTCGCCACCCGTTTCAACGCCTGGCAGGCCCAGGCCAAGGCCGGCCCCCTGGAAGAGGTGATCCGTCGCGAGACCGCGTTGATCACCGCCTGGCGCATCGACCGCTATGCCGGCGGGCTGCGCAGCAAGGCGTTCTTCGCCAATGTCCCGCCGGACATGCCGGAAGCCCAGCAGAAGGCCTGGGAGGCCCTGCACAAGCGGCGTAGCCGGGAGTACGCGGCCGCCCAGCAGGGCGAGCCGCTCCCGCCGATGAGCGCCGCCGAACAGGCGGAGTGGGATCGCAACGTGGCGCTGATCGGCGGCGAGGACCAACTGCGCGACCTGCGTGTGGAGAAGCAGTTCGACCCGCCGCTGGACCAGCGCCAACTGCTCGGCGCCGCCGCCGAATTCGCCCATGACTACAAGGGCGACTGGGGCGTGCTCGACGACGGCATGACGGTGGGGGGAGTGATCGACCTGCTGCTCGGCGGCACCGTATTCCTGATCAACGAGGAAGACGAAGCCGAGGAATACAGCCAGATCCACCGCGACGGCAGCGCGCGCTACCACCAGTTGTTCAGCGCTCCCGACCGGGTGGCGCCGGGCCAGGAAAAACTGGTGGCGCTATTCGACGAACAGGTGCACGACTCCCGCGCCTGGTTCATGAACACTTCGGCGATAGGCCCGCGAGAACCCTTCACCGACTACTTCCGCTATCGCCTGGTGCATTTCGACAACGAGTCGAACAAGCGGCTCTCGGTACTGGCCACCGCCGGGCGGGTGGTAGGCGTCGGGGTGATGCTGGCCAGCGTCGGCCTCAGCGTCAAGCGTCGCGATCCGCGGATGCTGCTCGGGCTGTTCCTGCCATCGCTGGCGCGTCCGCTGCTGAGCGGCAAGGTCGGCCTGCCGGAGATCAGCGCCTTCGACCCGCTGACCGGGATCGCCTTGCCGATGGTCGGCGGGGCGGCGCTGGACAACCTGCGGGCCTTCACCCGCGAGCCTGGCGACAAGGTCGAGCAGATCGGCCAGTTGCCGCCACCGCCGCCGCTGGCGGTCGCGGCGGTGCAATCGCCCGCATTGCAGCAGGTGCTGCTGGCTCAGCAGACCGTGGAGGCGCTCAAGGCGCGCGACCTGGGCAGCCTGGCCGGGCTGGTGGCCAAGGCCGAACTCACCCAGGCGCCCGCGGCGGCGACCCCGGCCTGGCTCGCCGAGGCGAAGCAGGCCTTGCAGGACATGGGTACGGAGCAGGCGCAACCGCCGGGCCCCGGCTCGGCGCCGGGCTGGCTGCAGCGCGGCAAGGACCTGATGGAATCGCTTTGAACCTCGACCGGGCGAACGCGGCCGACCTGTCGCCCCGGATCATTCGGCGCGGATGTCGAACCCGCTGCTGGCCTCGCTGACGATGCGGAAGCGTGCGTTGCCGTCCGCGGCGATCCGGGTTCTCAGCTCGCGGTTCAGCAGGCCCTTGCCGCAGAGGGTGTCGTCCTGGGTATCGATGCCGATACCGACCACATGCTCGCCCGCCGGCACCTGGAAGCTGGCTTCCTCGCCGACGCCGATGCGCGCGGCGACCTGGCGATCGATAAGGAACGCCACGTAGCAGCCGCCGCCCAGGTAGCCATAGTCGCGGTGGACTTCCAGCCGGCCGCCACCGCTCACCGGTTGCTGGTAGCCGAGCAGGCGTTCGGTGGGGATCGCCCGGGTCTTCTCGGCGGGAACCGAGGAACAGCCGGCCAGGAGGAAAAGGATCGCTACGGCGTACATCGGGCGCATGAAGGCTCTCCGTCGAAAGGTTCCCTCAGGCTAGCCCAGTTTCGCTGGAGCGCGGAGCGACGGGGCGGAGTGGGCTAGAATGCCTGGCCTGTTCTTCCGGAGCCGACTACCGATGCGCCAGGCCCTGCTGATCGTCGACGTGCAACCCTGTTTCGCCCCGCCGGACTGGCTGCTGGAAGGCATCGGCCAACTGCTCGTGCGGATGCCCTCGGTGGCCAGCGTCGAGCGCCATGACGAATCCCGTACGCCGTTCCAGCGCCAGCTCGGCTGGCGACCCCCGCTCGACGATGCCTGCCTGGTGGCGGCCGACCGGGTCTTCATCAAGCATGGCTACCTGCCGACGGCGGAACTCGTCGACCATCTGCGTGCGCTGCGAGCGGAACGGGTGCTGGTCTGCGGCATTCAGGCCGACACCTGCGTGCTCGCCGCCGGCTTCGCCCTGTTCGACGCCGGCCTGCAACCGACCCTGGTCGGCGACCTGGTGCTCGGCTCCTCGCTGGATCGCTCGGGGGAGCTGGGTGTGCGCCTGTGGAAGCATCATTTCGGCCAGGTCGTCAGCCTGGCCGAGGTGCTGGCGGATTGAGGCTCAGTGGGGCCGACTGAGCAGCGCGACCGTGGCCTCGGCATTCATCATCCGCGCCGCCGCCAGCGGCGTCAGCCCGGCGGCGTCCTGGGCGTCACGACGGGCGCCGTGGGCCAGCAGGCTGGCGGCGACCTCGGCCTGGTTGAACATGGCCGCCATCATCAGTGCGGTCTTGCCGTCGGCCGAGGCGCCCTCGACGTCGGCGCCGCCGGCGAGGAGCAGTTCGACCATCGCCAGGTCGCCCTTGAACGCAGCGCCGGCCAGCGGTGTCTGCCCGGCCAGGTTGCGCAGGTCCGGGTCGGCCTTGTAGGCCAGCAGCAGGCGTACCGTGTCGGCGTGGCCATGGTAGCTGGCCAGCATCAGCAGGCTATCGCCCTTGTGGTTACGCAGGTTCGGCGGCAGGCCCTGTTGCAGCAGTTGCTCGAGGCGCTGGCTGTTGCCCTGGCGGGCCAGGTCGAACAGTTGGTGGACGAACTCCTGGGTTTCCATATCCAGTTCTGGGCGAGGGCTATCGGTCATGGGGCTGCTTCCTTGTGAATACCGGGTTTGCCGAATGATAGGCGGCCTTGCCGAGGTGGGCTGTTGAGCATTGCCTATGGGGCGGGTTGGCAAATTCAATCGATGGTTGGGGTGGGAAGGTGCCAGCCTGCTGTGACCGGAAGCCGGCCTGGTTGCGTCGTCTTTACAGTTCGATACGGATATCGGTGGCGAAAACGGGGAAAATAAACCGATCGTGCGCCTATCGGCTGTGCCCGGCGCGCACTCTGGAATATCCTTGTCGCCTTCGATACCACTGAGCGGTGCGCGCGCTTGCCGAAGCGAGGCGGTGGCACACTGCGCAATGGCCGACCTTGCCCGGGCCCTGTACGAAAGCGCGCCGCCAACGTCTTTTCGTAGAGCGCCCGGCATCGCCGCGAGCGAACCCGTTTCCGGTGCCGGCCCCAGGCGGGCACCGCTATGCCTAATCGGCCCCGTTCGACGGCGGCCCAGCGAGAGAAGAGGAACAACTGTGCATAAAGCCGTCATCAGCGGAACCGGTCTTTATACTCCGCCCTACAGCATCTCCAACGACGAGCTGGTGGAGAGCTTCAATACCTTCGTGCGCCAGTACAACGACCAGCACGCCGAGGCCATCGCAAAGGGCGAACTGGAGGCGCTGGCCGAGTCCAGCTCGGCGTTCATCGAGAAGGCGTCCGGCATCAAGAGCCGCTTCGTGATGAACAAGGAAGGCATCCTCGACCCGCAGCGCATGGTTCCGTACCTTCCCGAGCGCAGCAACGACGAGTGGTCGATCCTCTGCGAGATGGCCGTGGCCGCCGCCAGGGAGGCGCTGCAGCGTGCCGGCCGCAGCGCCGCCGACATCGACGGGGTGATCGTCGCCTGCTCCAACCTGCAGCGCGCCTACCCGGCGATCGCGGTGGAGGTGCAGGCCGCGCTGGGCATCCAGGGCTACGGCTACGACATGAACGTGGCCTGCTCCTCGGCCACCTTCGGTATCCAGGCCGCCACCACCGCGATCCAGACCGGCCAGGCGCGGGCGATCCTGATGGTCAACCCGGAGATCTGCACCGGCCACCTGAACTTCCGCGACCGCGACAGCCACTTCATCTTCGGCGACGCCTGCACCGCGGTGATCGTGGAGCGCGCCGACCTGGCCGTGTCGAAGCACCAGTTCGACATCGTCAGCACCAGGCTGCTGACCCAGTTCTCCAACAACATCCGCAACAACTTCGGCTTCCTCAACCGCGCCGACGAGAGCGGTATCGGCAAGCGCGACAAGCTGTTCGTCCAGGAAGGCCGCAAGGTGTTCAAGGATGTCTGCCCGATGGTCGCCGAGCTGATCGGCGAGCACCTGGCGGCCAATGAAATCCAGGTCGCCGAGGTCAAGCGCTTCTGGCTGCACCAGGCCAACCTGAACATGAACCTGCTGATCACCCGCAAGCTGCTCGGCCGCGACGCCGAGGCGCACGAGGCGCCGGTGATCCTCGACAGCTACGCGAATACCAGTTCCGCCGGCTCGGTGATCGCCCTGCACAAGCACCAGGATGACCTGCCCAGCGGCGCCATCGGGGTGCTCAGCTCGTTCGGCGCCGGTTACTCGATCGGTAGCGTGATCCTGCGTAAACACTGATCGTGGCGGCGCCTACCGACGCCGAGCTGCTGCCGCGCCTGCTGGCCGGCGAGCAGCGAGCCTTCCGCGAGCTGGTTGGCGCCTACCAGGGCGCCATGCGGGCCGTGGCCTGGGCGATCATCGGCAGATCGCATACCGAGGAAGTGGTGCAGGACGCCTGGCTTGCGGCGGTTCGCGGGCTGGACGGGTTCCAGGGGCGTTCGAGCCTGAAGACCTGGCTGCTGACCATCACCGCCAATACCGCCAAGAGCCGCTTGCGCCAGGTTCGCCGGGAAGTTTTCCTCGACGACCTGCCGGGGCCCCATGGTACGGTGGATGACCAGCGCTTTGCCGCCGACGGTCACTGGAGCCAGCCGCCGCACGCCTGGCACGAGGATTCGCCGGAAGCCCTGCTCACCGAGGGCGAACTGCGCGATTGCCTGGACAAGACCCTCAACGGTCTGTCCGAACTGCAGCGCAGCGTGCTGACCCTGCGCGAACGCCAGGGCTTGGAGCTGGAGGAAATCCGTGATCTCCTGGATATCACGCTTTCCAATGTCCGGGTGCTGCTGCATCGCGCCCGCCTGAAGGTCTTCGCCACCCTGGAGCATTTCGAGGAGACCGGCCAATGCTGAGTTGCAAGGAACTGGTCGCCCGGTCCAGCGACTTTCTCGATGGGCAACTGGACTTCCGCGGACAACTGGCGGTGCGCAGCCACCTGCTCATGTGCCGGCATTGCCGGCGCTTCATCCGCCAGATGCGCCTGACCCAGGCGACCGTGCGCCATCTGCCGGAAGGGCAGGGGCCGGAACTCGACCGCCTGGCCGCGCATCTCTCCGAGTTGCGCAAGGACGCCGCGCGGCGCTGAGCCGGGGTACCCTCGACACCAAGCCGCCGCCCGCGATTCGTGGGCGGCGGCTTTTTCGTTTCCGCTATCCGGCGTGGGCGAACCGAACCCGGCCTGGCGTGGGCGGCTCTCTCTTCCGCGTGACGAGGTCGAGGAGTGTGGCTGGGCTTGGCGGATATCGCTGCGCGATATGCGCCCTACGGAGGGGCGGCAATCCGTTTCGCTGGGCGGGCATCCGAAGTCGAGGAGAACGCCTGGGACCTGGCGGATATCGCCGCCCGATATTTCTCCAGCAGGGGCAAACCCTGACGCCAGGCGAAGGGACGGGAAATTTTTTTCGACTCCGCTGTAACGCCGCCGGGGGGGCTCCGTCCATTGGAGCGAGGACGCCATACCGGCGCCCGCTACCAACTTCAGGAGTTACCCATGAAAAAGATTTCCCTCGCTTCCTCCGTCGTCGGCGCTGCTCTGCTCGGCGTAGCCAGTGTCGGCGCGCATGCCGCGCAGAATCCCTTCGCCGTGCAGGAGCTGAGCAGCGGCTACAGCGTGGCTGCCGCCGAGAAGGCCAAGGAAGGTTCCTGCGGCGAGGCCAAGTGCGGTGCCGACAAGGGCAAGCGCGAAGCCTCCAAGGCCGGCCATGAAGGCAGCTGCGGTGCGGATCGCAAGGCCAAGGAAGGTTCCTGCGGTGGCGAGAAGAAGGCCGGCGAAGGCAACTGCGGCGCCGACAAGAAGAAGTCGTAAGGCCTGAGGAGACGGACCATGCAACGGGAATTCGTCAGCGGCGCCGGGCTAGGCCTGCGTCGCGCGCTGCTGGAGCCGCTCGGCGCCGGCGATGAGGTCCGGGTCGACTTCCTCGAGGTCGCCCCGGAGAACTGGATCGGCATCGGCGGCCGTCTCGGCCGCCAGTTCCGCGAGCTGACCGAGCGCCTGCCGTTCCTCTGCCATGGTCTGTCTCTCAACCTCGGCGGCTACGCCCCGCTGGACATGTCGTTGCTGCGCGCGATCAAGGGTTTCATCGAGCAGCATGGCATCCGTGCCTACAGCGAGCACCTGTCGGCCTGCGCCGACGACGGCCAGCTCTACGACCTGATGCCGCTGCCGTTCAGCGACGAGTCGGTGCGCCGGGTCGCCGAACGGGTCAGGGTGGTACAGGACGTCCTCGAGCGGCCGTTGATCGTCGAGAACGTCTCGGCGTATGCGCGCTTGCCGGGCGAGCTGGAAGAGGTCGATTTCGTCCGCGCGGTACTGGAGGAAGCCGATTGCCAATTGCTGCTGGACGTCAACAACGTCTACGTCAACGCCTGCAACTTCGGTTTCGACGCCCACGCCTACATCGCCGCGATGCCCAGCCGGAGGATCGCCTACCTGCACATGGCCGGGCACGACGAACAGGGCGCCAGCCTGAAGATCGATACCCATGGCGCGCCGGTCTGCGATCCGGTCTGGGAACTGCTGGCACATGCCTATGCCTGCCATGGCGAACGCCCGACGCTGCTGGAGCGCGATTTCAACCTCCCGCCACTGAGCGAGCTGTATGCCGAAACCGATCGCATCCGCGAGCTGCAGCGGCGCAGCGGTGAAGCGCAACTGCGCAGCCTGGGGTACGGCACATGAACCACACGACCTTGCAACGGCGTTTCGCCGCACGTATCCGCGATCCGCAGCAGGCCTTGCCGCCCGGCATCGCGACGGAGCGCATGGCGATCTACGAGGAACTGTTCTTCAACAACCTGGACGGTTTCATCAGCAGCGGTTTCCCGGTCCTGCGCCGGTTGTTCGACGAGCCGCGCTGGCATCGCCTGGTGCGTGCCTTCATGCGCGAGCATCGCTGCCGCACACCGTACTTCAGCCAATTGGGCGAGGAGTTCATCGGCTGGCTGCAGGACGGCTACCGCGCGGAGGAGGGCGATCCGCCCTTCCTGCTGGAGCTGGCTCACTACGAGTGGGTCGAGCTGGCCCTGTCGCTGGCCGAGGCGCCTGTCGAGACGCTGCCGCAGGCCTGGTCGTGGTCGCCACTGGCCTGGCCGCTGGCCTATCGCTGGCCGGTCCATCGCCTGGGGCCGAGCCATCGGCCGGTGGAGCCGCCGGCCGAGCCGACCTGCCTGCTGGTCTGGCGCGATCCGGCGGAGCGGGTGCGCTTCCTGCACCTGTCGCCATTCGCCTATCGCCTCGCGCAGCGCCTGAGCGAGGAGGGGGAGGCGTCGGTGACGCTGCTGCCGTTGTTGCGCGAGTTGGCCGGAAGCTGCGGCCTGAGCGCCGACGCGGAGTATTTCGAAAATGCCTTCGCCTTGCTGGAGGACTGGCACGCCCAGGGCATCCTCATGGGCGAGGGCGCTCTGGAGTGATGATGAAGACTGTCTTCTTGCGTTTACAGCATGCCCTCGACGTCACCCGTCGAGCGGATTTCCTCGCCCCGCTGGCGCTGCGCCTGTACCTGGCGCCGGTGTTCTGGATGGCCGGCAGCCAGAAGCTGGCGGACATGCCGGCCACCATCGAGTGGTTCGGCAATCCCGACTGGGGACTCGGTCTGCCGTTTCCCGAACTGCTGGCCTGGCTCGCCGCGCTGAGCGAGGCCGGTGGCGCCGTGCTGCTGTTGTGCGGCCTGGCCGTGCGCTGGATCAGCCTGCCGCTGATGGTGACCATGCTGGTAGCGATCTTCGCCGTGCACTGGCCGAACGGCTGGCAGGCGATCGCCGATCCGTCCGCGCCGTTCGCCAACGCCCAGGTGCTGGAGGCCGGCGAGAAGCTGGCGCGGGCCCGGGAAATCCTGCGCGAATACGGCAACTACGACTGGCTGACGTCGAGCGGAAGCTTCGCCATCGTCAACAACGGCATCGAGTTCGCCGCGACCTACCTGGTGATGTTGCTCGCGCTGTTCTTCGGCGGCGCCGGCAAGTGGCTTTCTGCTGACTTCTGGATTGCGCGAAAATTGCGCTGAGCTTTCTACCCATATCGAATAACCCGAAAGGCCCGTAGTAGAGGGCTTTTCGCGTTATTCGCATTGGAGATAAAAAGTTCCTCTGTAATGAAACATTTATCTCCATGCAATTTGGCTGCAATCTGCCATCGCCAAGATTCCCCCCAACACAAAGGGGCCGCCTTACGGCCAGCGCGGAACAAGGGGCGCGCTGTAGCCAGGCACTCGCGTGTTGCCAATGCACACACCATTAAGGGGAAATCTTCGATGATCCGTAAGCACTCGCTCGGCTTCGTTGCCAGCGCTCTGGCTCTGGCCGTATCTGCCCAGGCGTTCGCCGGCACCGTGACCACCGACGGCGCCGATATCGTGATCAAGACCAAGGGCGGCCTCGAAGTCGCCACCACCGACAAGGAATTCAGCTTCAAGCTGGGCGGTCGCCTGCAGGCCGACTACAGCCGTTTCGACGGTTTCTATACCAAGAATGGCAACACCGCCGACGCCGCCTACTTCCGCCGCGCCTTCATCGAACTCGGCGGCACCGCGTACAAGGACTGGAAATACCAGATCAACTTCGACCTGTCGCACAACACCGGCAGCTCCGACAACGGCTATTTCGACGAAGCTTCGGTCACCTACACCGGCTTCAATCCGGTCAACCTGAAGTTCGGTCGCTTCGACCCCGACTTCGGCCTGGAAAAGGCCACCAGCTCCAAGTGGGTGACCGCTCCCGAGCGTAACGCCGCCTACGAACTGGCCGACTGGATCAACACCCACCAGGACGGCATGGGCGCCCAGGTCAACTCGACCCTCGCCGACATGGCCTACCTGTCCGCCGGCGTATCCGCCAAGGACGCCGACGACAGCGACGGCGACAGCGTCAAGCAGTTCAACTTCCGCGGCGTGTTCGCGCCGATGCACGAAGCCGGCAATGTTCTGCATGTCGGCGTGAACTATGCCTACCGCGACCTCGACGACACTGCCTTCGACTCGCGCATCCGTCCGCGCCTGGGCATGCGCGGCATCGCCACCAGCGGCGGCAACGACGCCGGTGACAACGGCAACCGCGCGACCTTCGGCGGTGTCTCCAACTCGCCGGCCGGTTCCTACAAGGACGACAGCGTCTGGGGCCTGGAAGGCGCCTGGGCAATGGGCCCGTTCTCGGCCCAGGCCGAATACCTGGCACGCAAGCTGAAGGCCGATGACAACGCCTACAAGGACATCAAAGCCAAGGGTTATTACGCACAACTGGCCTACACCCTGACCGGCGAGTCCCGCCAGTACAAGCTGGAGGGCGCCAAGTTCGACTCCGTCAAGCCGGAAAACAAGGAAATCGGCGCCTGGGAAGTGTTCTACCGCTACGACAACATCAAGGTGGAAGACGACAACGTCGTCGCCGATACCGCCACTCGCGAAGTCGGCGACACCAAGGCCAAGGCCCACAACCTGGGTGTGAACTGGTACGTCAACGATGCGGTGAAGATCAGCGCGGCCTACGTCAAGGCGAAGACCGACAAGATCACCAACAACAATGGCGACGATGACGGCGACGGCTTCGTGACCCGTTTGCAGTACGTGTTCTAAGAAGCGACAACGATCTGCTCCTGTTTTCGGCCTCGCTCCGGCGAGGTCTTTTTAATCGCTTCCTTACCCGGTTGTGGCGATGTTGGCAGCCTGCAACCGGGTCTTTCTTTCGTTACAGGTCCACCCGCAGGTACTGGCAGGAATATCCGAAAGCCAGACGGTTATCGGCAGAAACTCTTGAGTTTCATTGCAGTCATGCAATCTTCGCAAGGTTGCCGCAATATATGAAACAAGCTGTTACATCTGTCGCCCGGACCTGATGCCTCTAGGCCTGCGCCCTTATCCGACGGCCTCATCCAGGCGCTATCCGGCTGCCTGTCACAAAAGCTTTCGCGCTTTGCAGTCTCGCTGTCACAACCCATCCAGATGATCCCCCTCCAGCAGCGCCGGCCGGCGACAGAACCGGCCGTTTCCGCGCTGCTCAAGACCATTCGAAATCCGAACAGGGGACTTACCTGATGATTCGCAGACACTCGTGCAAAGGGGTGGGGAGCAGTGTTGCCTGGAGTTTGCTGGGCCTGGCGATTTCCGCGCAGAGCCTGGCCGGGACCGTGACCACCGACGGTGCCGACATCGTGATCAAGACCAAGGGCGGCCTCGAAGTCGCCACCACCGACAAGGAATTCAGCTTCAAGCTCGGCGGCCGCCTGCAGGCCGACTACGGCCGCTTCGACGGCTACTACACGAACAACGGCAATACCGCCGATGCCGCCTACTTCCGCCGCGCCTACCTGGAATTCGGCGGCACCGTCTACCGTGACTGGAAGTACCAGATCAACTACGACCTGTCGCGCAACGTCGGCAACGACAGCGCCGGCTACTTCGACGAAGCCTCGGTCACCTATACCGGCTTCAATCCGGTCAACCTGAAGTTCGGCCGCTTCTACACCGACTTCGGCCTGGAAAAGGCCACCAGCTCCAAATGGGTCACCGCGCTGGAGCGCAACCTCACCTACGACATCGCCGACTGGGTCAACGACAACGTCGGTACCGGTATCCAGGCCAGCTCGGTGGTGGGCGGCATGGCTTTCCTCTCGGGCAGCGTGTTCAGCGAGAACAACAACGATACCGACGGCGACAGCGTCAAGCGCTACAACCTGCGCGGCGTGTTCGCGCCGCTGCACGAGCCGGGCAACGTGGTGCACCTGGGCCTGCAATACGCCTATCGCGACCTGGAGGACAGCGCGGTGGATACCCGGATCCGCCCGCGCATGGGCATGCGCGGCGTCTCCACCAATGGCGGCAACGATGCCGGCAGCAATGGCAACCGTGGCCTGTTCGGCGGCAGTTCGGCAGTCGAGGGGCTGTGGAAGGACGACTCGGTCTGGGGCCTGGAAGGCGCCTGGGCGCTGGGTGCCTTCTCGGCCCAGGCCGAGTACCTGCGGCGCACGGTCAAGGCCGAGCGCGACCGCGAGGATCTCAAGGCCTCCGGCTATTACGCGCAACTGGCCTACACCCTCACCGGCGAGCCGCGCCTCTACAAGCTGGACGGCGCCAAGTTCGACACCATCAAGCCGGAGAACAAGGAAATCGGCGCCTGGGAGCTGTTCTACCGCTACGACTCGATCAAGGTCGAGGATGACAACATCGTCGTCGACAGCGCCACCCGCGAGGTCGGCGACGCCAAGGGCAAGACCCATACCCTGGGCGTCAACTGGTACGCCAACGAGGCGGTGAAGGTCTCCGCCAACTACGTCAAGGCGAAGACCGACAAGATCAGCAATGCCAACGGCGACGATAGCGGCGATGGCCTGGTGATGCGCCTGCAGTACGTGTTCTGAGGCGGTCGGGCCCCGTCCGGCGGGCGGGGCTCGTTTCCGCAGGATGTTACCCGCGTCATGAAATTGCCTGGTGGATGTCCGGGCGGGCCGCCCAGCTTGACCCAGGGCACAGATCGCATGGCGGCATCTGGCTATGCTGGTCCCTCGGAAACGCTCTGGGGGGGACTGATGATCGGCTGGGGACGTGCCTGTATTGGCGTCGGGGGGCTGCTATTGCTGGGCCAGTTGCTGGGGGGCGCCCTGCTGCTCGCGGACGACGGCGAAGCGACGCTGGCGGTCGAACACTTCTGGCAATTCGTCTTCCTGATCCCGGCGATCCTGGTGGCACTGGGAATGTTCGTCCTGCAGCATCACGTGGGTTCCTTCGCCCAGTTGTACCGCCGGCGTCTCGATGGCGCCTCCTACCTGCTGGTTTCCTGCGGCATCGCCCTGGTCCTGGGCAAGCTCTGCGTCCTGCTGCTCGCCTGAGCCCCTCGCGCGGCCCGGCATGTCCGGGTTTGCCCGAGGCATTCAGCTTCCTGATTTAGCCGGAGGCCGCTGAAACCCTTGGTTACACTGGCCTTCATCACACGAACAGGAAGGCAGGACCCCTATGCAAAACCGCATGATGATCACCGGTGCCGGCTCCGGGCTGGGGCGCGAAATCGCCCTGCGCTGGGCGCGTGACGGCTGGCGCCTGGCGCTGGCCGACGTCAACGAAGCCGGCCTGGCGGAAAGCCTGAAACTGGTGCGCGAGGCGGGTGGCGATGGCTTCACCCAGCGTTGCGACGTACGCGACTACAGTCAACTGACCGCGCTGGCGCAGAGCTGCGAGGAGAAGTTCGGCGGCATCGACGTCATCGTCAACAACGCCGGGGTCGCCTCCGGCGGTTTCTTCGGCGAGCTGTCCCTGGAGGACTGGGACTGGCAGATCGCGATCAACCTGATGGGCGTGGTCAAGGGCTGCAAGGCCTTCCTGCCGCTGCTGGAGCGAAGCAAGGGCAAGATCGTCAACATCGCCTCGATGGCGGCGTTGATGCAGGGCCCGGCGATGAGCAACTACAACGTGGCCAAGGCCGGGGTGGTGGCGCTTTCGGAAAGCCTGCTGGTAGAGCTGGCGCTGGTCGAGGTCGGCGTCCATGTGGTCTGTCCTTCGTTCTTCCAGACCAACCTGCTGGACTCTTTCCGCGGCCCGAGCCCCGAGATGAAGCACCAGGTCGGCAAGTTGCTGGAGAGTTCGCCGATCAGCGCTGCCGACATCGCCGACTACATCCACGCCGAAGTGGCCAAGGGCAGTTTCCTGATCCTGCCCCACGAGCAGGCGCGGATGGCCTGGAGGATCAAGCAGCAGAATCCCCAGGCGATCTATGACGAGATGACCGCGATGGCCGGCAAGATGCAGGCCAAGCGTCAGCGCCAGGCCTGAGTGGAAATGGCTGCAGGCCAGCACGGGCGCGGCTTTGCACCATTTCGGTGCGGCGCAGATAGTGCTTGCCCAAGGCGGTGCGATCGAGTAGCTTGAGTCACCGGCCTGCCTGCCGAAGTACGTTGGACCCCACAAGAAGCCTCGCTCATTTGCGAGGCTTTTTGCTTTTCCGGCCTCGCGCCCTGTGCTAGAAGGCTGCCTCTGCGAGTCCGTTCTGTTCTGGAGTACCCCTGTGGAGTCTGAATCCATCGTCTATGGCTGCATCCGCGACTGGCCGGGCGATTCGATGGAGCGGCGCATGCGTCGTGCCGCCAACCGCCGCGTGCTGGACAGCCTGCCGGGCGGCGAGGCCTGGCCGTTCCTCGGACGCGAGATGTTCAGCCGCTGCGAGCAGTCCGGGGCCGGGCTCTACCAGACCCAGATCATCCACTTCGGTGCCAGCTACCAGGCCATCGAGTACGAGTGGAGCCTGTGGGTCGAGCAGTTCGAGGCGTTGCTCAGGCGCCTCTACTGGGCCAGCGCGGTGGTCCACCTGGAGACCGAAGTGAACGGCAGCCATACCTTTCGCTGGGAGTCCGAGCGTGGCTTCCATACCCCCCAGGAGAGCGACCTGCAGGTCCGCTGCGCCTGGGAGCGGGAGGGCGGGCGGCGGTGATCAACTACCTCTGGTTCGTCCTCGCGGCATTCTGCGAGATCGCCGGCTGCTACGCCTTCTATCTCTGGCTGCGGCTGGGCAAGAGCGCCCTCTGGGTGCTGCCCGGCCTGCTCAGCCTGACCCTGTTCGCCTTGCTGCTGACCCGCGTGGAGGCCAGCTACGCCGGCCGCGCCTATGCCGCCTATGGCGGCATCTACGTCGCCGCGTCGCTGTTCTGGCTGGCTTTCGTCGAGCGCTCGCGGCCGCTATGGAGCGACTGGCTGGGCGTGGCCTTGTGCGTGGTCGGTGCCAGCGTCGTGCTGTTCGGCCCGCGCCTGTCGCAGTGACTCAGGCAGGGTGGGCGGCGTGCCCGTCACGGGCGCCGGGCCCCGCCGTCCCGGGCCGCCGCACCCCGAACCGGCGGATCACTGCGAAGTGTTGCGCTGCACGTCGCCTTTTTCCTGATCCAGTTCCTTGAGCATCTGCGCGTAGGCATCGCAATCGCTCGGCCGGTTCTGTTCCGAGCGGGCTTCCTGGCGCTGGCGCAACTGCTCGTTGAGTTCCCTGGCCCGTTGCGGGTTCTTCTGGGTGATCGAGGCGACCTTGGTGGCGACTTCCTTGCCCATCTTTTCCGCCTCCGCTTCGGAACAGGCGAAGACCGGCGTGGCGACCAGCAGGGCGCAGGCGCTGGCGAGGGCGAAAAGCGGTTTCATGGCGTACTCCTGTGGGGTGGTCCTGAGCGGTGGAGCCCGGTCGAGCCGACAAAGTTCAGCCGCAACGCCGGACGGCGACCGATTCGAACCCTCGCTGCGGGTTGCGGGTCGCACGCATAGAGAGGGTGCGAAGGACCCTCGTCGCTTATGCCGCAGGAGGTATGCCATGACTCACGATTGGGATCTGGTCGAACGGTTGCTGCTGGAGGTCCGGCAGTCCGCCCATGAGAACTTCGCCCCGCGCGCCCATGCCGAACGCCTGGCCGAAGAACGCTCCCAGGCCGGGCAGCGGGTCGGCGACATGGATGCGTTGAAGCAGAAGGCCGCCGACTACGAGGCGATCCTGCTGGAGGGCGGCTTCATCGAGCCGCGTCCGGAAGAGCAGGGCGGCAATGGCGAGAACTTCGTCCTCACGCCGCGCGGCGAGCGCCTGCTCGGCCTGATCGGCGGCGAGACGCCGAAGGCCGCCGAGGCTCGCCGGCTGCTCGAGGAGCACGGCAGCGAAGCGCTGCACGCCGAGCGCTTCGACCGTTTCGTCGCCGGGCTCTGAAACTGCGCCCGACGGGCGATCGGCGGGGCTTGTGAGTCGCCCGCGGCGCCACCATAGTGCGGAGCATGATGCCTATTTCATCCTCTTCCGCCCGCCGCGCCGAGCCGGCTCCGCGGCCCCTGGCGGAGTTCCATCCCGCCGTCCGCCAGTGGTTCGAACGCCACTTCGCCGCGCCCACGCCGGCCCAGGTCGAGGCCTGGCCGGCGATCCGCGAGGGGCTTTCGACCCTGGTCGCCGCGCCCACCGGTTCGGGCAAGACCCTGACCGCCTTCCTCGCCGCCATCGATGCCCTGGTGGTAGAGGGGCTGGCCGCCGGCGGCGAGCTGGCGGATGCCACCCAGGTGGTCTATGTCTCGCCGCTGAAAGCGCTGTCCAACGACATCCGCATCAACCTGGAGCAACCGCTGGCTGGCATCCGCGAGGAACTGGCGCGTCTCGGCCTGCCCGACGTCGATATCCGTAGCGCGGTGCGCACCGGCGATACGCCGCAGGTCGAACGCGGAGCGATGCGCAAGCGCCCGCCGCACATCCTGGTCACCACGCCCGAATCGCTGTACATCCTGCTCGGCTCGGAGTCGGGCCGGCAGATGCTTGCCGGGGTGCGCAGCGTGATCGTCGACGAGATCCATGCCCTGGCCGGCAGCAAGCGCGGCAGCCACCTGGCGCTGTCGCTGGAGCGCCTGCAGGCGCTGTGTCCGCGACCGCTGCTGCGGATCGGGCTGTCCGCCACGCAGAAGCCGATCGAGAAGGTCGCGCGCTTCCTCGTCGGCGCCAGCGGCAATCCGCGCGATCCGGCCTGCCGGATCGTCGACATCGGCTATACGCGCCCCCGCGACCTGGGCATCGAGGTACCGCCGGTGGCGCTGGAAGCGGTGATGTCCAACGACACCTGGGAGCTGGTCTACGACCGCCTGGCGCACCTGGCCGGCGAGCACCGCACCACCCTGGTGTTCGTCAACACCCGGCGCATGGCCGAGCGGGTCACCCGCTTCCTCGCCGAACGCCTCGGCAGCCGCCAGGTGGCGGCCCACCACGGCAGCCTGGCCAAGGAGCTGCGCCTGGATGCCGAGCAGCGCCTCAAGGCCGGGCAATTGAAGGTACTGGTGGCGACCGCCTCGCTGGAGCTGGGCATCGATATCGGCGACGTCGAGCTGGTCTGCCAGTTGTCGTCGCCGCGCTCCATCGCCGCCTTCCTGCAACGGGTCGGGCGCTCCGGGCACAGCGTCGGCGGCACCCCCAAGGGCCGGTTGTTCCCGACCTCCCGCGACGACCTGGTGGAATGCGCGGCGCTGCTCGACAGCGTGCGCCGTGGCGAGCTGGACAGCCTGGTGCTGCCGCGCCAGCCGCTGGACGTGCTGGCGCAGCAGATCGTCGCCGAAGTGGCCTGCCAGGAGTGGCGCGAGGACGACCTCTATCGCCTGGTGATCCGCGCCGAGCCCTACGCCGGGCTGGAGCGCGAGCGCTTCGACGAAGTCCTGCGGATGCTTGCCGAGGGCTACCACTCACGCCTCGGCGTGCGCGGCGCCTATCTCCATCGCGATGCGCTCAACGGCCTGCTCCGTGGCCGCCGTGGCGCGCGGCTGACCGCGCTGACCTCGGGCGGGACCATTCCCGATACCGGCGACTACAGCGTGCTGCTGGAGCCGCAGGGCCTGCTGGTGGGGACGGTCAACGAGGATTTCGCGGTGGAGAGCCTGGCCGGCGACGTGTTCCAACTGGGCAACACCTCGTACCGGATCATCCGCATCGAGCCGGGACGGGTGCGGGTCGAGGACGCCCAGGGCCAGCCGCCGAACATTCCGTTCTGGCTGGGCGAGGCGCCGGGGCGCAGCGACGAGCTGTCGGCCAGCGTGGCGCGCCTGCGCGACACCCTCGACGAGCTGCTCGGCGAAGGCCAGGCATTGCCGGAAGGGCAGCGGCTGGAGCCAGCCATCGCCTGGCTCGGCGTCACCCTCGGGCTGGACGATGGCGCCGCGCGGCAGATCGTCGAGTACCTGGCCCGCGCCCGCCAGGCCCTGGGTGGCCTGCCCGGGAGCCGGCGGCTGGTGATGGAACGCTTCTTCGACGAATCCGGCGGCATGCAACTGATCATCCACAGTCCTCACGGCAGCCGCCTCAACCGCGCCTGGGGCCTGGCGCTGCGCAAGCGTTTCTGCCGCAGCTTCAACTTCGAGCTGCAGGCGGCGGCCACCGAGGACGCGATCATCCTTTCGCTGTCCACCAGCCACAGCTTTCCCCTCGACGAGGTCTGGCGCTACCTGCATTCGGCGAGCGCCGAGCATCTGTTGGTACAGGCCGTGCTCGACGCGCCGCTGTTCGGCGTGCGCTGGCGCTGGAACCTGACCACCTCGCTCGGTTTGCCGCGCTACACCGGCGGTCGCAAGGTGCCGCCGCAACTGCTGCGGATGAAGAGCGAGGATCTGCTGGCCAGCGTGTTCCCCGACCAGGTGGCGTGCCTGGAGAATATCGTCGGCGAGCGCGAGGTGCCCGATCACCCGCTGGTGGCGCAGACCCTTGACGACTGCCTGCACGAGGCGATGGATTGCGACGGCTGGCTGGCCCTGCTGCGCGACATGGAGAGCGGCGCGGTGGACTTGCTGGCGCGCGACCTGCCGGCGCCTTCGGCGTTGGCGGCGGAGATACTCACCGCGCGTCCCTACGCCTATCTCGACGATGCGCCGCTGGAGGAGCGGCGTACCCAGGCGGTACAGAATCGCCGCTGGAGCGATCCCGAGTCCGCCGACGATCTCGGCGCCCTGGACCTTGAGGCGATCGAGGCGGTGCGTGGCGAGGCATGGCCGGAAGCGCGCAACGCCGACGAGATGCATGAGGCGCTGAACAGCCTGGGCTACCTCACCTCGGGCGAGGCCGAGGCCAATCCGGGCTGGGGGGAATGGCTTGCGCAACTGTCGGAGCAACGCCGCGCCGGACGCCTGGACTGCGCAGGCAGCATTCTCTGGCTGGCGGCGGAGCGCCTGCCGGCGATGCGCCTGGTGCATCCCGCGGCGAAGGTGCCCGACGCTTTCCAGGCGCCTCGCGGCTATCCGCCGCCGGACTCGGCGGAAGCGGCGACCGTGGAGCTGACCCGCGCCCGCCTGGGTGGCTTCGGGCCGCGCACGGCCGGGCAGTTGGCGGCCGACCTGGGCATCGGCCTGGCCGACCAGCAGTACGCGTTGGCCGCCCTGGAGCGCGAAGGCTATGTGCTGCGTGGCCGCTTCAGTCCTGGCGCGACGGAAGAGGAATGGTGCGAACGCCATCTGCTGGCGCGCATCCATCGCTATACGGTGAAGCGCCTGCGCCGGGAAATCGAGCCGGTGCAGCGCGCCGATTTCATGCGCTTCCTGTTCGACTGGCAGCGCCTGGCGCCGGGCACCCGTGGCCGGGGAGCGGAGTCCCTGGCTACGGTGGTCGAGCAACTGGAGGGCTTCCAGGCCGCGGCGGCCGCCTGGGAAAGCGAACTGCTGGCAGCGCGGGTGGCCGACTACGCCAGCCATTGGCTGGACCAGCTGTGCCGTTCCGGACGCATCGTCTGGGCGCGCCTGGCCGGACGCAGCAAGGCCGCCGGCGGTCCGCTGCGCAGCGCGCCGATCGTGCTCCTGCCGCGCCGTGAGCTGGGGCTCTGGAGCGTCCTGCAGCGCGACGCGCCGGAGCCGGAACTGTCGCCGCGCGCGGCCAGGGTACTGGAGGTGCTGCGCGAGCAGGGTGCATCGTTCTTCGACGAACTGAGCCAGGATGCCCACCTGCTGCGCAGCGAGCTGGAGAACGCCCTCGGCGAGCTGGTCTCGGTCGGCCGGGTCAACGCCGACAGCTTCGCCGGGCTGCGCACCCTGCTGATGCCGGCGGACAAGCGCAGCCGCCAGGAGCGCCGCTCGCGCGGCCTGCCGGGCGGCATGCAGGACGCCGGGCGCTGGGCGCCGCTGCGCCGGGCGAAGGCGGAAGAGGCGGGGCAGCGTTTGCCGGCGGAGGTTCTCGAACATGTCGCCCGGACCCTGCTGCGGCGCTATGGGGTGGTCGCCTGGCGCCTGCTGGAGCGCGAAGCCGACTGGCTGCCGCCGTGGCGCGAGTTGCTGCGCGTCTACCATCGCCTGGAAGCGCGCGGCGAGATTCGCGGCGGGCGCTTCATCGCCGGCCTGGCCGGCGAGCAGTTCGCCTTGGCGGAAGCGGTCGGCCTGTTGCGCGAGGTGCGCAAGCGGCCGCCGGATGGGGCGATGCTGGTGGTGTCGGCGGTCGATCCGTTGAACCTGGTCGGCGGCCTGCTACCCGGCGAACGGGTGCCGGCGGTGACCGGCAACCGCCTGCTCTATCGAGACGGAGCGCCGCTGGCGGCGCTGGTAGCCGGCAAGGTGCGGATGCTCGCGGAAGTCGACGGCGAGACCGCGCAGCAGATCCGTGCGCTGCTGATCCGCCGTCACTGAGGCCCGCTCAGCGCAGGCTCAGATGGCGGCTGAGCAGGGCCCGCAACGCGGCCGGCTTGACCGGCTTGGACAGGTAGTCGAGGCCGGCGGCGTGGATCTCCGCCACCAGTTCCGGCCGCGCGTCGGCGCTGATCACCACGCCCGGCACCGGCTCGCCCAGGCGCGTGCGCAGCCAGGCCATCAATTGCGTACCGGTCTCGCCGTCGTCCAGGTGATAGTCGATCAACGCCAGTTGCGGGCGCATCTCGCTGTCCAGCAGCGTGGCGCATTCCTCGCGGCTGCGCGCGGTCCAGACCTGGCAGCCCCAGCGGCTGAGCAGGCTGTTCATGCCGGCGAGGATGCTGTCTTCGTTGTCCACGCAGAGCACCTGGGCGCCGTTCAGCGCTTGCGCCGGTTCGGCCTTGTGGCCGTTGGCCAGGGCCGGCGGCGCCTGCCGCGCCAGCGGTACGCGGACGCTGAAGACGCTGCCCTTGCCCGGCCAGGAACGTACCTCCAGCGGATGGCCGAGGACCTTGCAGAGCCGGTCGGCGATCGCCAGGCCGAGACCGAGGCCTTTCTCCGCGCGGGTCTGGTGGCTGTCCAGGCGCTTGAACTCTTCGAAGATGACTTTCTGCTTGTCCGGGGGGATGCCCGGCCCCTGATCCCAGACTTCCAGGCGCAGGTAGCCGTCCTCGCGGCGCACGCCGAGCAGCACGTGGCCCTTGGCGTAGCGGAAAGCGTTGGTCAGGAAGTTCTGCAGGATGCGCCGCAGCAGCTTGATGTCGCTGTCCACCCGCAGTTGGCTGCCGCGCAGGCGGAAATGCAGGCCCTGTTCCTGGGCCAGCGCCTTGAACTCGACGCCGAGGGCATCGTAGAGGTTGTTCAGCGGGAACGGGTTGCGTTCGGCGCTGACCCGGCCGCTTTCCAGGCGCGAGATGTCCAGCAGGTCGGTGATCAGGTCCTCGGCGGAACGCAGCGACGAGTCGAGGTGCTGCACCAGGTCGCGGACCTCTCCGGGCAGCGCGTCCTGGTGGGCGAGGGCGGCGGAAAACAGCCGCGCGGCGTTCAGCGGCTGCATCAGGTCGTGGCTGACGGCGGCGAGGAAGCGGGTCTTCGACTGGTTGGCGGCCTCGGCGTTGCTCTTCGCCTCGCTGAGTTCCTGGTTCAACTGCGAGAGTTCCTGGGTACGCTCCTGGACCCGCTGTTCCAGCGACTCGTTGGCGCCCTTGAGGCCCTGTTCGGCCTCGCGGTAGGCGGTGATATCGGTGAAGCTCATGACGAAGCCGCCGCCGGGCATCGGGTTGCCGATCAGCTCGATGACCCGGCCGTTGGGGAACAGCCGCTCGGAGGTGTGCGGAGTGCCCTGGCGCATCCAGTACAGGCGCTTGGCCACGTGCATGTCCGGATCGCCGGGCCCGCACAGGCCGCGATCGGCGTTGTAGCGGATGATGTCGGCGATCGGTCGGCCGACGTAGATCAGCCCGTCCGGGTACTCGAACAGTTCCAGGTAGCGGTGGTTCCAGGCCACCAGGCGCAGCGACTGGTCGACCACGCTGATGCCCTGGGTGATGTTCTCGATCGCGCCCTGCAGCAGGGCGCGGTTGAATTGCAGCACCTCGGAGGCTTCGTCGGCGATCCGCACCACGTCCTCCACCTGCATCTCGCGCCCTTCGATGGCGGCCTTCACCACCGCCCGCGCCGAGGACGCGCCGAGGACCCCGGCGAGCAGGCGCTCGGTGTGCGCGATCCACTCGTTGTTGGCGGTCTGGTTCGGGGTGAAGCCCTTGCCCTGGCGGTAGGCGAAGCGGATGAAGCTTTGCCGCGCGCGTTCCTCGCCGACGAAACGCGCGGCGAGCATCAGCAGGTCTTCCACCTGCACCGCGAGCATGAAGCGCGAGTTCTGCCGCTGGGAGATCTCCTGGCCGATGAAGCGGCTGGCCTGCCAGTGCTCGGACACGCGGGTGCGCGAGAGCACCGAGACCAGGCCGAACAGGGCGAAGTTGCCGACCAGCGAGATCAGCACGCCCTGGGTCAGCGGCTCGATCGGCAGGCCGAAGGGATTGCTTGCCAGCCAGGTCAGGCCGGGGATGCGCTCCAGCGGCCAGCCAAGGCCCTTGGCCACCACCGGCAGGACCAGCGTATAGGCCCACAGCAGCGAGCCGGCGGCGAGGCCGGCGAAGACCCCGCGGCGGTTGGCCTGTTTCCAGTACAGCGCGCCGATCATCGCCGGGCCGAGCTGGGCGATGGCGGCGAAGGCGATCTGGCCGATGGTCGCCAGGCTGGCGCTGGAGCCGAGCAGGCGGTAGGCCACGTAGGCGAGCAGCAGGATCACCGCGATGCTCACCCGGCGTACGGTCAGCAGCCAGTGACGGAAGGCCTCGAAGGGCCGTTCGGTGTCCTTTTCCCGGCGTCGCAGCAGCCACGGCAGGAGCATGTCGTTGGAGACCATGGTCGACAGCGCGACGCTGGCGACGATGACCATTCCGGTGGCGGCCGAGGCGCCGCCGATGAACGCCAGCAGGGCCAGCGCCGGGTGCGCCTCGGCCAGCGGCAGGCTGATGACGAAGGAGTCCGGCATTACCCCGGCGGGCAGGTGCAACTGGCCGGCGAGGGCGATCGGCACCACGAACAACGCGGCCAGCACCAGGTAGATGGGGAACACCCAGCGCGCCAGGTTGAGGTCGCGCGGCTCGATGTTCTCCACCACGGTGACGTGGAATTGCCGCGGCAGGCACATGATCGCGGTCATCGCCACGCCGGTCTGCAGCAGCATCGCCGGCCAGTGCACGGTCTCTTCCCAGTAGTCGGCCAACTGCGGCGCGGCGCGGGCCTGGGAGAAGAGATCGGCGAAGCCGTCGTAGAGGCCGAAGGTGACGAAGATGCCCACGGCGAGGAAGGCGGTGAGCTTGACCAGCGACTCGAAAGCGATGGCCAGGACCATGCCGCGGTGGTGTTCGGTGACATCCAGGCTGCGGGTACCGAAGACGATGGTGAACAGCGCCAGCACCAGCGACACGATCAGCGCCGTGTCCTGGGCGCGGGTACCGGTGGAGTCGGCACCGGAGCCGATCAGCAGATTCACCCCGAGGACGATGCCTTTCAGTTGCAGGGCGATGTAGGGCAGCACGCCGACCATGCAGATCAGCGCCACCACCACCGCCAGCGCCTGCGACTTGCCGTAGCGGGCGGCGATGAAGTCGGCGATGGAGGTGATGTTCTCCTGCTTGCTGATCATGATCATCTTCTGCAGCACCCAGGGCGCGAACAGCATCAGCAGCACTGGTCCGAGGTAGATCGGCAGGAACGACCAGAGCTGGTCGGTGGCCTGGCCGACCGCGCCGAAGAAGGTCCAGCTGGTGCAGTACACTGCCAGGGAGAGGCTGTAGACCCAGGCGCGCAGGCGGGGTGAGAGCGGGGTGCGGCGACGGTCGCCATAGAAGGCGATGGCGAACAGGATGGCCATGTAGACCAGGGCGACCACGGCGATCAGCCCGATGGACAGCGACATGCGAACTCCGATGATGTCCCCGCGAGAAGCTGGCGTGAGGCGGGGGTCTTGCTTTCGCGCCAGTTTCGCACTTGTCGGCCCGCGCGTCAGGCCGCCTGCGACCAAGGTCGCACGCATGCTTGAGCCGGACGCGCGGAGTTGGTAGCGTGCCGGGCTGCGTGAGCGCGGACGGCCCCGGCGGCCGGCTGTCCGTTCATCGTAGCCGGTTTCGGCTGCGGCACTAAACGCGGCCGCTACGCTCTGATGGGAGCGGAGTTTTGCGTCGATGTCGAGGAGGGCGCCCATGTTCAAGCCGCTACCGATCACCCTGCAGCGCGGAGCCTTGCGTCTCGAGCCGCTGGTGGAAGCGGACATTCCCGAGCTGGTGAGCCTCGCCGAAGCCAACCGCGAGGCGCTGCAGTACATGGACGGACCGACGCGGCCGGACTGGTACCGCCAGAGCCTCGCCGAGCAGCGCGAGGGCAGGGCGTTGCCGCTCGCCGTCCGCCTCGGCGTGCAACTGGTCGGGACCACGCGCTTCGCCGAATTCCTTCCCGCCTTGCCGGCCTGCGAGATCGGCTGGACCTGGCTCGACCAGGCCCAGCACGGCAGCGGCCTGAACCGCATGATCAAGTACCTGATGCTCAAGCATGCCTTCGACAACCTGCGCATGGTCCGCGTGCAGCTCAGCACGGCGGCGAGCAACCTGCGCGCCCAGGGCGCCATCGACAAGCTCGGCGCGCAGCGCGAGGGCGTGCTGCGCAACCACCGGCGGCTGGCCGGCGGGCGGCTAGACGACACCTTCGTCTACAGCATCACCGACCACGAATGGCCGCAGGTCAAGGCGGCGCTGGAAGCCAGCTTCACCGGCTGAAGCCGGTTCCTTCGCTCCTGCGGTATGCTGGGCGGCCCGTCCGGACGGGCGAACGAGGAGACGGCAGTGCCGGACGAGACGAGCGGAGAACACACGCATTTCTGGCGCGCCGCCGAACTGGGCGGCGTCGAACTGCTGCACGCGCGCTATGTGGAGCAGCGCTTCGCGCCGCACGTGCACAGCAGCTTCGCCCTGGTCATCATCGAGCAGGGCGCGCAGCGCTTCCGCCATCGTGGCGGCGAGCACCTGGCCCCGCTGGGCAGCATGGTGCTGATCAACCCCGACGAAGTGCACACCGGCTCCAAGGCCCATGATGCCGGTTGGCTCTATCGCGGCTACTACCCGGAGATGGAGCAGATCGACGGGATTCTCGACGAGCTGGAAATCCATCATGGCGGCGTGCCGCGTTTCGCCGACAGCGTGATCCACGACCAGCCCCTGGCACGCGCCTTCGTCCACTTGCACCGCCTGCTGGCCGAGCATGCCGGCAGCCTGGAAACCCAGACCCGCTGGCGCGAGACGATGCTCGCCCTGTTCCGTCGCCACGCCCGCCTGCCAGAAGCGCCGAAGGCCGGGCAGGAGCCGTTGGCGGTGGCCCGCGCCCGCGAACTGCTGGCGGCGCGGTTGCTCGATCCGCCTTCGCTGGAGGAACTGGCGGCGGCGGTCAATCTGTCCCCGTTCCATTTTGCCCGGGTCTTCCGTCGCGCCACCGGCATGCCGCCCCACGCCTGGCTCAGGCAGCGCCGCCTGGAGCAGGCCAGGGCACTGCTCAAGAGCGGCCGGGCGCCGCTGGAGGTGGCCCTGGAGCTGGGCTTCGCCGACCAGAGCCACCTCGGTCGCCAGTTCAAGCAGGCCTACGGGGTGGCACCGGGTGAATACCGCTCGGCCTGCGCGCGCTCGTCCTTGACGACATACGAATAAGTCAAGCTCACATTTGCAAATCATTTGTATTTACGTTCTTTACGATTTGCCGTAATTTTGCGCCCCACTTTTTCCTGCGTCCCTGGGGGAGCCTCGATGTCGTCCGTGAGTTCGTTGTCGCGCCTGGCCGTCGCCATCGCGCTGGGTGTGTCCATGCAGGCGGCGCAGGCCGAAGAGGAAGCCAAGGAGCTGGGCACGGTCACCGTGGTCGGCGACTGGCTGGGCGAAGCCGACCAGGCGGTGGTGCAGAACCATCCCGGCGCGCGCAGCGTGGTGCGTCGTCGGGAAATGCTCGAGAGCGGTGCGCAGAACGTCCGCGACGTGCTGCGCAAGGTGCCCGGCGTGCAAGTGCAGGACAACAACGGTACCGGCGGCAGCGACATCTCCCTGAACGTCGGGGTGCGTGGCCTGACTTCACGCCTGTCGCCGCGCTCGACGGTGATGATCGACGGCGTGCCGGCGGCGGTGGCGCCCTACGGCCAGCCGCAGCTGTCGATGATGCCGCTGTCCATCGGCAACCTGGAGAGTATCGACGTCGTGCGCGGCGCCGGCTCGGTGCGCTACGGCCCGCAGAACGTCGGCGGGGTGATCAACTTCGTGACCCGGGCGATTCCGGAGAAGTTCTCCGGCGAAATCGGCACCACCATCGAGCATGCCGGCCACGGCGGCTGGAAGAAGCTCAACCAGGCGTTCCTCGGCGGGACCGCCGACAACGGCCTGGGCGTGGCGCTGCTGTATTCCGGGGTGAAGGGCGCCGACTACCGCGACGGCAACAACGACAACGATATCGATGACGTGCTGCTCAAGACTCATTGGCAGCTCACCGACAGCGACCAGTTGGCGGCCAACTTCCACTACTACGACGCCTACGCCGATATGCCGGGCGGCCTGACCCAGGCGCAGTACGACGACGATCCCTTCCAGTCGGTGCGCGACTGGGACAACTTCCGTGGTCGGCGCAAGGACTTCTCGCTGAAGTACACCCGCCAGGTCGACGACCTCACCCAGTTCGAGGTGCTCACCTACTACAGCGACAGTTTCCGCGGCAGCAGCATCGCCGCGCGCAACCTCAGGACCATCACCTCGTACCCGCGCGACTACCATGTGTTCGCGGTGGAGCCGCGGGTCTCGCGGATCTTCTTCGCCGGCCCGACCACCCAGGAGATCGGCATCGGCTACCGCTACCTGAAGGAAGCGATGAACGAGCGTGCCAGCCAACTGGCACTGGTCGACAATGTGCCGACCGTGCGTCCCGGCTCGGACGGCCATACCTACCAGGACCGTACCGGCGGTACCGAGGCCAGCGCCTTCTACATCGACGACAAGATCGATGTCGGCAACTGGACCATCACCCCCGGCATCCGCTTCGAGAAGATCGACAGCGACTGGCGCGACCGCCCGGTGCTCGGCCTGAACGGCAAGCCGGTGCAGGAGAAGAAGCGCAGCAAGGACTACAACGAACCGCTGCCGGCGCTGAGCCTGATGTATCACTTGAGCGACGAGTGGAAGCTGTTCGCCAACTACTCCGAATCGTTCGGCAGCCTGCAGTATTTCCAGCTCGGCCAGGGCGGCAGCGGCAACGATACCGCCGCCGGCCTGGAGCCGGAGAAGGCCAAGACCTACGAACTGGGCACGCGCTACGACAACGGCAGCTGGGGCGGCGAGATCACGCTGTTCTACATCGACTTCGACGACGAGCTGCAGTACGTCAGCAACGACGTCGGCTGGACCAACCTCGGCGCCACCAAGCACCAGGGCATCGAGACTTCCGGCCACTATGACTTCGCCGCTCTCGATCCGCGCCTGGACGGCCTGTCGGTCTACGGCAGCCTCACCTATACCCGCGCCACCTACGAAGGCGACATTCCCTCCTTCAAGGGGCGCGACCTGCCGCTCTACTCGCGCCAGGTGGCCACCGCCGGGGTGCGCTACGAGGTCGACCGCTGGACCTACAACCTCGACGCCTTCGCCCAGTCCATGCAGCGCGCGCCAGGGCTGAGCACCGACAGCCAGGGCAACTTCACCCACAACTACATCACCGAGCCCAGCGCCGACGGCCAGTACGGCGACATTCCCGGCTACGTGACCTGGAATGCCCGCGTCGGCTACGACTTCGGCCCGCAGGCGTCGAACCTGAAGCTCGGCCTCGGGGTGAAGAACCTGTTCGACAAGCAGTATTTCACCCGCTCCAGCGACAACAATTCGGGAATCTACGTGGGTCAGCCGCGAACGCTGTTCATGCAGGCCAGCGTCGGTTTCTGAATATTCGGATGCGACTTGGCGCATCGTCCGACGACAGGCGTCCTGCGGCAACGCGGACGCCTGTTCTATGATGGGCGCGGAATTTCCATCGGAACGCTGTGGCCTGATCCGCGGTCCATGCAGTCCAATCGATGACGGGCTTCCTTTCGGCGGCCACGCAAGGTAACAAGGACGATGACCCAACATTCGCAATTCGCCCTGCTGGGCAAGCGGCGTTTCCTGCCGTTCTTCATCACCCAGCTGCTCGGCGCCTTCAACGACAACATCTTCAAGCAGTCGCTGATCCTCGCCATCCTCTATCACCTCAGCGTCAGCGGCGACCGCAGTCTGCTGGTCAACCTCTGCGCGCTGCTGTTCATCCTGCCGTTCTTCCTGTTCTCGGCACTGGGCGGACAGTTCGGCGAGAAGTACAACAAGGACGCGCTGATGCGCGCGCTGAAGCTGGCCGAGGTGGGCATCATGCTGGTCGGCGCTGCCGGCTTCGTCTTCGGCAGCCTGCCGCTGATGTTCGTCGCGCTGTTCGCCATGGGCACCCACTCGGCGCTATTTGGCCCGGTGAAGTATTCGATCCTGCCCCAGCACCTGCACGAGGACGAACTGGTCGGCGGCAACGCGCTGGTGGAGATGGGCACCTTCCTGGCGATCCTGGCCGGCACCATCGGCGCCGGCGTGCTGATGTCCCATGCGCATTACGCGGCGGCGGTGGCCACCGCGGTGGTGCTGGTGGCCGCCTGCGGCTACCTGGCCAGCCGCGGCATTCCGCGAGCGGCGGCGGCGCTGCCGGGGTTGAAGCTCGACTGGAACATCTTCGCCCAGTCCTGGAGCATCCTCCGCCTGGGGCTCGGCCAGCGCCCGGCGGTCTCGCGCTCGCTGGTGGGCAACTCCTGGTTCTGGTTCCTCGGCGCGGTCTACCTGACGCAGATCCCGACCTTCGCCAAGGAATGGCTGCACGGCGACGAAAGCGTGGTGACCCTGATCCTCACCGTGTTCTCGGTGGGCATCGCGCTGGGCTCGATGCTGTGCGAGAAGCTTTCCGGTCGCAAGGTGGAGATCGGCCTGGTGCCGTTCGGCTCGATCGGCCTGACCGTCTTCGGCATCCTCCTCTGGTGGCACGCCGGCGGCATTCCCCCAGGCGAGGCGCCCTACGACTGGCTGGCGGTGCTGCGCCACCATGAGACCTGGGCGGTGCTGGCCGACATCCTGTTCATCGGCATTTTCGGCGGCTTCTACATCGTACCGCTGTACGCCCTGATCCAGGCGCGCACCGACGAAGACAAGCGGGCCCGGGTGATCGCCGCCAACAACATCCTCAACGCCTTGTTCATGGTCGCCGCGGCGCTGGTCTCGATCCTCTTCCTCAGCGTCGCCAAGCTGTCGATCCCGCAGCTTTTTCTCGCTCTGTCGCTGATGAACGTCGCGGTGAACGTGTACATCTTCAAGATCGTCCCGGAATTCACCATGCGCTTCCTGGTCTGGCTGCTCAGCCACACCATGTACCGGGTCCGGCATGTGAATCTGGAGGCGATCCCGGACGAGGGAGCGGCGGTGCTGGTGTGCAACCACGTCTCGTACGTGGACGCGCTGCTGATCGCCGGCTCGATCCGGCGGCCGGTGCGCTTCGTCATGTACTACAGGATCTTCTCGCTGCCGGTGCTCAACTTCGTCTTCCGCACCGCCGGCGCGGTGCCCATAGCGGCGCGCCACGAGGACGAAGGGATCTACGAACGAGCCTTCCAGCGCATCGCCGACTACCTGAGGGACGGGGAGCTGGTGTGCATCTTCCCTGAGGGCAAGCTGACCGCCGACGGCGAGATGAACGAGTTCCGCGCCGGGATCGAGCGGATCATCGAGGAAACCCCGGTTCCGGTGATCCCCATGGCGCTGCAGGGCCTGTGGGGCAGCTTCTTCAGCCGCGACCCGAACAAGGGCTTCTTCCGCCGCCTGTGGTCGCGGGTAAGCCTGGTGGCCGGCGAATCGGTGGCGCCGGGGGCGGTGGAGCGCCTCGACCTGCAGGCGCGGGTGACGAGCTTGCGCGGCGAAGCTCGTTGATCGATCCGCAGAAACGAAAAAGCCCCGGCGATGCCGGGGCTTTTTTTGGCGAACTACAAGTTAGATAACTTGTACTTCGTCGGCTTGCAGGCCTTTCTGGCCGTTGACGACCACGAAGGAAACCTTCTGGCCTTCCTGCAGGCTCTTGAAGCCGGTGCCCTGGATGGAACGGAAGTGAACGAACAGGTCGTTACCGCTTTCCGGGGTGATGAAGCCGAAGCCTTTGGCGTCGTTGAACCATTTTACGGTGCCGTTCTGACGATTCGACATGGTGTAACTCCTGAAACAAAGTTGATTGCGGCGACGGAAATATCCGAGCCGGTAGGTACTGAGTTGCAAAGAGTACGAGGAGCCGAGGCGATGAGCGGACCGAGATCTACCACACCAGGTCACGATTCACTGTGACCCAAGCAAGCACAGTGGTCGCAGAGTACGCGATAAAACTGCGGAAAGCGATACCCCTCGGAGCATATTCGATGGATGTCTAATGGCTCAGCTTGAGGCCGACCAGTCCGCAGACGATCAGCGCGACGCTGGCCAGGCGCAGCAATGCCATGGATTCGCCGAACAGGACGATCCCGGCGATTACCGTGCCGACCGCGCCGACCCCGGTCCAGACGGCATAGGCGGTGCCCAGCGGCAGGTGCTTCATGGCCAGGCCGAGCAGGCCCAGGCTGACCAGCATGGCGAGCGCCGTGAGGACCGTGGGAAGCGGCTTGCTGAAGCCTTCGGTGTATTTCAGACCAACGGCCCAGCCCACTTCGAACAGGCCGGCGAAAAACAGGATGATCCAGGACATGGCGATCTCCAGGGCAACGGGTGGCGGGGCCGTCCCCATTCGATCACCGGCCGGAGGCGGGTGGTGAGGTCGTCCTCACTGCGTGCGGTATTTTGCATGGTTCATCGGTCGGGACAAGGCTTCCCGACCGGGACCCAGTTCAACGCGGTGTATCTTCCATACGTCGGAACAGGGCAGCCAGCAGCGAACCGGAGAGATTGTGCCAGACGCTGAACAGCGCGCTGGGCACCGCTGCCAGGGGCGAGAAGTGGGCGTTGGCCAGCGCCGCGCCGAGCCCCGAGTTCTGCATGCCGACTTCGATGGCCAGGGCCTTGCGCTGCGCCAGCGGCATGCCGGTCAGCTTGCCGGTGAGATAGCCGAGCGACAGGCCGAAGCCGTTGTGCAGCATCACCACGGCCATGATCAGCAGGCCGGACTCGGCGATCCGCGCCTGGCTGGCGGCCACCACCGCGGCGATGATCACCACGATGCTGAATACCGAGACCAGCGGCAGCACCTCCGCCACCTGTCGGGTGCGCTCGCCGAGCAGGCGCTGTGCCAGCAGGCCGAGGGCGATGGGCACCAGCACCACCTGGAGGATCGACAGGAACATCGCCGCGAACGACACCGGCAGCCAAGCCGAGGCCAGCAGCCAGACCAGCGCCGGCGTGACCAGCGGGGCGAGCAGGGTGGTCACCGAGGTGATCGCCACCGACAGGGCGACATCGCCACGGGACAGCCAGGTCATCACGTTGGAAGCGGTGCCGCCGGGGCAGCAGCCGACCAGGATCACGCCCACCGCGATCTCCGCCGGCAACTGCAACAGGCGACAGAGCAACCAGGCCAGGCCGGGCATGATGACGAACTGGGCCAGCACGCCGATCAGCACCCGTATGGGGTGCCGGGCGACCTCGCGGAAGTCTTCGCCCTTGAGCGTCAGGCCCATGCCGAACATCACCAGACCGAGCAGCGGCGCGATGGCGACGGTGAGCGGGAGGAACCAGGCCGGCCGGAAGAAGGCGAGGATGGCGAACAGCAGGACCCAGAACGGGAAGCTGGCGCTGACGAAACGGCTCAGGGCGGTCAGGGCACGCATGGGCTTTCCTTGTTATTGGACGGCCGCCAGTCTGCCATGCCGGGCGCGACTCTCCCAGCGGCGGGCGCCGCCGGGAGAGCGGGGCGTCAGACGCCCTGGGGGATTTCTTCGCCGCCGAGGGCCTCGAAGAGCGCCGGAAGGAATTCGGCGAAGGTCAGCATCATCAGGGTGAAGCTGGCATCGAGCTGGCCGAGGGCGTCTTCGCCGCCGTCCTTTTCCGCCTGCTCCTGCAGCAGGTCTTCGAAGCGCAGGCGCTTGACCGCCAGCTTGTCGTCGAGGACGAAGGACAGCTTGTCCGACCAGGCCAGGGACAACTGGGTGACCAGCTTGCCGGCGGTGAGATGCAGCTGGATTTCCTCGCTGGTCAGGTCCTGGCGCTTGCAACGGACCACGCCGCCGTCCTCGTGGGTGTCGCGCAGCTCGCATTCGTCGAGCACGTGGAAGTCGCCGGCGGCTTCCTGGGTCTTGACCCAGTCGGTGAGGGTCGCGGTCGGCGCGACCTTCACGCTCAGCGGGCGTACCGGCAGGGAGCCGAGCGCTTCGCGCAGCGTCGAGAGCAGGTCTTCGGCCTTCTTCGCGCTGGCCGAGTCGACCAGGATCAGGCCGAGGCTTGGCGCGATCGCGGCGAAGGTGCTGGAGCGGCGGATGAAAGCGCGCGGCAGCAGGGTCTGGACGATCTCGTCCTTCAACTGGTCGCGTTCCTTCTTGTAGACCTTGCGCATCTGCTGGGCTTCGATCTCGTCGACCTTTTCCTTCAGTGCGTCACGCACGACGCTGCCCGGCAGGATGCGCTCTTCCTTGCGTGCCGAGATCAGGAAGAAGTCCTGGCTGACGTGTACCAGCGGTGCGTCCGGGCCTTTGCCGAACGGCGCGGTGAAGCCGTAGGTGGTCAGCTCCTGGCTGGCGCAGGGGCGGGCGGGTTTTTCGCCGAGGGCTTTCTCGAGGGAATCGGCATCCAGTTGCAGATCCTGGGTGAGGCGGTAGACGAGCAGATTGCGGAACCACATGGGGTCGTTCTCTCCGGGCACAAAGGACCCATTATTCCGCCGCTGGCGGCTCAGGCCAACCCCGGTCCGTCGCTAACTCCTTGGAACGGCAGAAAATTTTTTTCATCGAGGGGCTTGCCAGGGGCCGAATCGCTCCGTAGAATGCGCCCCACTTCGAGAGTGAAGGGTGA
>NZ_KV812642.1:0-229645 GCF_001813485.1 Pseudomonas sp. HMSC067G02
CGATGGAGCGCCTGTTCCGCAGTCTGAAGTCGGATCGGGTCCCGTCAACGGATTACCTGATGGCGCGGGAGGCCCAACGGGACATCAGTCATTACCTGATGCACCGCTACAACTGGATCAGGCCGCATCAATTCAACGACGGGTTACCACCTGCGGTGGCCGAAGAAAAACTCAACCCACTGTCCGGGATGGGTTGACCACTACATCGTTGGATAGGTGCCGAGCGCCAACCCTTTCTCAGTCCCTCTCACTAGGTATTTGAGTCGCCACAGTTTCGAACCGTGGGGATTCACCTCCAGGAAGAGGCTGGCGCCGGCACTTACCTTGTAGGGACGGTCTTTGGGCTGCAGGGCTGAGAAGCCCGAGTCGTCGAGGGTTGCGCTCATTCTGGGGGAATCGTCCTTGACCGAATTCAGATCCCCCCATATATGCCCCCAAATCGATGGGCTTACAAGGGTTTGGTTGGGAATCGCAGGCAACAAAAAACCGGCCAGAGGGCCGGTTCTTCGTGGGTTTCGGGATTTCTTGGGAAGTCCTAGAAACAATGTGGTGGTGCCTCGGGAGAGACTCGAACTCTCACTCTGTCGCCAGAAACGGATTTTGAATCCGCCGCGTCTACCGATTCCGCCACCGAGGCAATGGCGGCGCAGTATAGGGAGGCGCCTACCGTTGGTCAATCGGGTTCGTGGCGGGGAAAACACATTTCCGGTAAGCTACGCGGCCTTTCGAGAGTCTCCCCATGCGTGTCGCCGATTTTCATTTCGACTTGCCCGAGGCCCTGATCGCCCGTCATCCCCTGCCTGAACGCCGCGCAAGCCGCCTGTTGGCGCTGGATGGCCCGACGGGAACCCTCGCCCACAGACAATTCGCCGATCTCCTGGACTACCTGCGTCCGGGCGACCTGATGGTGTTCAACAATACCCGGGTGATCCCGGCGCGCCTGTTCGGCCAGAAGGAGTCCGGTGGCAAGCTGGAAGTCCTGGTCGAGCGCGTGCTCGACCAGCACCGGGTGCTTGCCCACATACGCGCCAGCAAGGCGCCCAAGCCCGGTACGCGGATCCTCGTCGAAGGCGGTGGCAGCGCGGAGATGCTGCAACGCCACGACGCTCTGTTCGAACTCGCTTTCGCCGAGCCTGTGCTGCCTTTGCTGGAGCGGGTCGGGCACATGCCGTTGCCTCCCTATATCGACCGACCGGACGATGCGGCCGACCGCGAGCGCTACCAGACCGTCTACGCCCAGCGCGCCGGTGCGGTGGCGGCCCCGACCGCCGGCCTGCACTTCGATGAGGCGCTGCTCGAGGCGATCCGCGCGAAGGGGGTGGATACCGCCTTCGTTACCCTGCATGTCGGCGCCGGTACCTTCCAGCCGGTGCGTGTCGAGCGCATCGAGGACCATGTGATGCACCGCGAATGGCTGGAGGTCGGCCAGGACGTGGTGGACGCGGTTTCCGCCTGCCGGGCTCGCGGGGGCCGGGTAGTCGCCGTCGGCACCACCAGCGTGCGCTCGCTGGAAAGCGCGGCACGCGACGGTGAGCTGAAGCCCTTCAGCGGCGACACCGACATCTTCATCTACCCGGGCCGGCCGTTCCATGTGGTCGATGCCCTGGTCACCAACTTCCACCTGCCCGAATCCACCCTGCTGATGCTGGTCTCGGCCTTCGCCGGCTACCCGGAGACCATGGCCGCCTACGCCGCGGCGGTGGCGCAGGGCTATCGCTTCTTCAGTTACGGTGATGCCATGTTCATCACCCGCAATCCCGCGCCCCGCGGACCCGAGGACTGATCCATGAGCTTCATGAACTTCGAGCTGCTGGCGACCGACGGCAAGGCCCGTCGCGGCCGCCTGACCTTCCCCCGCGGCGTGGTCGAGACCCCGGCCTTCATGCCGGTGGGCACCTACGGCACGGTGAAGGGCATGTTGCCGCGCGACATCGAGGACATCGGCGCGCAGATCATCCTCGGCAACACCTTCCATCTCTGGTTGCGCCCGGGCACCGAGGTGATCCAGCGCCACGGCGACCTGCACGACTTCATGCAGTGGAAAGGCCCGATCCTCACCGATTCCGGCGGTTTCCAGGTGTTCAGCCTGGGAGCCATGCGCAAGATCAAGGAGGAGGGCGTGACCTTCGCCTCGCCGGTGGACGGCGCCAAGGTCTTCATGGGGCCGGAGGAGTCCATGGCGGTGCAACGCGCCCTGGGCTCGGACATCGTGATGATCTTCGACGAATGCACGCCGTACCCGGCCGACCATGACGTCGCCAAGCGCTCCATGGAGCTGTCGCTGCGCTGGGCCAAGCGCTCGAAGATCGCCCATGGCGATAGCCCGTCGGCGCTGTTCGGCATCGTCCAGGGCGGTATGCACGAGGACCTGCGCCTGCGCTCGCTGGATGGCTTGCAGGAGATCGGCTTCGACGGCCTGGCCATCGGTGGTTTGTCGGTGGGCGAGCCGAAGGAAGAGATGATCCGCGTGCTCGATTTCCTGCCGCCGCAGATGCCGGCCGACAAGCCGCGCTACCTGATGGGCGTGGGCAAGCCGGAAGACCTGGTGGAAGGCGTGCGCCGCGGCGTGGACATGTTCGACTGTGTGATGCCGACGCGCAATGCGCGCAACGGCCACCTGTTCGTCGACAGCGGGGTGATCAAGATCCGCAACTCGGTACACAAGCACGACGACTCCACGCTCGACCCGACCTGCGACTGTTACACCTGCAAACATTTTTCCCGCGCCTATCTGCACCACTTGGACAAGTGCGGGGAAATGCTCGGTAGCATGCTCAATACCATCCACAACTTGCGGCATTATCAGCGGGTTATGGCTGGTTTGCGCGAGGCAATCCAACAGGGTACATTGGCCGCCTTTGTCGATGCCTTCTATGCCAAGCGCGGCCTTCCCACGCCGCCGCTGGATGCCTGACTTTCCTTTATCCAACTCTATTGCTTTGTGACAGGAGTGCTACATGAGCTTTCTAATTCCCGCTGCCTACGCCGACGCAGCCGCTCCGGCAGCCGCTGGCCCGGCCGGCACCGGTTTCGAGTGGGTCTTCCTGGTCGGTTTCCTGGTCATCTTCTACCTGATGATCTGGCGTCCCCAGGCCAAGCGCGCCAAGGAACACAAGAACCTGCTGGGCAACCTGCAAAAAGGTGACGAAGTCGTCACTTCCGGCGGTATCGCCGGCAAGGTGACCAAGGTCGCCGACGATTTCGTCGTCGTCGAGGTTTCCGACAACGTCGAGCTGAAGTTCCAGAAGGCCGCGATTGCCGCGACCCTGCCGAAAGGCACCCTGAAAGCGATCTGATTTTCACCTAAACACATGACGGGGCGCGCAAGGCGCCCCGCGTCATAACGGGCGGTGTCATGCTCAACAAGTATCCTCTGTGGAAATATCTGCTGATCCTGGCGGTCCTCGCCGTCGGGTTCATCTATTCCGCACCCAACCTCTACCCGGACGACCCGGCGGTGCAGATCAGCGGCGCCAGCACGGCGCTGCAGGTCACCCAGGCCGACGTCGACCGCGCTGCCAAGGCGCTGACCGACGCCGGTATCGCGGTGAAGGCCAACAGCCTGTCGAAGAAGGGCGGCCTGATCCGCCTGGTCAAGCAGGACGACCAGCTTCCCGCCAAGGAAGTGGTGCGCCGGACCCTGGGCGACGACTACGTGGTGGCGCTGAACCTGGCCCAGACCACTCCCGAGTGGCTGCGCAAGCTGGGCGGCAGCCCAATGAAGCTCGGCCTGGACCTGTCCGGCGGCGTGCACTTCCTGCTGGAAGTGGACATGGACAAGGCGGTCGATGCCCGCCTGAAGGTCTATGAAAGCGAAGTGAAGAGCCTGCTGCGCAAGGAGCGCGTGCGCTACCGCAGCCTGCCGATCCAGGATCGCGCGATCCAGCTCGGCTTCACCGACAGCGAATCCCTGGACAAGGCGCGCAGCCTGATCGCCAAGGACTTCCGCGATTTCGAGGTCGTGCCCGAAGAGCGCAACGGCCTGCAGGTCCTGCGTGTCGCCCTGACCCAGGCCAAACTGGCGGAAATCCGCGAGTACTCCATCAAGCAGAACCTCACCACCGTCCGCAACCGGGTCAACGAGCTGGGCGTATCCGAGCCGCTGGTGCAGCGCCAGGGCGCCAATCGCATCGTGGTCGAGCTGCCGGGCGTGCAGGACACCGCGGAAGCCAAGCGAATCCTCGGCAAGACCGCTAACCTCGAATTCCGCCTGGCCGCCGAGCCGGACGCCCTGAAGTCCGCCACCGAGACCTTCGAGTTCCGCGAGCCGCGCCGTCCGCCGGTGCCGCTGGAGCGCGGGGTGATCATCACCGGCGACCAGGTCACCGACGCCAGCGCCAGTTTCGACGAGAACGGCCGCCCGCAAGTGAACATCCGCCTGGATGGCCACGGCGGCGAGCTGATGAACCGCGCCACCCGCAACAACGTCGGCCGCAGCATGGCGGTGGTGTTCATCGAGCAGAAGCCGGTGACCCGCTACACCAAGCAGATGGTCGATGGCGTCGAGAAGGAGGTCGCGGTTCCGGCGTTCAAGGAAGAGAAGCAGATCATCAGTCTGGCGACCATCCAGTCGCCGCTGGGCAACCAGTTCCGCATCACCGGCCTCGATGGCCCGGGCGAGTCCTCCGAACTGGCCCTGCTGCTGCGTGCCGGCGGCCTGGCTGCACCGATGTACTTCGCCGAAGAACGCACCATCGGCCCGAGCCTGGGGGCGGACAACATCGCCAAGGGTGTCGATGCGTCGCTCTGGGGCATGCTCTTCGTATCGCTGTTCATCATCGTCATCTACCGTTTCTTCGGCGTGATCGCCACCGTTGCGCTGGCCTTCAACATGGTCATGCTGGTGGCGCTGATGTCGGTCCTCGGCGCGACCCTGACCCTGCCGGGCATCGCCGGTATCGTGCTGACCATGGGTATGGCGGTGGACGCCAACGTGCTGATCTTCTCGCGGATACGCGAGGAGCTGGCCAACGGCATGTCGGTCCAGCGGGCGATCCACGAAGGCTTCAACCGTGCCTTCACCGCGATTCTCGACGCCAACCTGACCTCGCTGCTGGTCGGCGGCATCCTCTACGCCATGGGCACCGGCCCGGTGAAAGGATTTGCCGTGACCATGTCGCTCGGCATCATCACCTCGATGTTCACGGCCATCATGGTCACCCGCGCAATGGTCAACCTGATCTTCGGCGGGCGTGACTTCAAGAAGCTGTGGATCTAAGGGGACTGAGATGAATATCAAGATCGGTACCATCAACTTCATGGGCATCCGCAACATCGCGTTTGCCGTTACCCTGATCCTGACCGTCATCGCCCTGGGCAGCTGGTTCACCAAGGGCATCAACTTCGGCCTCGACTTCACCGGCGGTACGCTGATCGAGCTGACCTACGAACAACCGGCCGATCTCGGCAAGGTGCGCGGTCAACTGGTCGGCGCCGGCTACGAGGACGCCGTGGTGCAGAGCTTCGGCGACGCCCGCGACGTGCTGGTGCGGATGCCCAGCGAGGACCCGGAACTGGGCAAGAAGGTCGCTACCGCCTTGCAGCAGGCCGATACCGGCAACCCGGCGAACCTGAAGCGGGTCGAGTACGTCGGCCCGCAGGTGGGTGAAGAGCTGCGCGACCAGGGCGGCCTCGGCATGCTCCTGGCGCTGGGCGGCATCCTGCTGTACGTCGGCTTCCGCTTCCAGTGGAAGTTCGCCCTCGGCGCGATCCTCTCGCTGGTGCACGATGCGATCATCGTGATGGGCGTGCTGTCGTTCTTCCAGGTGACCTTCGACCTGACCGTCCTCGCCGCTGTGCTGGCGGTGGTCGGTTACTCGCTGAACGACACCATCGTGATCTTCGACCGGGTGCGCGAGAACTTCCGCGTGCTGCGCAAGGCCAGTCTGATCGAGAACCTGAACATCTCCACCAGCCAGACCCTGTTGCGCACCATCGCCACCTCGGTCTCCACGCTGCTGGCCATCGCCGCGCTGCTGTTCTTCGGCGGCGACAACCTGTTCGGTTTCTCCATCGCCCTGTTCGTCGGTGTAATGGCGGGTACCTACTCGTCGATCTACATCGCCAACGTGGTCTTGATCTGGCTGAACCTGACCAGCGAGGACCTGATCCCGCCGCAGGCCAAGGACACCGTCGACGATCGCCCCTGAGGCGCTCTGGTTCGGCACTCCGGCGCCTGCCGGTCACTCGAGGACTCCCGCTTTTGGCGGGAGTTTTCGTATCTGCGCCAACGAAACGTTTGTCGGGAGCCTGGAACTTGGTGGTTTTTGCCCAGTCCTAGGCAAGGCAAAGGGCGAACATAGCCCGCATTGGATGAAAGCCAGGAGGTACATGTGAACAAGTCGATGCTCGTCGGGGCCGTTCTGGGTGCCGTAGGCGTGACCGCAGGTGGCGCGGTAGCCACCTATAGCCTGGTGGATCGCGGTCCCGACTACGCCGAGGTCGTCGCTGTCCAGCCGGTCAAGGAAACCATCAAGACGCCGCGCCAGGTCTGCAAGGACGTGGCCGTGACCCGCCAGCGTCCGGTCAAGGACCAGCACCAGATCGCCGGTACCGCCATCGGTGCGGTGGTCGGCGGCTTGCTGGGCAACCAGATCGGCGGCGGTACCGGCAAGAAGATCGCCACCGTGGCCGGCGCCGTCGGCGGCGGCTACGCCGGCAACAAGGTGCAGGAAGGCATGCAGGAGCGTGACACCTACACCACAACCGAAACCCGCTGCAGCACCGTGCACGACAGCAGCGAGAAGGTCGTCGGCTATGACGTGAAGTACATGCTCGACGGCAAGGCCGGGCAGATCCGCATGGAGCGCGATCCGGGCAGCCAGATCCCGGTCGACAAGAATGGCCGGCTGATCCTCAGCCAGGGCGAAACGCTGCGCTGAGCCTGACTGTCGCAATGATGCACAAGGGCGCCCGCGGGCGCCCTTGTGCATTTTCATGGAGATGAAAAACCCGGCGCCAGGCCGGGTTCTTCGTCAGCGGCGGATCAGCGCTTCAGCGACGGCGGCAGGTGCGGCTGGATGGTGGTCAGCAGTGCCTTGAAGCATTTGGTGTTGCCGGCGACGATGTGACCCTTCTCGAGGAATTCGTGGCTGCCGGTGAAGTCGCTCACCAGGCCGCCGGCTTCCTGTACCAGCAGGGCGCCTGCCGCCATGTCCCATTCGGACAGGCCGAATTCCCAGAAGGCGTCGTAGCGTCCGGCGGCGACGTAGGCCAGGTCCAGACTGGCGGCGCCGGCGCGGCGGATGCCGGCGGTCTGGCCGACCAGGCTGCGGAACATGTTCAGGTAGTTGTCGAGATTGTCGATCTGGTTGTCGCGGAACGGGAACCCGGTGCCGAGCAGGGCGCCTTCCAGGCTCTTGCGGCCGCTGACGCGCAGGCGGCGACCGTTGAGGGCGGCGCCGCGACCGCGGCTGGCGGTGAATTCTTCCTGGCGTACCGGGTCGAGGACCACGGCGTGCTCCAGGCGGCCCTTGTACTTGCAGGCGATGCTCACGGCGAAGTGCGGTACGCCATGGATGAAGTTGGTGGTGCCGTCCAGCGGATCGATCACCCAGAGGTAATCGGCGCCCTCGCCGCTGCCTTCGATGAAGCCGCCTTCCTCGCCCATGATCGCGTGAGTCGGATAGGCCTTGCGCAGCGCGGCGACGATGGTCTGCTCGGCGGCGCGATCGACTTCGGTCACGTAGTCCTTGGCATCCTTCTCGTTGACCGAGATGACATCCAGGCGTTCGATGGAGCGGAAAATCAGTTCACCGGCGCTGCGAGCGGCGCGCAGGGCGATATTCAGCATAGGCTGCATGGAGAGGTCACCTGGGTCGTTAAAGAAAGCCGGCCATTCTAGCAGAAACCGATGGCGTTTGAAGGGCGACCTGTCGGCCGCATGGTATAAAGCTGACCTCTGCTGTAGGATTTCACACCCTTCAGTAACTTGGCGTTGGAGAGCATCGGCGTTGCTCGACCGTATTCGTGTGGTGTTGGTCAACACCAGTCATCCCGGCAACATCGGCGGGGCGGCCCGTGCCATGAAGAACATGGGCCTGTCGCAACTGGTGCTGGTGCAGCCGGAAAGCTTTCCCCACGGCGACGCGGTGGCGCGGGCTTCCGGCGCCACCGACATCCTCGACGCCGCAAGGGTGGTGGACACCCTGGAAGAGGCCCTGAGCGGCTGCAGCGTGGTGCTCGGCACCAGCGCCCGCGACCGGCGGATTCCCTGGCCGCTGCTGGATCCGCGCGAGTGCGCGACGACCTGCCTGGAGCACCTGGAGGCGAATGGCGAGGTGGCCCTGGTATTCGGGCGCGAATATGCGGGTTTGACCAACGAAGAATTGCAGCGCTGCCAGTTCCATGTGCATATCCCCTCCGATCCCGAGTTCGGCTCGCTGAACCTGGCGGCCGCGGTCCAGGTGCTCACCTACGAGGTGCGCATGGCGTGGCTGGCGGTCCAGGGCAAGCCGACCAAGATGGAAAAGTTCGAGTCCACCTCGATGCTCAACACCGAGCTGGTGACGGCCGACGAGCTGGAACTCTATTACGCGCATCTGGAGAGGACGCTGATCGATATCGGCTTCCTCGATCCGGAGAAGCCGCGCCACCTGATGTCGCGGTTGCGGCGCCTGTATGGGCGCAGCGCGATCAGCAAGCTGGAAATGAATATCCTGCGCGGGATCCTGACCGAAACCCAGAAGGTGGCCCGAGGCCTGTCCTACAAGCGGAGTGACGACTGATGTTCGAACGTGTGCGTGAAGATATCCAAAGCGTATTCCACCGTGATCCGGCGGCTCGCAACGCACTCGAGGTCCTCACCTGTTATCCGGGCCTGCACGCCGTCTGGCTGCATCGGCTGGCCCACGGCTTGTGGACGTCCGGCTGGAAGTGGCTGGCGCGCCTGGTGTCCAATTTCGGCCGCTGGATGACCGGCATCGAGATCCACCCGGGGGCCAGGATCGGCCGGCGCTTCTTCATCGACCACGGCATGGGCATCGTCATCGGCGAAACCGCCGAGATCGGCGACGACGTCACCCTCTACCAGGGCGTCACCCTGGGCGGTACCACCTGGAACAAGGGCAAGCGCCACCCCACCCTCGGCAACAACGTGGTGGTCGGTGCCGGTGCCAAGGTGCTCGGCCCGTTCACCGTCGGCGAGGGCGCCAAGGTCGGCTCCAATGCCGTGGTGACCAAGGAAGTCCCGCCGGGTGCCACCGTGGTCGGCATTCCCGGGCGGATCATCATGCGCGAGGATACCGAGCAGCAGGCCAAGCGCCAGGCGATGGCGGAGAAACTCGGCTTCGATGCCTACGGAGTCAGCCAGGACATGCCGGACCCGGTGGCGCGTGCCATTGGTCAGTTGCTCGATCACCTGCAGGCCGTCGACGGCCGGCTCGAGGGCATGTGCCAGGCGCTCACCGCCCTGGGGAGCGACTACTGCGCGAAGGATCTGCCGGTATTGCGCGAGGAGGATTTCGCCGGGGTCAAGGACGAGGATGGCAATCCGGCCGCGTAATGCGCGGCCGGCGGCTTTCTGCTAGCATGTAGCGCCCTGAATTTGCCTAATCCTGAGTAATTTGATCGGTCTTATAGTTGACCTAATTACTCGGATAAGAGCATAATCCGCGTCAACCCCGAATGATCCCGATGGGAAAAGCCCATGCGTCTGACCACCAAAGGCCGCTACGCCGTAACCGCCATGCTCGACCTGGCGCTGCATGCTCAGCAAGGTCCGGTCTCGCTGGCCGATATCTCCGAACGCCAAGGCATTTCCCTGTCCTATCTCGAACAGCTGTTCGCCAAGTTGCGCCGTGGCAACCTGGTGACCAGCGTGCGCGGCCCGGGCGGCGGCTACCAGCTGTCCCGCCATATGTCGGGCATCCATGTGGCGCAGGTGATCGACGCGGTCAACGAATCCGTCGACGCGACCCGCTGCCAGGGGCAGGGCGATTGCCACTCCGGCGATACCTGTCTGACCCACCACCTGTGGTGCGACCTCAGTTTGCAGATCCATGAGTTCCTCAGCGGCATCAGCCTGGCCGATCTGGTCAGCCGCCAGGAGGTCCAGGAGGTCGCGCTGCGCCAGGACGAACGCCGTTGCTCAGGCAAGACGCCTCGTCTCGACAAGATTGAAGCGTCCGCCATCGACTGAGCAGGGCGCCAGCCTGTAGGAGTTACCTGATGAAATTGCCGATCTACCTCGATTACTCCGCGACCACTCCCGTCGATCCCCGCGTCGCCCAGAAAATGAGCGAATGCCTGCTGATGGACGGCAACTTCGGCAACCCGGCTTCGCGTTCCCACGTGTTCGGCTGGAAAGCCGAGGAGGCCGTGGAGAACGCCCGTCGCCAGGTGGCCGAACTGGTCAACGCCGATCCCCGCGAGATCGTCTGGACCTCCGGCGCCACCGAGTCCGACAACCTGGCGATCAAGGGCGTCGCGCACTTCTACTCGGGCAAGGGCAAGCACATCATCACCTCGAAGATCGAGCACAAGGCGGTCCTCGACACCTGCCGCCAGCTGGAGCGCGAAGGTTTCGAAGTGACCTACCTGGAGCCGGGCGAAGATGGCCTGATCACTCCGGCACTGGTCGAGGCGGCGCTGCGTGACGACACCATCCTGGTCTCGGTCATGCACGTGAACAACGAGATCGGCACCGTCAACGACATCGCCGCCATCGGCGAGCTGACCCGCTCCCGCGGCGTGTTGTTCCACGTCGACGCCGCACAGTCGACCGGCAAGGTCGAGATCGACCTGGACAAGCTCAAGGTCGACCTGATGTCCTTCTCCGCGCACAAGACCTACGGCCCGAAAGGCATTGGCGCGCTCTACGTCCGGCGCAAGCCGCGCGTCCGCATCGAGGGTCAGATGCACGGCGGCGGCCATGAGCGCGGCATGCGTTCCGGCACCCTGGCCACCCACCAGATCGTCGGCATGGGCGAGGCGTTCCGCATCGCCAAGGAAGAAATGGCCCAGGAGAACGCCCGCGTGCTGGCGCTCCGTGACCGCTTCTTCGCGCAGATCGACGGCCTGGAAGAGCTCTACATCAACGGCAGCATGACCTCCCGCGTCCCGCACAACCTCAACGTCAGCTTCAACTACGTCGAGGGCGAGTCGCTGATCATGGCGCTCAAGGACCTCGCGGTCTCCTCCGGTTCGGCCTGTACCTCGGCGTCCCTGGAACCGTCCTACGTATTGCGCGCCCTGGGCCGCAACGACGAACTGGCGCATAGCTCCATCCGCTTCACCTTCGGTCGCTTCACCACCGAGGAAGAGATCGACTATGCCGCGAAGAAGGTGGTCGAGGCCGTTTCCAAGCTGCGCGAACTGTCGCCGCTGTGGGATATGTACAAAGAGGGCGTCGACCTGTCCCAGGTCGAATGGCAGGCGCACTGAGCGCCTCGTGCCCCGGAAAAACGTGAGGATTAGCCATGGCATATAGCGAAAAGGTCATCGACCACTACGAAAACCCGCGCAACGTCGGCAAGCTCGACGCTGCCGATCCCAACGTCGGCACCGGCATGGTCGGCGCGCCGGCCTGCGGCGACGTGATGCGCCTGCAGATCAAGGTCAACGAGCAGGGCGTGATCGAAGACGCCAAGTTCAAGACCTACGGTTGCGGTTCCGCGATCGCCTCCAGCTCCCTCGCCACCGAGTGGATGAAGGGCAAGACCCTGGACGAGGCGGAAACCATCAAGAACACCACCATCGCCGAAGAGCTGGCCCTGCCGCCGGTGAAGATCCACTGCTCCGTTCTCGCCGAAGACGCCATCAAGGCCGCCGTTCGCGACTACAAGCAGAAGAAGGGTTTGCTCTAAGCCGCTCGTGACGAGTAAGGAGTTGCAATGGCCATCAGCATGACCGAAGCCGCCGCCAAACACGTGCAGCGCTCCCTCGAGGGGCGCGGCAAGGGCGAGGGTATCCGTCTTGGCGTGCGCACCACTGGCTGTTCCGGGCTTGCCTATGTCCTCGAATTCGTCGATGAACTGGCGGCCGAGGACCTGGTCTTCGAGAGCCATGGCGTGAAGGTCATCATCGACCCGAAAAGCCTGGTCTATCTCGATGGCACCGAGCTGGACTTCACTCGCGAAGGGCTCAACGAAGGCTTCAAGTTCAACAATCCCAACGTTCGTGGCGAATGCGGCTGCGGCGAAAGCTTCAACGTCTGAGGCCGGCGTGGGTAAACCCTGTCATTTCGCCCAGTTCGACCTGCAACCGGCTTTCCTGGTCGATCTCGACGAGCTCGGCCAGCGCTATCGCGAGTTGGTGCGCAGCGTCCATCCCGACCGTTTCGCCGACGCTCCCGAGCGCGAGCAGCGTCTCGCCCTGGAACGCGCGGCGCAACTGAACGAGGCCTACCAGACCCTGAAGAGCGCTCCGCGCCGGGCCCTGTACCTGTTGACCCTGAGTGGTCACGAGTTGCCCTTGGAGGCTACGGTGCAGGATCCGGAGTTTCTCCTGCAGCAGATGCAGCTGCGCGAGGAACTGGAGGAGTTGCAGGACAGCGCCGACCTGGCCGGCGTGGCGACCTTCAAGCGTCGGCTCAAGGCCGCTCAGGCCGAGCTGGAGCGCGAGTTCGCCGCGTGCTGGGACGATGCGCAGCGCCGCGAAGAGGCCGAACGCCTGGTCCGTCGCATGCAGTTCCTCGACAAGCTCGCGCAGGAAGTGCGCCAGCTGGAAGAGCGACTCGACGATTAATCCCTGCGGCCCCCGGGTCGCACCCCATAGTTAAGACAGAGCATGGCCCTACTGCAGATCGCCGAGCCCGGTCAGAGTCCCAAGCCCCATGAGCGTCGCCTGGCGGTTGGGATCGACCTGGGTACCACCAATTCGCTGGTCGCCGCGGTGCGTAGCGGCGTCGCCGAGCCCTTGCCGGATGCGCAGGGGCGCCTGATCCTGCCTTCCGCGGTGCGTTATCACGCCGAGCGGGCGGAAGTGGGTGAGAGCGCCCGCGCGGCCGCCGCGAAGGATCCCTTCAATACCATCATTTCGGTCAAGCGTCTGATGGGGCGCGGCCTGGAGGACGTCAAGCAACTGGGCGAGCAATTGCCCTACCGCTTCCGCCAGGGCGAGTCGCACATGCCCTTCATCGAGACCGTACAGGGGCTGAAGAGTCCTGTGGAAGTCTCGGCGGACATCCTGCGTGAGCTGCGCCAGCGCGCCGAAACCACCCTCGGTGGCGAGCTGGTGGGTGCGGTGATCACCGTGCCGGCTTATTTCGACGACGCCCAGCGCCAGGCTACCAAGGATGCCGCGCGCCTGGCAGGGCTGAACGTCCTGCGCCTGCTCAACGAGCCGACCGCCGCCGCCGTGGCCTACGGCCTGGACAAGGGCGCGGAAGGCTTGGTGGCCATCTATGACCTGGGTGGTGGAACCTTCGACATTTCCATCCTGCGCCTGACCCGCGGTGTCTTCGAAGTCCTGGCCACCGGCGGCGATACGGCCCTGGGCGGCGACGACTTCGACCATGCCATCGCTGGCTGGGTGATCGAGCAGGCTGGCCTTTCTGCCGATCTGGACCCGGGCAGCCAGCGGCAGTTGCTGCAAATCGCCTGTGCGGCCAAGGAGCGTCTTACCGATGAGGCGTCGGTCCGGGTCGCCTATGGCGACTGGAGCGGCGAGCTGAGCCGGGCGACGCTCGACGAGTTGATCGAGCCGTTCGTCGCTCGCAGCCTGAAGTCCTGCCGCCGAGCGGTGCGCGACTCCGGTGTCGATCTGGAAGAAATCCGCTCTGTGGTGATGGTCGGTGGCTCGACCCGCGTGCCCCGTGTGCGCACGGCGGTTGGCGAGTTGTTCGGCTGCGAGCCGCTGACCGATATCGATCCGGACCAGGTGGTCGCCATCGGCGCGGCCATCCAGGCCGATGCCCTGGCCGGCAACAAGCGCGGCGAGGAATTGCTGCTGCTGGACGTCATTCCGCTGTCGCTCGGCCTGGAAACCATGGGCGGGCTGATGGAGAAGGTGATTCCGCGCAATACCACCATCCCGGTGGCGCGCGCCCAGGAGTTCACCACCTACAAGGACGGCCAGACGGCCATGATGATCCACGTGCTGCAGGGCGAGCGCGAGCTGGTGAAGGATTGTCGTTCGCTGGCGCGCTTCGAGCTGCGCGGCATTCCGCCGATGGTGGCGGGCGCGGCGAAAATCCGGGTGACCTTCCAGGTCGACGCCGACGGCTTGCTCGGCGTGTCCGCACGCGAACTGAGTTCCGGCGTCGAGGCCAGCATCCAGGTCAAGCCGTCCTATGGGCTGACCGACGGCGAGATCGCGCGGATGCTCAAGGACTCCTTCGACTACGCCGGCGACGACAAGGCTGCCCGCGCCCTGCGCGAACAGCAGGTCGAGGCGCAGCGGCTGCTGGAGGCCGTGCAGTCGGCGCTGGACGTCGACGGCGAGCGGCTCCTGGACGAAGAGGAGCGCCTGGCCATCGCGGCGCAGATGGACACCTTGCGTGAACTGGCCGGTGGTAGCGACACCGCGGCCATCGAGAACCAGATCAAGCGCCTGTCCCAGGTGACCGACGCTTTCGCCGCACGGCGGATGGACGCGACCGTCAAGGCCGCGCTCTCCGGCCGCCGGCTCAACGAAATCGAGGAATAAGCGAAGATGCCGCAGATCGTGATTCTGCCCCATGCCGACCACTGCCCCGAGGGGGCGGTATTCGAGGCGAAGCCCGGCGAAACCATACTGGATGCCGCGTTGCGCAATGGCATCGAGATCGAGCATGCCTGTGAGAAATCCTGCGCCTGCACGACCTGCCACGTAATCGTCCGCGAAGGCCTCGACTCCATGGAGCCGTCCGACGAACTCGAAGACGACATGCTGGACAAGGCCTGGGGTCTGGAGCCCGATTCGCGGCTATCCTGCCAGGCAGTGGTGGCCGACGAAGACCTGGTGGTCGAGATTCCCAAGTACACCATCAACCAGGTGTCGGAAGGCCACTGAGCCCGGCGGTAGAGAGGAGCGTGCAATGAGCCTGAAATGGACCGATGTGCTGGAAATCGCCATCCAGCTCGACGAAAGCAAGCCGGAGGTCGATCCGCGATACGTCAACTTCGTCGATCTGCGGCGCTGGGTGGTGGAACTTCCAGAGTTCTCCGACGATCCTCAGCGTAGCGGGGAGAAAGTCCTGGAGGCCATCCAGGCCGCCTGGATCGAGGAACGGGACTAGCCATAGGCCCGCCCTACGCATTTGCCGGGAACCCGCGTATAATTCGCGGGTTTTATTTTAGGTAAGGCCTGAAATCGCCCGCGGGCGCATTCCAGGCTAGGCGCGCCGGGCCCGATGCCAGGCGCAGCCACGCTGATTCCGGCCCTTTCGGGCCGTTTTCGTCAGCGTCCTGAACGAATCACGGCGTCCCGCCCCGCTGGCGGGGCCGCCCATGCTAGACAACCTTGTTTCGGAGTTTTACCAATGGCACTGCAACGCACCCTGTCCATCATCAAGCCGGACGCCGTTTCCAAGAACGTGATCGGCGAAATCCTGACCCGCTTCGAGAAAGCCGGCCTGCGCGTCGTCGCCGCTAAAATGGTTCAGCTGTCCGAGCGTGAAGCCGGCGGCTTCTATGCCGAGCACAAAGAGCGTCCGTTCTTCAAGGACCTGGTTTCCTTCATGACTTCCGGTCCGGTTGTAGTCCAGGTCCTGGAAGGCGAGGACGCCATCGCCAAGAACCGCGAGCTGATGGGCGCCACCGATCCGAAGAAAGCCGACGCCGGTACCATCCGCGCCGACTTCGCCGTCTCCATCGACGAGAACGCCGTCCACGGTTCCGATTCCGAAGCTTCCGCCGCTCGCGAGATCGCCTACTTCTTCGCGGCTACCGAAGTCTGCGAGCGCATTCGCTGATCGAGCGTGGGTGAGGGTGAAGCCATGACAACGACCACCGCCGGCAAGGTGAACCTGCTGGGCCTGACCCAGCCGCAGCTGGAACAGTTCTTCGAGTCCATCGGCGAGAAGCGTTTCCGGGCCGGCCAGGTCATGAAGTGGATTCACCACTTTGGCGTCGACGATTTCGACGCCATGACCAACGTCGGCAAGGCCTTGCGCGAAAAGCTCAAGGCCTCAGCCGAGATACGCGGTCCCGAGATCGTCAGCCAGGACATCTCCGCCGACGGCACCCGCAAGTGGGTGGTCCGGGTGGCGTCCGGCAGTTGCGTCGAGACCGTGTACATCCCCCAGGGCGGACGCGGCACCCTGTGCGTGTCCTCCCAGGCGGGCTGCGCCCTGGATTGCAGTTTCTGCTCCACCGGCAAGCAGGGTTTCAACAGCGACCTCACCGCCGCCGAGGTGATCGGCCAGGTGTGGATCGCCAACAAGTCGTTCGGTACCGTTCCGGCCAAGATCGACCGCGCCATCACCAATGTCGTGATGATGGGCATGGGCGAGCCGCTGCTGAACTTCGACAACGTGGTCGCCGCCATGAACATCATGATGGACGACCTCGGCTACGGTATTTCCAAGCGCAAGGTGACCCTGTCCACCTCCGGCGTGGTGCCGATGATCGACAAGCTCGGCGAGGTGATCGACGTGTCCCTGGCCCTGTCGCTGCACGCACCGAACGACGAGTTGCGCAACAAGCTGGTGCCGATCAACAAGAAGTATCCGCTGGGCATGCTGCTGGATGCCTGCCGCCGGTATATTTCCCGGCTCGGCGAGAAGCGCGTGCTGACCGTCGAGTACACCCTGCTCAAGGATGTCAACGATCAGCCCGAGCATGCTGAGCAGATGATCGCATTGCTGAAAGACACGCCTTGCAAGATCAACCTGATTCCGTTTAATCCATTCCCGCACTCCGGCTACGAGCGCCCGAGCAACAATGCCATCCGGCGTTTCCAGGACATGTTGCACAAGGGCGGCTTCAACGTGACCGTGCGTACCACCCGCGGCGACGACATCGACGCAGCCTGTGGCCAGCTGGTCGGCCAGGTCATGGATCGTACCCGCCGGAGCGAACGTTATATTGCCGTGCGCCAACTGGCCGAGTCCGAGTCGGCGGCGAATCGAAATTGAGTGAGAGGAGGGTTCCGATGACTGTACGCGCCGCGCTGGTGTTCCTGTTGGCAGTTGGGCTGACAGGCTGCGTGACGAGCGGAGATCAGAATCCCCTGAAAACCGACAAGGGCCGTGACGAGGCGCGCGATGCCTATATCCAACTCGGCCTCGGCTATCTCCAGCGGGGGAACACCGAGCAGGCCAAGGTGCCGCTGCGCAAGGCCCTCGAGATCGACCCTTCCAGCGCCGACGCGCATGCCGCGCTGGCGGTGGTGTTCCAGACCGAGATGGAGCCCAAGCTGGCCGACGAGGAGTACCGCAAGGCGCTCGCCAGCGATAGCCGCAATGCCCGGGTACTGAACAACTACGGCGGTTTCCTCTACGAGCAGAAGCGCTACGAGGAGGCCTACCAGCGTCTCCTGGAGGCCAGCCAGGACACCCTCTATCCCGAGCGCTCGCGGGTCTTCGAGAACCTCGGCCTAGTTTCGCTGCAAATGAAGAAACCGGCCCAGGCCAAGGAGTACTTCGAGAAATCCCTGCGTCTGAACCGTAACCAGCCCAGCGTCGCGCTGGAGATGGCCGACCTGCTCTACAAGGAGCGCGAGTACGTGCCGGCTCGCCAGTACTATGATCTCTTTGCCCAGGGCGGCGGGCAGAACGCCCGCAGCCTGTTGCTGGGCATTCGTCTCGCGAAGGTCTTCGAGGACCGCGACACGGCCGCCAGCTATGGCCTGCAGTTGAAACGCCTGTACCCAGGCTCTCCCGAATATCAGGAATTCCAGGCGGAAAAATGATGAAAGCGCCGCAGCCCGAAGTCGTAGCCACCGCTTCCCGTCAGAACCCCGGGGAAACCCTGCGCCAGGCGCGCGAGCAGAAGGGTTTGTCGTTGTCGCAGGTGGCCGGGCAACTGAACCTGACCGAGAATTCGCTGCGTCAGCTGGAAAACGGCGCGTTCGACAAGCTGCCGGGGCACACCTTCTCGCGCGGCTACATCCGCGCCTACGCCAAGCTCATGGGCCTCGACCAGGCCGAGCTGGTCAACAGCTTCGACCATTTCACCGGCACCAATGCCAGCGGCAGCACCGTACAGAGCCTGGGACGGGTCGCCGAGCCGGTGCGCCTGTCGCGCAACGTGCTGCGTATCGTCAGTCTGTTACTGCTCGCCCTGCTGATCGGCTTCGGCTACTTCTGGTGGCAGGAGCATTCCGCGCGCACGCCGGAAACCGCCGGTCTGAGCCTCGAGCATGTCGAAGTGGAAAGCGCCGACGGCACCACCGAGATCCATACCCTGGACGAGCCTGAAGACCAGGCGGTGATCGAAGCGCAGAAGGAAGGCGAGCAAGCGCCCGCCGAGGTTTCTCCGGAAGTCGCCGCCCAGGCCGAGGGTTCGCCGCCGGTGGCGAGCGAGGGCGCGCAGGTTCCCGCCGCTCCGGCACAGGGCACCCCCGCCGCGCCCCAGCAGCCCGTTACCGCCGCGCCTGCCGGCACGGCTCCCGCTCCCGGTACTGCTCCAGCCGTTCCGGCGACGGCCAGTCCGGCTGCCCCGCCAGCGCCGAGCGAACCTGCCGCCGCGCCCGTGGTGGCCGGCGAGGGCCAGGGGGTGGTCAAGGTACAGTTCGTCGCCGATTGCTGGACCCAGGTCACCGACGCCAACGGCAAGGTCCTGGTCAGCGCGCTGAAGCGCAAGGGCGACAGCCTGGAACTGGCCGGCAAGGCCCCGCTGGAGCTGCGCCTCGGTTTCGCTCGCGGCGCCCAGGTCAGCTACAACGGCCAGCCGGTGGACGTGACCCCCTTCGTCCGCGGCGAAACGGCCCGTCTGAAGGTAGGACAATGAGCATTCATAGCGCTTCTCCGATCATTCGCCGCAAGTCTCGGAAAATCTGGGTCGGCAACGTCCCGGTGGGCGGCGATGCGCCGATCGCCGTGCAGAGCATGACCAACACCGAGACCTGCGACGTCGCTGCCACCGTCGCGCAGATCCGCCGCCTGGAAGATGCCGGCGCGGACATCGTGCGGGTTTCCGTCCCCGACATGGACGCCGCCGAGGCGTTCGGCAAGATCAAGCAGCAGGTCAACGTGCCGCTGGTCGCCGACATCCACTTCGACTATCGCATCGCCCTGCGCGTCGCCGAGCTGGGAGTGGACTGCCTGCGCATCAATCCGGGCAACATCGGTCGCGAGGACCGGGTCAAGGCCGTGGTCGACGCCGCGCGCGAGCGCAACATCCCGATCCGTATCGGCGTCAATGCCGGTTCGCTGGAAAAGGACCTGCAGAAGAAATACGGCGAACCGACCCCGGAAGCCCTGCTCGAATCGGCCATGCGCCACGTCGATCATCTCGACAAGCTGGACTTCCAGAACTTCAAGGTCAGCGTCAAGGCCTCCGACGTCTTCATGGCCGTCGCCGCCTATCGCCTGCTGGCCAGGCAGATCGAGCAGCCCCTGCACCTGGGCATCACCGAGGCCGGCGGCCTGCGCTCCGGCACGGTGAAGTCGGCGGTGGGGCTGGGCATGCTCCTGGCCGAGGGAATCGGCGACACCATCCGGATTTCCCTGGCTGCCGATCCGGTCGAGGAGATCAAGGTCGGTTTCGACATCCTCAAGTCCCTGCACCTGCGCTCCCGTGGCATCAACTTCATCGCCTGCCCGAGCTGTTCGCGGCAGAACTTCGACGTGGTGAAGACCATGAACGAGCTGGAAGGGCGCCTGGAGGACCTGCTGGTACCGATGGACGTGGCCGTGATCGGTTGCGTCGTCAACGGTCCGGGCGAAGCCAAGGAGGCCCATGTCGGCCTCACCGGCGGCACTCCGAACCTGGTGTATATCGACGGCAAGCCGTCGCAGAAACTGACCAACGACAACCTGGTGGACGAGCTGGAACGGCTGATCCGCCAGAAGGCGGCCGAGAAGGCCGAAGCCGATGCGAGCCTGATCGCCCGCGGCTGACCCGTTTAAGGACCCTACGTGAGCAAGTCCCTGCAAGCCATTCGTGGCATGAACGACATCCTGCCGGAGCAGACTCCGGCCTGGCGCTATCTGGAACGCACCTTCGCCGGCCTGCTGGACGGCTACGGCTACAGCGAGATCCGCCTGCCCATCCTCGAGTTCACCGAACTCTTCGCCCGCGGCATCGGCGAAGGCACCGACGTGGTCGACAAGGAGATGTACACCTTCCTCGACCGCAACGGCGAATCCCTGACCATGCGTCCGGAAGGTACCGCCGGTTGCGTGCGCGCCGTGCTGGAGCACGGCCTGAGCGGCGGTGGTCAGGTGCAGAAGCTCTGGTACACCGGGCCGATGTTCCGTTACGAGAAACCGCAGAAAGGTCGCTACCGGCAGTTCCACCAGATCGGCGTGGAAGTCTTCAACCTGCCCGGTCCGGACATCGACGCCGAGTTGATCATCCTCACCTGGCGCCTGTGGCAGAAGCTCGGCATGGCCGACGCGGTGACCCTGCAGCTCAACACCCTCGGTTCCAGCGAGGCCCGCGCACGCTATCGCGAGGCCCTGGTGGCCTATCTGCAGGAGCGCTTCGAGCAACTCGACGAAGACAGCCAGCGGCGCATGACCACCAATCCGCTGCGAATCCTCGACAGCAAGGTGGAGAGCACCCAGGCGTTGCTGGTCGGCGCGCCGACCCTGCACGACTATCTCGACGAAGAATCGATCGCCCACTTCGAGGGTCTCAAGGCCCGCCTGGATGCTGTCGGACTGCGCTACGAAATCAACCAGAAGCTGGTGCGCGGCCTGGACTATTACTGCCGCACGGCTTTCGAGTGGGTCACCGACAAGCTTGGCGCCCAGGGCACCGTTTGCGGCGGTGGCCGCTACGACGGGCTGGTCAGCCAGTTCGGCGGCAAGCCGACTCCGGGCGTCGGTTTCGCCATGGGCGTGGAACGCCTGGTGCTGCTGCTGGAAACCTTGGGGGTGATCCCCGCCGAACTGAACCGTCCGGCCGACCTCTACGTCTGCGCCTTCGGCGAACCGGCCGAGCTGGCCGCCCTGACGCTGGCCGAACAGTTGCGCAGCGCCATTCCCGGCATACGCCTGCTGGTCAACGCCGGCGCCGGCAGCTTCAAGAGTCAGTTCAAGAAGGCCGACAAGAGCGGCGCGCGCTTTGCCCTGATCCTCGGGGAGGACGAGGTGGCCAATCGCGTGGTAGGTTTCAAGCCCCTGCGTGACGAGGGCGAGCAACAAAGCATTGCCTGGGATGCTCTGCCCGAGCACCTGGCAGCCTGTCTGGCACAGGCTTGAGAACATAAAGAATAGGAGTGATTGGGGTGACATCGCGTACCGAAGACGAAGACCTGGCGCAGATCAAGGACTGGTGGCAGCGCAACGGCAAGCCCCTGGTCACCGGCGGCATCCTCGCGCTGGCAGTGGTATTCGGCTGGCAGGCCTGGCAGAAGTACCAGACCAACCAGGCGCAGGGCGCCTCGATCGTCTACCAGCAACTGATCGAAACCGCGCTGAATCCGGCCGGCCAGCCGGATCCGGCGAAGGTGGCGGAGCTGGCCGGCAAGCTGAAGAGCGAGTTCGGCGGCACCCATTATGCCCAGTACGGCAGCCTGTTCGTGGCCAAGGTCGCGGTCGACAGCGGCAAGCTGGATGACGCCGTTGCCGAGCTGAAGGCGGTCATGGACAAGCCGGCCGACGCCACCCTCGGCGAACTGGCGCGGCAGCGCCTGGCCCGGGTCCTGGCGGCCCAGGGCAAGGTCGAGGAAGGCCTGAAGCTGCTCGATGGCGACGCCGACAAGGCCTACGTCTCTACCCGCGAGGAGCTCAAGGGCGACCTGCTGGTGCAGCTCAAGCGCACCGACGAGGCACGCGCGGCCTACGAGAAAGCCAAGCAGTCGCTGCCCGAAGACGGTGCCGGCGATGCCCTGCAGATCAAGCTCGACGACCTGTCCAAGGGAGAGGCCTGAGATGGTGCAATGGAAACACGCGGCGCTGCTCGCCCTGGCCCTGGCGGTCGTGGGTTGCAGCAGCAACAGCAAGAAGGAACTCCCACCCGCCGAACTGACCGACTTCAAAGAGGAAGTCGTGTTGAGCAAGCAGTGGAGCCGCTCGGTCGGTGATGGCCAGGGCGACCTGTACAACCTGCTCGAACCGGCCGTCGATGGTTCCACCATCTACGCCGCGTCCGCCGAAGGGCGGGTGATGGCGATCCAGCGCGAGACCGGCGACGTGCTCTGGAAGAAGGACCTGGAACGTCCGGTTTCCGGCGGTGTCGGCGTCGGCTACGGCCTGGTGCTGGTGGGTACCCTGCGCGGTGACGTGATCGCCCTCGACGAAGCCACCGGCAAGAAGAAGTGGACCAAGCGAGTCAACAGCGAAGTGCTGTCGGCGCCGGCCACCAACGGCGACGTGGTGGTGGTGCAGACCCAGGACGACAAGCTGATCGGCCTCGATGCGGCCAGCGGCGACCAGCGCTGGATCTACGAAAGCACCGTGCCGGTGCTGACCCTGCGCGGCACCGGCGCGCCGCTGATCGCCGGCAACATGGCCCTGGCTGGCCTGGCCAGCGGCAAGGTGGTGGCGGTCGACGTACAGCGCGGCCTGCCGATCTGGGAGCAGCGGGTAGCGATTCCCCAGGGGCGTTCCGAACTGGATCGCGTGGTGGACATCGACGGCGGCCTCCTGCTGTCCGGCGACACCCTCTACGTGGTCAGCTACCAGGGCCGTGCCGCGGCGCTGGACGTGAACAGCGGCCGCCTGCTCTGGCAGCGCGAAGCGTCGAGCTACGTCGGCGTCGCCGAAGGCTTCGGCAATATCTACGTCAGCCAGGCCAGCGGTTCGGTGGAAGGCCTGGATTCGCGCGGCGCCTCTTCGCTGTGGAACAACGACGCCCTGGCGCGTCGCCAACTGTCGGCTCCGGCGGTGTTCTCCAGCAACGTGGTGGTCGGCGACCTGGAAGGCTACGTGCACCTGCTGAGCCAGGTGGACGGTCGCTTCGTCGGTCGCGAGCGGGTCGACAGCGATGGCGTGCGGGTTCGTCCGCTGGTGGTCGGGAGCTGGATGTACGTGTTCGGCAACGGTGGCAAGCTCGTCGCCTACACCATCCGCTAGACTGGGTTTCAAGTGTCCGGCCGCTGCCGTCCGACGTCAGCGGCCTTTGTGTTTTCTGAATTCTCGTGGAGAGCCGCATGGTTCCCGTTATTGCCCTGGTGGGTCGCCCGAACGTCGGCAAGTCCACTCTGTTCAACCGCCTGACCAAGTCGCGCGACGCCATCGTGGCGGAGTACGCAGGCCTGACCCGCGATCGCCAGTACGGCGAGGCGCGCTGGCAGGGCCGCACCTATATCGTCATCGATACCGGAGGCATCTCCGGCGATGAGGAAGGCATCGATGCGAAAATGGCCGAGCAATCGTTGCAGGCCATCGAGGAGGCGGATGCCGTCCTGTTCCTGGTCGATTCGCGCGCCGGCATGACCGCCGCCGACCAGATGATCGCCGAGCACCTGCGCAAGCGGAACAAGCGCAGCTTCCTGATCGCCAACAAGGTCGACACCATCGATCCCGATCTCGCTCGTGCCGAGTTCAGCCCGCTGGGCCTGGGCGATGCGCTGCCGATCGCCGCCGCCCACGGTCGCGGCATCAACCATATGCTGCAGGAAGCCCTGGGGATCTTCCCCAAGGACAACGCGGAGGAAGAAGGCGAGGGCGAGCCGGCGAGCGAAGAGGTCGCCGAAGGCGAGGAACCGACCCGGATTCCTGGTCCCAGCGAGAAGGACGGGATCAAGATCGCCATCATCGGCCGGCCCAACGTGGGCAAGTCGACCCTGGTCAACCGCATGCTCGGCGAAGAGCGGGTGATCGTCTACGACCAGGCCGGCACCACCCGCGACAGCATCTACATCCCGTTCGAGCGCAACGAGGAGAAGTACACCCTGATCGACACCGCTGGCGTGCGGCGTCGCGGCAAGATCTTCGAGGCGGTGGAAAAGTTCTCGGTGGTGAAGACCCTCCAGGCGATCCAGGACGCCAACGTGGTGATCTTCGTCATGGACGCCCGCGAAGGGGTGGTCGAGCACGACCTCAACCTGCTCGGCTTCGTCCTCGAGACCGGCCGTGCCCTGGTCATCGCCCTGAACAAGTGGGATGGCATGGAGGCGGCCGAGCGTGACTACGTGAAGACCGAACTGGAGCGGCGCCTGCTGTTCGTCGACTTCGCCGACATCCATTTCATTTCGGCCCTGCATGGCACCGGCGTCGGCCATCTCTACAAGTCGGTCCAGGAATCCTTCCGTTCGGCGGTGACCCGCTGGCCGACCAGCCGCCTGACCAGCATCCTCGAGGACGCCGTGCAGGTGCACCAGCCGCCGATGGTCAACGGTCGCCGGATCAAGCTGCGCTACGCCCACCTGGGCGGCGCCAACCCGCCGCTGATCGTGATCCACGGCAACCAGGTGGACGCGGTGCCGAAGGCCTACACCCGCTACCTGGAGAAGACCTACCGGCGGGTATTGAAGTTGGTCGGTACGCCGATCCGCATCGAGTACAAGGGCGGCGAGAACCCCTACGAGGGCAAGAAGAACTCGCTGACCGCGCGCCAGGTCAACAAGAAGCGCCGGCTGATGTCGCACCACAAGAAAGCCGAGAAAAAGAAGAAGGACAAGCGCCGCTGAGGGTGGCGTTTCCTTCGTCGAAAGGCCCGGCAGGTATCCCTGTCGGGCCTTTTTCATTGGCCGCGGCTGTAGCCCGCGGGACGAACCAGGCCGCCGGCGTTGACCGCCGATGCCCTGTCGTGGCGACGAATGATCGCGAGGCGGTTGTTCGTCCTGCGCCATCGCCTGGCCCATATTCCCCTCTGACCTGAAGCGGCCACGGTTTTTTCTAAGGCGTGCCCCTGCAGCGTCGCTCCCGGATCGGCTATCCTGCCCTGCCACCCGTCTGGCCGGGCTGTCGTCCGGCGAGTCTCTGCAGGAAGTCCCGATGATTCAGAGCAAGCTGCCGAATGTCGGCACCACCATCTTCACCCGCATGTCGCAACTGGCCGCCGAGTGTGGCGCGATCAACCTCTCCCAGGGCTTTCCCGATTTCGACGGTCCGCCGGAGCTGCGCGAGGCGGTAGGCCGGCATATCGCCGCCGGGCACAACCAGTACGCGCCGATGACCGGCTTGCCGGCCCTGCGCGAGCAGGTGGCGAAGAAGATCGAGCAGTTCTATGGACGCCGGGTGAGCGCCGACAGCGAGGTGACCATCACGCCGGGGGCGACCGAGGCGATCTTCAGCGCGATCCAGGCGCTGGTCCATCCGGGCGACGAAGTGGTGGTACTCGACCCGTCCTACGACAGCTACGAACCCTCCGTGCAACTCGCCGGCGGGCGTTGCGTGCATGTGCCGCTGGCGCTGCCGGACTTCTCCATCGACTGGCAGCGCATGGCCGAGGCCATCGGGCCGCGTACCCGGCTGGTCATCATCAATACCCCGCACAACCCTAGCGGCGCGCTGATCAGCCGCGAGGAGCTGGACCGCCTGGCCGCGCTGATTCGCGACCGGGATATCTACCTGATCAGCGACGAGGTCTACGAGCACCTGGTGTTCGACGGTGTCGCCCATACCAGCGTGCTGTCCCACGACGAGTTGTATCCGCGCTCCTTCGTGGTCAGCTCGTTCGGCAAGACCTACCACGTCACCGGCTGGAAGACCGGCTACGTGGTCGCGCCGCCGGCGCTCAGCGCGGAGCTGCGCAAGGTCCACCAGTACGTCAACTTCTGTGGCGTCACGCCGCTGCAATGGGCATTGGCGGACTACATGGCCGGCCATCCCGAACATTTGCGGCAATTGCCCGGTTTCTACCAGGCCAAGCGCGACCTGTTCTGCGACCTGCTGCTGGACTCTCGCTTCCGTTTCACCCGTGCGCCGGGCACCTACTTCCAGTGCGTGGACTATTCGGCCGTCCGTCCGGACCTGGACGACGTGGCCATGGCCGAGTGGCTGACCCGCGAACACGGAGTGGCGGCGATCCCGGTTTCGGTGTTTTATGAAAAGGCGCCGGACGCCATGCGGCTGGTCCGGTTCTGTTACGCCAAACGCGAGGAGACGCTGCGTCAGGCAGCGGAAAAGCTATGCGCGATCTGACGGTTCTGCCGGACCTGGACATCGCCCTGGTCCAATCCTCCCTGGCCTGGCACGACGCCCAGGCCAACCGCGAGCATTTCGCCGCCCTGCTGGAGAGCGCCGCCGGCGCCGACCTGGTGGTCCTCCCGGAGATGTTCACCACGGGTTTCAGCATGGCTTCGGCCGAGCAGGCCGAGCCCGAGCTGGGGCCGACCCATGCCTGGCTGCTGGAGCAGGCCCGGCGCCTTGGTGCGGTGGTCACCGGCAGCCTGATCGTCCAGCTCGCCGACGGCAGCCATCGCAACCGCCTGCTCTGGGCGCGCCCGGACGGCGAGATGCTGCACTACGACAAGCGCCATCTGTTCCGCATGGCCGGCGAACACGAGCACTACAGTCCCGGCGAACGCCAGGAACTGTTCGAACTCAAGGGCTGGCGGGTGCGCCCGTTGATCTGCTACGACCTGCGTTTCCCGGTGTGGAGCCGCGACCCGCACGACACCGACCTGTTGCTCTACACCGCCAACTGGCCCGCGCCTCGTCGACAGCACTGGAACCGCCTGCTGCCGGCGCGGGCGATCGAGAACCTTTGCTACGTGGTGGCGGTGAACCGTATCGGCGAAGACGGCAACGCCTTGCGCTACGCTGGGGATAGCCAGGTCCTGGACTTCCAGGGCGACAGCCTGTTCAACGCGGCGGACGCCGACGGCGTGTTCTGCGTCCGGCTGGACGCGGCGGCACTGGCGGCCTATCGCCAGCGTTTCCCGGCCTACATGGACGCGGATCGCTTCGAAATCCATCCTTGAGTGCCGGAACGTCCGCTTCCGGTCGATGTCCGAGGCCATGACCCGGCGCTGCGCATGATGGCGCAGTGCCGGGAATGGAGTTACCCGTATCCCGCGGCGGCGCGCCGTGGGCATCAGATCAGGAGGAAGACCAATGGGACTGCTCGATTCGATTCTCGGTTCGGCGCTGGGTGGCTCTGAAGGACAGGGAGGTGCTCGCGATCCGAAAGTGGCCCTGTTGATCGGGCTGGTGACCATGCTGATGTCGCGCCAGGGCGGTGCGGCACAGGGCGGTGGCGATGGCGGTGGTCTGCTCGGTTCGCTGGGCAGCATCCTTGGTGGTGCCGGCGGCGGGGCCGCGAGCGGCGGGCTGGGTGGCGTCCTCGGCGATCTGCTCGGTGGCGCCGCGGGCGGTGCCGGGCAGGCGGCGCCGGGCGTGGAGGCCGGCTCCCTGGGCGGACTCGGCGGGTTGTTCCAGATGCTCCAGAACGCAGGCCTGGGCGATGCCCTGAATTCCTGGATCGGCGGTGGGCCGAACCAGTCGGTGTCGGCGGCGGACATTTCCCGGGTCTTCGGCGACGGTCAATTGCAGCAACTGGCGGACTCCGCCGGAGTCAGCCAGGGCGAGGCGGCCGAACACCTGAGCAGCCTGCTGCCGGAACTGGTCAACAAGCTGACGCCGGACGGCCAGGCGCCGCAGGGCGACCTGGACATCGGTTCGCTGCTGGCGCGCTTCAGCTAAGGCTTTCCCGTCGATGCGGAGCGGATAGCCGCGATACGGTTATCCGCTCCACTCAACGGGGCGAGGCCGCCCTCGACGGCAGGTCGGTCAATAGGCGCTGGCGCTGTCCAGGCGGTGGATCGCCTGTTCGTCGAGCTTCAGGTGGGTGGCGGCGATCAGGTCGTCGAGCTGTTCCAGGCTGGTGGCGCTGGCGATCGGCGCGGTCACCGTCGGGCGAGCGATGAGCCAGGCCAGGGCGACCTGGGTCGGGTTGGCGTTGTACTGCTCGGCCACTTCGTCGAGCGCCGCGAGGATGGCCACGCCGCGCTCGTTGAGATAACCCTTCACCTTCTCTCCCCGGGCTCGCCCGGCGGTGTCGGCCTGGTTGCGGTACTTGCCGCTGAGGAAGCCGCTGGCCAGCGAGTAGTAGCTGATCACCCCGATACCGAGTTCTTCCACCGTCGGCTCCAGGTTGGTCTCGTAGTCGGCGCGATCGTACAGGTTGTATTCGGGTTGCAGGCTCTGGTAGCTCGGCAGGTTAAGCCGGGCGCTGACCTGGCGCGCTTCGAGGAGGCGCCGGGCGTCGTAGTTGGAGGCGCCGATGACCCGTACCTTGCCTTTCTTGATCAGTTCGCCATAGGTGGAAAGGGTTTCCTCCAGGTCGGTGTGGGGATCGTCGGTGTGCGACTGGTAGAGGTCCAGGTAGTCGGTCTGCAGGCGTCGTAGCGAGCGCTCCAGGGCCTGCTCGATATAGGCGGCGGATAGGCCTTTGTGGCCATTGCCCATGTCCATCCCGACCTTGCTGGCGATCACCATGCGGTCGCGTTTGCCGGTGCGTTTCAGCCACTTGCCGATGAGGGTTTCCGACTCGCCGCCCTGGTGCCCGGGAACCCAGCGCGAATAGACGTCGGCGGTGTCGATGCAGTTCAGGCCGGCGTCGAGCAGGGCGTCCAGCAGCCTGAAGGAGGTGCTTTCGTCGGCAGTCCAGCCGAAGACGTTGCCGCCAAATACCAGTGCCGGTATCTCCAGGCCGGAGTTGCCGAGTTTGCGTGTGGTCATGCGTCATCCCTCCTGAGTGCGGTCCTGTGTGGGCGCTTTCGTTCGCACGTCTTGCTGTGACTCCCGGCGGGCGCGGAATGTTCAGCCGGCGCGCAGCGTCCTATAGACTCTGCCGGTTGCCGGGATTTTCCAATGCCGGCCCTGGTAAAGCTTCAGTAAATATCCGCAGGGAGCACACGCATGAACAGCGACACCGAGAATCCGTTCCGCCCACCGGAGGCCCGCCTGGACGAGCCTGACGCCACCCATGGCGAGCCGCTGTACAGGCTTTCCGCGATCGGTCTGGGTACCTTCATCGGCACGCCCCTGGCCGGTGCCTTCCTCGCGGCGGTGAATCTCCGTCGCCTGGGACGGGCGCAGGAAGTCGGGAAAACCTGGCTGGTCGGCCTCTGCCTGTTCGTCCTGCTGCCAGTTCTGGGCGCGATACTGCCGGAGAACATCCCCTCGATCGGCTTCACGGTGGCGCAGATATTCGGCATGGTCTACTACGCCAAATCAGCCTTCGGTCCGGCCCTGGACAGCCACAAGGCAGCGGGCGGAGCGTTCATTTCCAACTGGCGGGCGGCGGGGATCGGCCTGCTGTTCATGTTGGTGGTCCTGTCGGTAGCGATCCCGGTGGTGATGCTGGTGGTGTGAGGGGCAGCCCGCGCTTTGCCTTATCATGAGTTCTTTATCCGCGATGGCTGGCCATGACTACACAACGCTACCTGCTCGATGAACTGGAAACCGCCGACATGCTCGAGATCGACGGTCTGCACGCCTGGCGCTTCGAACTCAACGAGAACCTGCTGGACCAGGCGGACCTGGCGGCGGAAGCCGACCAGCCGTTCGCCAGCGAAGACTGGGTGCTGGCGGTGGAAAGCCTGGATGGACGCACCCGTCGCGAGTGGCGTTTTTCCTACAACGCGGTGATGGAAGCCGAGCCCCAGGCCGATGGTGAGTCCTGGCGCCTGACCACAGGGGAGGGGGCGTACCAGCTCCGTTGCCTGGGAGCGGTCAGCGCCAGCGGCGACGATGAGTGAAGCGACTCAGCTGAAAGATGCCCATGAAAAAAGGGAGCCGCCTGGCTCCCTTTTTTCCTTCCGTGCCGGTCAGGCCGCCTTGGCCTCGGCCTGGGTCACCGCGCGGTTCAGCGCGCTGAACAGGGCGCGGAAGCTGGCGGTGGTGATGTTCTCGTCGATGCCGATGCCGTGCAGCGGGCGCTGGCCCTCCAGGCGGATCTCGATATAGGCCGCGGCCTTGGCATTGGCGCCGGCGCCGATGGCGTGCTCATGGTAGTCCATGATTTCCGCCTTGACCGGCAGGGCGGCCACCAAGGCTTCCAGCGGTCCCTTGCCGATCCCGCGCCAGTGCTGCTTCTCGCCGTCGAAGGAGACTTCCAGGTCGACGGCGCTGGTGCCGTTCTCTTCCTGCAGGCGATGGCTGGCGAGGACGTAGGGCGAGGTCGCCTTGAGGTATTCGTTTTCCAGCAGCGAGTAGATCTGTTGTGCGGTCATTTCCAGGCCGAGACGGTCGGTCTCGCCTTGCACTACCTGGCTGAACTCGATCTGCATGCGCCGCGGCAGGCTGATGCCGTACTCCTGTTCGAGCAGGAAGGTGATGCCGCCCTTGCCGGACTGGCTGTTGACCCGGATCACCGCTTCGTAGTCGCGGCCGATGTCGGCTGGATCGATCGGCAGGTATGGCACTTCCCAGATCGCGTCTTCCTTCTGCTGGGCGAAGCCCTTGCGAATGGCATCCTGGTGCGAGCCGGAGAAAGCGGTATGGACCAGGTCGCCGACATATGGATGGCGCGGGTGGACCGGCAACTGGTTGCACTCTTCGACCACCTTGCGCACCGCGTCGATGTCGGAGAAGTCCAGTTGCGGATGCAGGCCCTGGGTGTACATGTTCAAGGCCAGGGTCACCAGGTCGACGTTGCCGGTGCGCTCGCCGTTGCCGAACAGGCAACCTTCGACGCGGTCGGCGCCGGCCATCAGGCCCAGCTCGGTGGCGGCCACGCCGGTGCCACGGTCGTTGTGGGTGTGCAGGCTGATGATCACGCTGTCACGCTTGTCGACGTGGCGGCCGAACCATTCGATCTGGTCGGCGTAGACGTTCGGCGTGGCGCACTCCACGGTGGCCGGCAGGTTGAGGATGATCTTGTTGTCCGGGGTCGGTTGCCAGACGTCGATCACCGCGTTGCAGACCTCCACCGAGAACTCCAGCTCGGTAGAGCTGAAGATTTCCGGCGAGTACTGGAACGACCACTGGGTATCCGGTTGCTCCGCGGCCAGCTTCTTGATCAGTTTCGCGGCGTTGGTGGCGATGTCCACGACGCCCTGCTTGTCCTGATTGAAGACGATGCGGCGGAACGACGGGGCGGTAGCGTTGTAGACGTGGACGATGGCCTTCTTCGCCCCGCGCAGGGATTCGAAGGTGCGAGTGATCAGGTCTTCGCGGGCCTGGGTCAGCACCTGGATGGTGACGTCGTCCGGGATGTGGTTGCCTTCGATCAACTCGCGGACGAAGTTGAAGTCGGTATCGGAAGCCGACGGGAAGGCCACTTCGATCTGCTTCAGGCCGACCTGCACCAGGGTCTTGAAGAACCGCATCTTCTTCGCCGCGTCCATCGGTTCGATCAGCGACTGGTTGCCGTCGCGCAGGTCGGAACTGCACCAGATCGGCACCTCGGTGATGGTCTTCGACGGCCAGGTGCGGTCGGGCAGATTGATGGCCGGGAATGGGCGGTATTTCTGCGAAGGGTCTTTCAACATGCTCATGGGGCTAATCCTTTGGAGTCGGTTCCTGGGCCGGCGGGGCCAGGCGAACGCAGTGACGAGATGAAGAGAAGCGTCGCTCAGCCACGCAGTCGCGGGCTGACCAGGCACAGGCAGGCGTGTTGGCGGAGCAGGATGAGGGTGTGTGGTGTTTTCATGCGTACCACACTAGTGAGACTGCATTTGAATGGCAAGCATTAAAGGAAAATTAGTAGAATTTCCCATTTGTGCGGCTTTTGTGGGTTTTTATTCTTTCTCGGCGATGAAAGCTTGTCCTCGATTGCGCCGCCGGCACGCTCTCCGCAATGGAAAATTCTGCGGCCCCATGCCGCAGAAGAGCCAGCCGCCCTTGTGCGATCATTTCGTTCCCCGTGCCTGGGGCGTATAACGACAGGCGCATTCTTCTTTTCGGCATGACCCGGCGCGAGCGGCCATCCGGCCCGCTACGCGGTGGTCTTCATTCAAGACGGCGGGAGTCGCAGGTGGCGACCACTCTGAAACGACAAGGCATCGGTGCATGGCTGGCTCTGTTCGCCATGCTGATGATCTTCGTCGGGCCGTTGATCTCCCAGTCGATGCCGATGGACCACCCGATGCCGATGGGCGTGGGGATGGGCCACGAAGGCATGTCCCACGAGAACATGGACCATGGCGACATGGCCCATGCCGGCTGTTCCGATGCCCAGCGCTCCGTCGTCCATGCCGGCATGCCGGGGATGGGCGGCGAGGAAGGCAATCGCCTGGCCAGCGACGTGCTCTGGGAGAAGTGCGGTTATTGCAGCCTGTTGTTCCACAGCCCGCCGCTCACCGAAGACGCCTGCCTGGCGCTGTTCTCCGTTCCCTTCGCGACGGCGCCCGCCGTCGCTTTCCTGAACGAGGCGTTCGTCGCCTCGCCGGTGTTTCCCGGCGCCCGTACCCGTGCGCCGCCGTTCCTGATCGCCTGACCTCTTTCAATCCGATAGCCGCCGCTTCCTGGGGGCACCGGCGCGTCTTCGCCGCGCCGGTGACGCGAGCCTGGCCGCGTGCCTGCTCGCCGTGGGGGCGGGGCGGAAGTCACATAGATCATGGAAAAACGTATGTCTACTCAACAACGAGCGGCCGGCAACGCCTGCCCGACCGCCGCTTTCAGCTTCGACCCTGCCCGTCTCGCACAACGCCGCCGCTGGGCGGGAGCCTTCGCCGCACTGTGCGGCCTGGCCCTGTCTCCGTCGGCGCTTCTGGCCGAGGAGCACTCCCAGCACCAGGAACACGCCGTGGAGCTGGCGCCGAGCGTGGTCACCGGAGTCGCCCAGAGTTCGCCGCTGACCATCGTCACCAATCCCAAGGAGCCGCGCCAACCGGTGCCGGCCAGCGATGGGGCCGACTACCTGAAGACCATTCCCGGCTTCGCGGTGATCCGCAACGGCGGCAGCAACGGCGACCCGGTGTTGCGCGGGATGTTCGGTTCGCGCCTGAACATCCTCACCAACGGCGGCATGATGCTCGGTGCCTGTCCGAACCGGATGGACGCGCCGACCTCCTACATCTCGCCGGAAACCTACGACAAGCTCACCGTGATCAAGGGCCCGCAGACGGTGCTCTGGGGGCCGGGCGCGTCGGCCGGGACGATCCTCTTCGAGCGTGAGCCGGAGCGCTTCGGCGAACTCGGCTCGCGGGTCAACGCCAGCCTGCTGGCCGGCTCCAATGGCCGCTTCGACAAGGTGCTGGACGCCGCCGCCGGCAACCGGCTCGGCTACCTGCGCTTCACCGGCAACCACGCGCAGTCCGACGATTACGAGGACGGCGCCGGGAATACCGTGCCGTCGCGCTGGAAGAAGTGGAACGGCGACGTCGCGGTCGGCTGGACCCCCGACGAGGACACCCTGATCGAACTCACCGCCGGCAAGGGCGACGGCGAGGCACGCTACGCCGGGCGCGGCATGGACGGCTCGCAGTTCAAGCGCGAGAGCCTGGGCCTGCGCTTCGTCAAATCGAACGTCAGCGATGTGCTGGAGAAGGTCGAGGCGCAGGTCTACTACAACTACGCCGACCACATCATGGACAACTTCCGCCTGCGCACTCCCGACCCGTCCAGCATGATGCCCATGCCGATGGCGTCCCAGGTGGACCGACGCACCCTCGGCGGTCGCCTGGCGGCCACCTGGCGCTGGGACGACTTCAAGCTGGTCACCGGGGTCGACGCCATGCGCAACGAGCACCGCGCGCGCGGCTCCAAGTACGACATGATGACCGACTACTACACCGACGCCGACCAGTTCCCCTGGAGCAAGGACGCGGTGTTCCACAACTACGGGGCCTTCGGCGAACTGACCTGGTTCGCCGCCGAGCGCGACCGGCTGATCGGCGGGTTGCGCCTGGACCGCGCCTCGGTCAAGGACTACCGGCAGACCCTGAAGTCCGGGCACATGGGCCACGCCATGGCCAACCCGACGGCCAACGACACCCGCGCCGATACCCTGCCCAGCGGCTTCGTGCGCTACGAGCACGACCTCGCCGACTCGCCGACCACCCTCTACGCCGGCCTTGGCCATGCCGAGCGCTTCCCCGACTACTGGGAGCTGTTCTCGCCCAAGCGCGGGCCGAACGGGTCGGTCAACGCCTTCGACAAGATCAAGCCGGAAAAGACCACCCAGCTCGACTTCGGCCTCCAGTACAACGGCGACAAGCTGCAGGCCTGGGCCTCCGGCTACGTCGGGGTGGTCCAGGACTTCATCCTGTTCAGCTATCGCGAGGGCATGATGGGCTCCTCGACCCAGGCGACCAACGTCGACGCGCGGATCATGGGCGGCGAGCTGGGCGCTTCCTACCAGCTCACCGGCAACTGGAAGACCGACGCCAGCCTGGCCTATGCCTGGGGCAAGAACAGCTCGGACGACCGCGCGCTGCCGCAGATCCCGCCGCTGGAAGCGCGCTTCGGCCTGACCTACGAGGAAGGCGACTGGAGTGCCGGCAGCCTGTGGCGGGTGGTCGCGCCGCAGAATCGTATCGCCAGGGACCAGGGCAACGTGGTCGGCAAGGACTTCGACAAGAGCGCCGGCTTCGGCGTCTTCTCGCTCAACGGCGCCTACCGGGTGACTCGCAACGTCAAGCTGAGCGCCGGTGTCGATAACCTGTTCGACAAGGATTACACCGAGCACCTGAACAAGGCCGGCGACGCCGGCTTCGGTTTCTCCGCCAACGAAACGGTTCCAGAGCCGGGCCGGACCTTCTGGACCAAGGTCGACTTCAGCTTCTGAACCTTCAACGAGGCCCCGTCCAGCGGGGCCCGCCTTGCCTACGTGCGCTCCGATGAGGTGATCCATGCAATCGAACGAAAAGAACGGCCGTGACTTCTATGCGCTGGCCTGGCGCTGGCATTTCTACGCCGGCCTGTTCGTCGCGCCCTTCATGATCCTGCTGGCGCTGACCGGAATCGTCTACCTGTTCAAGCCGCAACTGGATGCGCTGCTCTATCCGCAACTGCTGCGGGTCGAGGCCGGTGCGCAGATGCGCAGCGCCGACCAGTTGCTCGCCGGGGTGCGCCAGGCGCACCCGCAGGCCGCCGTCAGCCAGTACCTGCCGCCGAGCGAGGCGGGGCGCAGCGCGCAATTCGTGATTGGCGAAGAGGGCAGGCAATGGAACCTCTTCGTCGATCCCTACAGCGGACGCGAACTCGGCCGCCAGGATGCGCAACTGAATCTCCAGGCGGTGGCCCGGGCACTGCATGGCGAGCTGATGGTCGGGACCGTCGGCGACCGGCTGATCGAGCTGGCCGCCGGCTGGGGCATCGTCCTGGTGGTCTCCGGTCTCTATCTGTGGTGGCCGCGCGGGCGGGCGGCGAGCGCGCTGTTCTGGCCGCGCCTGCACCTGCGCGGACGACCGCTGTGGCGCGATTTACATGTGGTCGCCGGGTTCTGGGGCAGCCTGCTGTTGCTGTTCATGCTGCTCAGCGGGATGACCTGGACCGGCTACTGGGGCAAGCAGTTCGCCGATGTCTGGAACCGCTTCCCGGCGGCGATGTGGAACGATGTGCCGACCTCCGACATGCAGGCCGGTAGCCTCAACAGCGCGTCGCGCCAGCAGGTGCCCTGGCCGCTGGAGAACACTCCGCTGCCGCGCTCGCAGCCGCCGGCGGCCGACGCCCATGCCGAGCATCGCGGGCATTCCGCCCAGGCCGGGCACGCGATGCCGATGGACATGCCGATGCCGGCGGGCATCCCTCTGCAAAGGGTGGTGGATATCGCCCGCGAGCGCGGCGTGGCGGCGGGCTACGGGATCGCCCTGCCGAGCGGGATGGAGGGGGTCTACACGATTTCCGTGTTCCCCGACGATCCGCGCCACGACGCCACCCTGCACATCGACCAGTACAGCGGCAAGGTTCTCGCCGACGTGCGTTGGCAGGACTACAACGCGGTGGCGAGGAGCGTGCAGATGGGCGTCGTGCTGCACGAAGGCAAGCTCTTCGGCCTGGGCAACCAGTTGCTGATGCTCGCGGTCTGCCTGGCGATCCTGCTCAGCTCGGCGAGCGGCCTGTGGATCTGGTGGAAGCGCAAGCCGGCCGGACGCCTTGGCGTGCCGCCGCTGCGCCACGAGCTGCCGCGCTGGAAGACCGGCATCGCCATCATGCTGGCGCTGAGCGTGGCCTTCCCGTTGGTGGGGGCCTCGCTCCTGCTGGTCTGGGCGCTGGACTGGCTGGTGCTGTCGCGGCTGCCGGCGGTTCGCCGGGTCCTGGCTTGAGACCTGCTGCCCGGTGCTCAGTCGAGGTCGAGCTGGCGGGTCTTCCAGAGTGCCGCCAGCAACAGCACGCAGAGCAGCGCCTCGGCGCCGAGCCAGAGGAAGGTGGTTAGCGCCGGCGAGGCGTCGATCAGCACACCGTAGAGACGCGCCGCGCCGCCGCTGGCGATCACCGCCAGGGCGGCGAGCAGGCCGAGCACCAGGTAGCGGGGGCGCAGGGCGGCATAGCCGAGCAGCAGGCCGATGCCGAAGCTGGTGCCGCCGTAGCTGGCGCGCAGGTCGGTGAGGGCGGCGGGGGTGAGCGGTTCGCCGCTGGTGAGCAGGGAGGCGAGCGGGCCGGGGAAGAAGACGAAGCCCAGGCCGAGGACCACGAACAGTGCCGAGCACAGCCAGAGCAGGCGAAGCGGGTGAGTCATGCGGTGTCTCCCTTGGTCATGAAAGGGGCGCATCGACGCGCCCCCTGTTCCTTCTGACCTCAGCCGGCGCCGCGTTGCTCACTTCTCAGGGCTGGAAGGCACCGATGAAGATCGCCGGGTCGACTCGCGCGTCGTTCAGGCTGACGTTCCAGTGCATGTGCGGTCCGGTGGCCCTGCCGGTGGCGCCGACCTTGCCGAGTACGCCGCCGCGCGGCACCTGCTGGCCGAGCTTCACGTCGATCTTCGACAGGTGGCAGAACATGCTGATGAAGCCCTGGCCATGGTCGACGAACACCGTCTTGCCATTGAAGAAGTAGTCGCCGATGAGGATCACCTTGCCGGCCGCCGGCGCCTTGATCGGCGTACCGGCCGGTACCGCGAAGTCTAGACCGGAATGCGGGTTGCGCTCTTCGCCGTTGAAGAAGCGGCGCAGGCCGAAGGGGCTGGAGAGCGGACCGTCGACCGGCTTGTCGAGCATCAGGTTGCTGGGCAGGCCGGGACTGAAGCGGCGGTAGGCGGCGGTCTGCTCGGCGAGTTCGCGCTCGATGCGCTTGAGGTCTTCCGGCAGCGGATTGACCTGGCGCTTGTTCTTCAGGGTGATGCGCTGCTCGCGGTAGTGCTTGCTGCCGACGCTGAAGCGTTCCTCGTGGTTGCCGGTCGCCGCTCGCACTTCCAGCTTCTGCGGGCCGGGCTTGGTGCTCAGCGGGATGCCGACCACGGCGATCCAGCGGCGGCCTTCCTCGCGCACCACCAGCACCGGCTTGCCCTGGTAGAAGGCCCGCGGCGGCGGGCCTTCCTCGCCGAGGTCGACCACCGCCACCCCGCCGGGCACCGGCTTGTTCAGCAGGCGCATGATGAAGCTGTCGGCCTGGGCGGGCAGGGCGCAGAAAGCGGCGAGCAACAGCGTGGAAACGAAGGCTAGGGTGCGGGGCATCGGCTTCTCGACTCGTCGGGCGTCAAAGCCGTCTATGCTGGCGGAAGAGCGCGGCGGGGGAAAGCCCGCAAGGGTTGCAAACGTTTTCACCTGCGGCACTCTGTCGCGCCCGGCGTTTTTACTTTTGCCCCGCGCTCAGGCATAAAGGGCCCATTCTCCGGAGAACCGACGATGCCCCTGTCACGGCGCCCCGTGGCCTGGCTGGCCAGCCTGGCCGTGCTGATGAACCTGTTCGTGGTGCCGCTTTCGCAGGCGCTGACGACGCAGGAGCGCGCCTCGTTGCTGCTCGGCGGCTTCTGCAGCACCTCGTCCGATTCGCTGCTGCGCCTGAAGCTGAGCGCCGCGCTCAAGGACATCGATCTTCCCGACGACCACGAAAGCCTGGCCCCGCACCTCTGCTGCTGCGCCGGCGCCGCCGGCACGCCCGGACTGGTCGCCTCCTGGCCGGCATTGCCGCTGGCGCCGCTGGCCAGCCCGGCCCGTAACGCTTTCTCCGCCACCGACCTGCCTCCCCTGCGTTATTGGCGCCTCGCCAATCCGCGCGCCTCTCCTGTCGCCTGACTCCTCCCCCGCGCCTTCGACAACCTGGACCTTCGGGTCGGGGCAGGTCGCGGCGCAATACCCTAGCTTCCCCCATGGAATCGCCGGTCCGACGGAAAAAGACCGGTCATACGCTACTGGAGAGTCACCATGCGCACATCCTTCTTCGCTGCCGCGGCCCTGCTGGCCGTTTCCGCTTTCGCCCAGGCCCACGAGTACAGCGCCGGCCAACTGCACATCGAGCATCCCTGGGCGCTGGCCCTGCCGCCGACCTCGCCGAACGGCGCGGCCTACTTCGTGGTGCAGAACCACGGCAAGGAAAACGACACCCTGCTTGGCGCTGACACGCCGCGCGCGGCTTCCGCCGAGGTGCACGAGCATGTGCACAAGAACGGCATGATGAGCATGCAGAAAGTCGACAGCGTCGACGTCGCACCAGGCAAGGACCTGCGCTTCGCTCCCGGCGGCTACCACCTGATGCTGATGGGCCTGAAGCAGCCACTGGTGGCCGGCGAGCGCTTCCCGCTGACGCTGCATTTCCGCAAGGCCGGCGACGTGCCGGTGGAAATCGTCGTCGAGTCCAAGGCGCCGGCCGAACAGGGCGGGCACGAGCAGCACGGCCACTGAGCGCCGTGTCGAGCAGGGGCGCCCGGCGCCCCGCCTTTGCGTGCGAGGTTCAGAGCATGAACAGCAACAGATATCCCTTGCCGGCGCAGACCGGCCTGGTGGTGGCTCCCAGCCTGCCGCCGAAGAACTCCACCCTGCGTCCGGACCAGCTCAACAAGCGCCTGAGCAGCGCCTGGCACCATCTCTACGACCTTTGCCCGGAACTGCTGAAGATCGATCCGCCGGATGGCCTGACCATCCTCCGCGGTTTCCTGCAATGGGCGGCCGAGCAGAAGGCCGCCTGGAACTGGGCGATGCACCTGCGCCTGTACTGCTGGCTGTTGCAGTCGCCGTTCGGCGCCAAGGTGACCGACGAGCATCTGGAGGTGCTGATGGACGCCTCCGCCGCGCGTTGGACGGTGGACGACACCAGCGCCAACCGCGGCATCCTCCTGGCCAGCCAGGGCGGTGCGCACATCACCCAGGACTGGAAGGCGCCGCAGGCCGGCGCCGGCACGCGCGTGCCGCTGGAGCGCCTGGACCTGCCGGCGCCGAACTGGACATTCGCCTATTGCGCGGTGCCTGACCCGCGGCTGCGCGAGTTTCCGGGCTGGAAGCCGTTACCGGCGCGCGGCTCGCTGGTCGGTTGAGCGCTCGCCGCCCCGCGTACGGGGCGGCGCCGTTTCAGCGGTTGGCCAGGGCCCGCTGGTTGGAGTCGTAGATGTTGTCGCGTTCCGGAACGTGCCGGCCGGCGAGGCTTTCCAGCCATTCCTCGGTGCTGAGCACGGCGGCGAAGGAGGACTGCAGGACGATGCCGAAGATCCGGTGGATCTCTTCCGCGCTGGCCTGGCCGGCGCGGTTGCGGTAGGGCACCGAGCCGCTGGCGTCGTGCAGGTATTCCACTTGCCAGCCTTCGTGGATCGCCTGGCGGATGGTCGAGTCGTCGCAGTGCTGGGTCATGTAGCCGACCACGGCGAGGGTGTCGATGTCGCGTTCGCGCAGCCAGTCGGCCAGCCCGGTGCCGACGAAGGAACTGGCCAGTTGCTTTTCCACCTTGTGCTGGTAGGGCCGCGAGGCGACCACCTCGTGCAGCTCGGCCTGCCGGCTGCCGCGCGCGAACAACGGCGAGTCCGCCGGTGCCAGGTGCTGCACCACGACGATCGGGATGCCCGCCGCGTAGGCGGCATCCATGGCGGCGCCGATACGTTCCAGCGACGATTGGATGGCGGGAAATTCGATACGCAGGTTGCCGCTGACGTATTCGTTCTGTACGTCGATGACCAGCAAGGCGCGTTTGGGTTGACGTGTGGACATGGCGTTTCCTCCTGAGTGGGTGAGGCGGATTCTGGTCCCGGTGCGGCGTAGCGAGTGAGTGGCCTGAGAGACAACTTTCGCTAGAATCGGGCCAACCCGCTCATACCCACCGAGGTGCGCATGTCCCGCCAGTCCGTGGCCGTGGTGGCCTTCGACCGCATCAGTCCGTTCCACCTGTCGGTGCCCTGCCTGGTGTTCGGCCAGGAGTGCTACGACCCTTGCGCGCAGGCCTTCGACCTGCGTGTCTGCGCCGCCGAGCCGGGCCGGCTGCGAACCACGGTGGGGTTCACCATCGAGGCCGAGGCCGGGCTGGAAGCGCTGGCCGAGGCGCAGACCGTGATCGTGCCGAGTTGGCGCGATCCACACGAGCGTCCGCCACAAGCGCTGCTGGATGCGTTGATCGCGGCCCGTGCACGCGGTGCGCAACTGGTGGGCTTGTGCCTGGGGGCCTTCGTGCTGGCCGAGGCCGGGTTGCTCGACGGTCGCCGCGCCACCACCCACTGGATGTGGGCGGAGGATTTCGCTGGGCGCTTCCCTGCGGTGCGGGTGGAGCCCGACGTGCTGTACATCGAGGACGACGGCCTGCTGACCTCGGCAGGCACCGTCGCCGGCATCGACTGCTGTCTGCACCTGGTCCGCCAGCGGCTCGGTGCGCAGACTACCAATCACCTGGCCCGGCGCCTGGTGGTGGCGCCGCATCGGCAGGGCGGCCAGGCCCAGTTCATCGAGCAGCCGCTGCCGGACAGCGCCCAGGACGGCCGTCTCGGCGAGCTGCTGGTGTGGCTGCGGCAGAACCTCGACCAGGCGCACAGCCTGGACAGCCTGGCACAGCGGGTGCTGATGAGCCGGCGGACCTTCACCCGGCATTTCCGCCAGCTCACCGGCACCACCGTCAGCCAGTGGCTGCAGGCCGAACGCCTGGCCCTGGCCCAGCGCCTGCTGGAAACCACCGAGCATTCGGTGCAGGCGATCGCCGGGCTGGCCGGCTTCGGTTCGGCGGTGTCGTTGCGCCAGCAGTTCTCCGCCGCGTTCGGCCTGCCGCCGCTGGGCTACCGGCGCGCCTTCGCCTCCTAGTCCGCCGGAGGGCGCTTCTGCAACTGCTGGCGCCAGAGCGCGTCCATCGCCTGCAACTGCACCGGGCCGAACAGCGCCTGCGTCGCGCCGGTGTGCCAGGCCCAGAGCTGGTCGCCGAAATCGTAGTGCCACCATTCGCTGGGCAGGTTGCTGAAACCGGCGTCGAGCATCGCGTGATAGAGCAGGCGACGATGATCGCGGACGCGTCGCTGGCGCGCGTCGGGCTCCGCCAGGCGTTCGAAGTAGGCGGTGTAGGAGGCCGGCACGGCTTCGTCGAAGGCGCTGCCCATGTCCAGCCAGCGGCCCTGGGCGTCGCACAGGGTGACGTCCACCGCGCCGCCGGTGAGATGCGGGCTGGGCGCCTCGCGGCTGCTGCTCGGCGGCGAGACGAACTGGCGGGTGAGCCGTTCCAGCTCGGCTTCGCCGGCCCGTGGGTAGTGCGCGGCCAGGGCGCTGGACAGGCTGTCGTAGAGATACTGCTGCACGGCGAACGGCCGCCAGGCGTCCAGCACCACCAGGCGCACGCCGCCGGGGAGGGCGGCGGCGACCCGCAGGAGACGCTCGAAGACCTCGCCGCGAGCGTGGCACTCCGGGATCGCGTGAGGAATGCCGAGTTTGTGGTAGGCCGGCCAGACGCTGAAGTCACGGCTCAGCCCGAGCGCCTCCAGCGGCGTGCCGGCATCGACGATGGGGATGCCGGCCACGGCGTGCCAGTCGGGCTCCGGGAGAACGGGGATGGCTTGGGTGAAGTCGGTCATGGTGTCAATTGAGCAGGCGTGGCAGCCACAGGGTCAGGGACGGGAACAGGATCAGCAGCGAGAGTACCCCCAGGGCCAGCAGGATGAACGGCCAGATACCCTTGAACATTTCCAGGATATCGAGGCGGCTGATGGTCGCCACGATGAACAGGCAGGCGCCCATTGGCGGGGTGATCAGGGCGATGGTGATGTTCAGGGTGAAGATCAGCCCCAGGTGCACCGGATCCACGCCGGCGGCCAGCGCCACCGGAGCGACTATCGGCGTCAGCAGCATCAGTACCGAGACTTCCTCCATGAGCATGCCGCAGACGAAGATCACCGCACTGATGATGAACAGCATCAGGGTCGGCGAGTGGCCGAACGGTTCCAGCAACTGGGCGAACTCGCTGGCGACCTGGGCGTAGTTGAGCAACCAGTTGACCACCGAGGCGGCGGCGATGATCACGTAGATGCTGGCGGTCAGGCGTACCGTCTCGCGTAGCGAGTTCCACAGCCCGACCAGGCTCAGTTGGCGCTGGAGCAGGCCGACCAGCGCCACGTAGAGGGCGATCAGGGCGCCCGACTCGGTGGGCGTGACCAGTCCCAGGACGATTCCGGCGACGATGATCACCGGCGCGATCAGCGCGGTCAGGGCGCCGGACAGCGCCGCCAGGATCTCGCCCCAGGCCGGTGCCGCATGGCGCGCCTGCAGCCCGTTGCGGTAGGCGTACACCGCGTTCAGCAGCATGAAGGCGGCGGCCAGCAGCAGGCCGGGAATCACCCCGGCGAGGAACAGCTCGCCCACCGAGGTGTTGGTCAGCGAGGAGTAGAGGATCATGAAGATGCTCGGCGGGATGATCGGACCGATCAGCGAGCTGCCCGCGGTCAGCCCGGCGGCGAAGCGCCGCGAGTAGCCTTCCTTTTCCATGGCCGGCACCAGCAGGGTGCTGAGTGCCGAAGCGTCGGCCGCGGCGGACCCGTTGACCCCGGCGAAGAACACCCCGGCGACCACGTTGACGTGGCCGAGGCCGCCGCGGAAGTGGCCGACCAGGGCGTTGGCCAGGCGCATCAGGCGCGGGGTCATGCCGGAATGGTTCATCAGGTTGCCGGCCAGCACGAACAGCGGGATCGCCATCAGCGAGAAGATGTCCATGCCGCCGAAGAAGCGCTGCGGCAGGGTGTTGGCGAACAGCGCCGGGTCGACGAAGAGGAACCCCACCAGCGCGGTGAGCAGCAGGCAGAGGAACAGCGGCAGGCCGAGCAGGAGGTTGACCACGAAGGCCGCGATCATGGCGATGGCCATCATGCCTGCGACCCTCCCTCGACGGTGGTGCTGGCCGGCTGCCGCGGCCAGGGGCCCTGGAGCAACAGCATGAGGGGCAGCAGGCCGAAGCCGAGCGGCAGGCTGAGCAACGGCCAGGTGCGGCTGACGCCCAGGCCGAGGCTGCGGAAGCGCCCGGCGTTCAGCGCGTAGCGGGTGCTGACCCAGGCGGCGAAGGCGAAGAAGGCCAGCGCCAGCAGCCACTGGTAGAGCCTGAGGACCTGCGCCAGGCGCGGCGGCAGGCGTTGTTCCAGCAGGTTGACGCGCATGTGCCCGCCTTCCATCCATACCGCGCCGAGCGCCAGCATTACTGCGCCGATGATGAGGTAGCGGGCCAGTTCGTCCATCCAGATCGGCGAGCTGCCGAGCAGGTAGCGGGCGAACACGCCGTAGATGAGCAGGACCAGGTCGAGCAGCAACAGCAGCGTGGCGAGGTTCAGCAACGCGGCGCGCATGCCCTTGAGCAATGACGGCATGGGAGGTACTCCGGAAAGTCGGACAGGCGCGCCCGGCCGACGGCAGCGGCCGTCGGGGGGCAACGCGCGAAGGTCAGGGGGCGGTGGCGAGACCGGCGTCGCGGAAGGCCATCTCGGTCCAGCGCGGCTCGATGTCCTGGGTCTTCAGCCAGGCCAGGTAGGACGGCTGGCCTTTCTCGCGGAAGGCGGCGAGGTCATCGGCGGACGGCTGGATGATCTGCATGCCCTTTTCCTTGAGGAACGCCAGGTCGCGCTCCTGCTGGGCGGCGACCGCCTCGCGGTTCAGCCGGGTGGCTTCGGCGGCGGCGTCGAGCAGGGCCTGGCGCGCCTTCGCCGGGAGGCTGGCGAGCAGATCGCCGTTGGCCACCAGGAACTGGTCGGAGTACTGGATGTTGGCCAGGGTCAGGTACTTCTGCACCTGGTAGAGGCTGCCGAGGATGATGTAGGAGGTCGGGTTCATCTGGCCGTCGGCGACGCCGGTGCGCAGGCCCATGTACAACTCGGTCCAGGGGATCGGCGTGCCGGAGGCGCCGAAGGCTTCGTAGAGCGCCACCTGGCTGGGATCCATGGCGCGGAAGCGCAGGCCCTGGAAGTCCGCCGGGCCGTGGATCGGCTTCTTGCCGTTGGTGAAGTTGAGGAAGCCGCCTTCCTCGACCACCGCCAGCAGCTCGGTGCCGGTGCGCTCGCGGAAGGCCTCGCGGGCGGCCTGCCAGTAGCTGCCGCTGTCGAAGAAGGCGTGGGCCGCGGCGGCGTCCTTGAACATGAAGGGCGTGGCGCTGACGTAGATCTCCGGGAACAGCGGGGCGATCCCGGCGAACGAGGCGATGTTCAGGCCGGGGCCGGTCATCACCTGTTCCATGCGCTGCTCCTCTTCGCCGAGCATGCTGTTGGGGTAGAGCTTGAACTGCAGTTCGCCGCCGCTCTTTTCCTCGGCCAGGCGCTTGAGGTTGCTGGCGAACAGGTGCACCAGGTTCTTCTCGCTGTCGGCGGCGCCGTTATAGCTCAGGTTGAGGGTGGTGGCGGCCTGGGCGAGGCTGCCGCCCAGGCCCAGGGCGGCGGCCAGCAGTCCGGCGGCGAAGCGGCGGGCGAGGCCGCGGCGCGGATTCGTGTGCATGTTGTTTTCCTTATGGCAGTCCGAACGGTCGAGGGATCGGCGGCACTTCTTGTCGGGGCGCGGGGCCGGGTGCTCGCACGAAAGCGAAGCAACGCTAGCCGTTGTCTCGTTGACTATTCAAGACCGGACGTGATGCGAAAAAGACAACGCCTCAGCGCTGCGAGAGCCCGGGCGCGTCGCCACTGAAGAAGCGCATGCCACGGCGCAGGTGTTCCAGGCAGGCGATCGCCGCCACGGTCAGCTCGCGGCCCTTGTGGCTGACGATCCGCGCGCGGGCGTCGCGCAGCGCCGGGTGGGCCAGCGGCAGGCAACGGATATGCCCGGCCTCGATCTCGTGGCTGACCGTCAACTCCGGCATGAAGGCCACGCCGATGCCGGACTTGACGAAATTGGTCAGCACCGCCACCGAGTTGGTGCGCAGCTTCGGCCTTAGCTCGATGCGCTCCAGTTGGGCGGCGATCACCGCCAGTTGGCCCATGCCGGTGCTGTTGTGGATCAACGCCAGCGACTCGTCGCGCAGCGCGCGCATCGGCACCGCGCCGCGGTGTCCGGCGAGGGCATGGTTGGCGGGGATGATCAGGTCGAGGGGCTGGCGGGTGTCGACGTGCACGTCCAGTTCGCCGTCCTCGACCGGGGCGTAGACCAGGGCCAGGTCGACGGCGTCTTCCTTGACCAGCGCCACGCCTTCGTTGGCCCCGGCCATGCGGACCTCCAGCTCGATGCCGGGGTAGCGCAGGATGAAACTCTGCAATGGCTGGGAGATCAGGTCGGCGATGAAGCCCTCTCCGACCGCCAGGCGCACCTTGCCCTGGCGCAGCCCCTGCAGGGCCGACAGACGCGACAGCACGCCCTCTTCGTTGGCCCGTTGCTGGCGGTAGTGCGCCACCAGCAGCTCGCCGGCCTCGGTAGGCGCCACGCCTTGCGGGGTGCGTTGCAGGAGGCGCACGCCGAGATGTTCCTCCAGGCTGGCGAGCTGCCGGCTGATGGCCGAGGGGTCGATGTTCAGGTGCTGGGCGGCGCGGCGAAGAGAACCGTGGTGGATCACCTCGTTGAGGTAGGCCAGGGCGCGCTGGCTGAGGCGGATCATCGCGGCTCAGTCCAGCAGCGACAGGGTCACCGGCGTCCGGTGGTTGTCCTCGACCCGCACCTCCAGTTCGCCTTCCGCCAGGCGCGCCTTCAGGCGCTGTCCCGGCTGGGTCTGGCCGGCATCGCGGATCGCCCGGCCACGCTCGTCGAGGAGGATGCTGTAGCCGCGGCCCAGGGTCGCCAGCGGGCTGACCACGTTGAGCGTCTGCGCCAGTCCTTCGAGGCGCTGACGACGATCCTTCAGTACCTCGCGGGCGGCGCGCGGCAGGCGCGCGGCGAGGCTGTCGAGCTTCTGCCGGAGCAGCGCCAGGGTGCGGCCCGGATGCTGTGCGGCGAGACGCGTCTCCAGGCGGACCAGGCGTTCGTGGCGGACCGCCAGCTGGCGCTCGAAGGCACGGCGCAGGCGCATGTCCAGGTCGTCCAGGCGCTGCGCCTGCTGGCGCAGGCGTTCGCCGGGATGGCGCAGGCGGCGGGCGACGCCTTCCAGGCGCAGGCGTTCGCGCAGCAACTGGTCGCGCATGCGCAGCACCAGGCGCCGGCGCAGGCCGTCGAGACGCTGCTGCAGGTCGCCGGCGTTGGGCGCCAGCAGTTCGGCGGCGGCCGAAGGCGTCGGGGCGCGCACGTCGGCGACGAAGTCGCTGATCGATACGTCGGTCTCGTGGCCGACCGCGCTGACGATCGGCGTGGCGCAGGCCGCCACGGCGCGCGCCACCGCTTCTTCGTTGAAGCACCAGAGGTCTTCCAGGGAACCGCCGCCCCGGGCCAGGATCAGCGCGTCGAAGCCTTGCCGGTCGGCCAGTTGCAGCGCGCGGACGATCTGCGCGACGGCCTCGCGGCCCTGCACTGCGGTGGGCACCAGGGTCAGCTCGACCTGCGGTGCGCGGCGGCGAAACACGCTGATGATGTCGCGGATCACCGCCCCGCTGGGCGAACTGACGATACCGATGCGGCGCGGATGGGCGGGCAGCGGACGCTTGCGTTCGCTGGCGAACAGGCCTTCGCCGGCGAGTTTTTCCTTCAATGCCTCGAAGGCCAGGCGCAGGGCGCCGTCGCCGGCCGGCTCGACGGTATCGGCGATCAACTGGTAGTCGCCGCGTCCCTCGAACAGCGAGATCTTCCCGCGCACCTTTACCGCCAGCCCGTCGCGCAAGGCCTGGCGTACGCGCAGGGCGTTCTGCCGGAACAGCGCGCAGCGGATCTGCGCGTTGCTGTCCTTGAGGGTGAAGTAGACATGGCCGGAGGCCGGCCGGGCGAGGTTGGACAGCTCGCCCTCGACCCAGACCTGCGGGAACACGTCTTCCAGCAGCAGGCGGGCGCGCTGGTTCAGTTGGCTGACGGTCAGCACCTCGCGATCGAGGCCGAGCCGTTGGAAGGGATCGTTACGCATGGGCGGCATGATAAGGCGGCGCACCGGGATGTGCGATCAATCCTTGGCTTCGTTCGGCAGATTCTCCAGGAAATATTCGACGAAGCCTTCCACCAGGGGGCTATCGTCGCGTCGCCAGGCCAGCGCCACCTCGCTGTATGCCTCGGCCTCGGCCAGAGACATGAAGCGCACGGCGGGCGGTGCGATGGCGCGCATCGAGGCGGGCACCAGGGCGACGCCGAAGCCGGCCTCGATCAGTTGCAACTGGCTGGTCTTGCGCGACAGCGCGCGCGCCGGGCGTGGGTAGAAACCGGCGCCGAGGCAGAGTTCGGCGGCGCGATAGCTGAGGCCGCCGCGTTGCAGGTGGGGAATGGAGACGAAGGTTTCTCCGGCCAGGGCGGCCAGGGCCACGGGGGCTTCACGGCGGGCCAGCGGATGGTCGGCGGCGAGAGCCAGGAGCAACGGCTCGCGGTACAGGGCGCGCAGGTGCAGCCGGGGATGCTGGCGCAGCACCGGCAGGCGCAGCAGGCCAAGGTCCAGGCGTCCTTCGGCGAGATCGGCGAGTTGCTGCTCGGAGGATTGCTGGGTCAGTTCCAGGCGGACGCCGCTCTGCGCCGCGAGGTAGCCGCGCAGCGCCGCTTGCAGGCCGTCCACCAGCGGCACCGAGCTGGAGTGCCCCAGGCGCAGCAGGCCATGGCCGCCTTCGCCGACCTCGCGAGCCAGGCGCCGGGCGGCCTCCAGGTCGCCGAGCAGGCGCTGCGCGCGTGGCAGGAAGGCGCGACCGGCCGGCGTCAGCTCGACCTGGCGCGGACCGCGGCGGAGCAGTGGGGTGCCGATGCTGTCCTCCAGTTCGCGCACCTGCCGGCTGAGCGCCGACTGGGCGACGAACAGGCGTTCGGCGGCACGGCTGAAGCCGCCGGACTCGACGATTTCGACGAAGTAATGGAGTTGCCGCAAAGAGATCATCGGAAGATTCCCCATGCCTTTTCGAGATGGCTACAGGGCTCGGATTGTATTGGCTGGCGCGCCGTTGCGCTCGCTAGAGTGCGCAGGTCGTCGTTCCGGGAGTCGCCATGTCCTCGCTCGATCCGTCAGTCCTGTTCGCCGCCCTGCCGTTCAGCCTATGGCAATGGCTGCTGGTCGAACTGGCCATCGTCCTCGCCTATGTGGTGTTCGGCATCGCCGGCTTCGGCACCGCGCTGGTCGCCGGCCCGCTGCTGGCCGGGGTGCTGCCGCTGTCGCAGATCATTCCGCTGCTGGTCCTGCTGGATTTCAGCGCGTCGTTCGGCAACTGGCTGCCGGCGCGGCGGCAGATCGCCGTCACTGAACTCAAGCGTCTGCTGCCCTGCATGCTGCTGGGCTGTGCGCTCGGGGCGTACGGACTTCTGGCGCTACGCGCGGAGCTGCTGATGCTGGCCCTCGGCGTGTTCGTCAGTCTCTATGCGCTCTACGCGCTGTTCCTCCAGCCACGCGGCCAGCCGCGCTGGCGGGCGACCTGGGCGTTGCCCTTCGGTGTCTTCGGCGGGCTGTTCGGCGCGTTGTTCGGCAGCGGCGGCTTCCTCTATGCGCTGTACCTGAACGGACGCCTGGCGAGCAAGGAGCAGATGCGCGCTACCCAGAGCGCGTTGATCGGCTGTAGCACCTTCGTCCGCCTGGGGCTGTTCCTGCTCGCCGGGCTGTATGCCGCGCGCGAGCCCTGGCTGCTCGCCGCCTGCCTGCTGCCGGGCATGGCGCTGGGCCTGTGGATCGGCCGTCGGGTGACCCTGCGTCTGTCGCGTGAAGCCTTCGTCCGCCTGGTCACCTGGCTGGTGCTGTGCAGCGGCCTGGCGCTGGTCGGGCGCTACCTGGCCGCCTGAAGTGGTTGCGCCGGGCACAGGCCGAATTGTGCGGCCAGTTCTTCGAGGCGCTGGCGCTGGAAGTCGCGGAACGCCGCGTTGGGCTGCTGCAACTCGATGAAGTCGCGCAGCGGGTCGCGCACCGCGCTGCGCACGCCGCTGAGTTCTTCGATCACCGCCAGCCCGCAGAACGGCACGTAGGCTTCCGAGTAGCCGCCTTCGTGGACCACCACCAGGCGTCCGTCGGCATGCCGCTCGGCCGCGTCGCGGACCATCGCGGTCATCGCCCGGAAGCTGTCGCTGTGCAGTTGCATGCGTGCCAGCGGGTCCACCGCGTTGGCGTCGAAACCACTGGCGACCACGATCAATTGCGGGCGGAAGCGCTCCAGCGCTGGCAACACGATGCGTTGCATGGCCTGCATGTAGGCGTCGTGACCGCCGCCGGGAAGCAGCGGCACGTTGAGGTTGAAGCCACGACCGCGATCCTCGCCGATGTCTTCGGCGCCGCTGTAGCCAGGCGGGAAGCAGCCGTCCTGATGCAGGGAAATGCTCAACACGTCGTCGCGCCGGTAGTAGATCGCCTGGGTGCCGTTACCGTGGTGCACGTCCCAGTCCAGCACCGCGACCCGCTCGACGCCGTGGCGCGCCTTGGCCGCCTCGATGGCCACGGCGATGTTGGCGAAGAAACAGAAGCCCATCGCCTGGTCCGGCAGGCAGTGATGACCTGGCGGCCGCGACAGCGAGTAGGCGTTGTCCGCCTCGCCGGCGAGCACCGCGTCCAGCGCGGCGATGGTCAGGCCGGCGGAGAGCCGGGCGATCTCGTAGCTGCCCGGGCCGATCGGCGCGTCCTGGCCGAGGCTGCCGCCGCCGGCGTCGCTCAACGCCTTGAAGCGTTCCAGATAGTGCGCCGGATGCACGCGCAGCAGGTCCTCGTCGCTCGCCGGCGGTGCGCTGCGCAGTTGCAGGCGGGCGGTCAGGCCGGACACGTCGAGCAGGCTTTTCAGCCGGCGCTTGGTTTCCGGTGATTCGGCGTGTCCGGCGGCGGCAGGCGGTTGCACCCAGCCGCCGACCGGCAGGGTCAGCGCGTGCGGGCCGGCGGCGTGCCAGAGGCAGAGTTCGTCGAAGAAGAAAGCGGTACGTCGGGTCATGGCGGGTATCCGTGGTTCGGGAAAGGGTTTCAGCGTGGCCGGCAGGCCAGGGCCAGCAGCAGCGAGAGGCCGGCCAGGCCGGCGGCGATCGGCAGCAGCGGGAGGAAACCGCCGCTGCCTTCGATGAGTCGTCCGGCCAGCGCCGGGCCGATGGCCAGCCCGCCGCCGATGACCAGGTTGGAGGCGTTCATCAGGCGGCCGGAGCGGTCCAGGTCGGCGAGGCAGGCGAGGATGAACGGCAGGGCGAAGGTCCAGGTGAACTTGAACAGCAGCGCGGCCAGGGCGAAGCGCGCCAGCGGCGGCTGGCCGATCAGCAGGAGGATCGCCGCGGCCATCGCCAGGTAGCCGCCGAGCAGCATCAGGTCGCGCGGCAGGCGGTTGCCGATGAAGGAGGCGCAGGCCGCCCCGGCGATGCCCATCAGGGTGGCGACGGCGAGTACCTCGCCGCTGGCGCCGGCACCGATCCCTGCGCCTTCGGCGATGGCGCCGATGAAGGTCCAGACACCGCTGAGGCTGATATAGAAGGTGAGCACGGCGAGGATGCCCAGTGCGACCCGCAGTCGCGAGTGAACCGCGCCGGTACTGGCGCGGGCTTCCGCTGGCGGGCTGCCACTGGGGAAGGCCCGCGACAACGGCAGGGCGAGGCCCATCAGGCCGGCCAGCAACAGGTAGCAGGCGGCCAGGCCGAAGCGTTCGAACAGCGCCGGCAGCAGCGCCAGGCCGACGGCGCCGACCACCAGTTGGCCCATCACCCAGAGCCCGTAGACCCGGCTCGGGGTGGCGGTGCTGGCAGCGCTGGACAGGCAGAGGATCATCAGCGAGCCGCCGGCGAGGGCGCTGCAGAAACGCAGGGCGAGCAGCAGCGGGTAGCTGCCGGCCAACGCCGAGGCCAGGTTGGCGGCGATGAACAGCAGGCCGGCGAGCAGCGCCGCGTGGCGCCAATCGACGCGTTTCAGCCAATGGAAGGCCGGCAGCGTCGCCAGGCTCATGGCGCCCAGCTCCACCGAGAACAGGTCGCCGACCCGCGCCGGGCTCAGTTGCCACTGGGCCGCCAGTTGCGCGGCGACGGCGGGGGCGGTCATCAGGATGGTCGGGGTGATCGCGGCGAACACCACGATGGCCGCGAGCAGCGCGAGGTTGCCGGACGCCGGAGAGGCGCTGGCGAGAGTCTTGTCGGAAGCGCTCATGGCTGCGCCTCCTCAGAACACATGGACCAGGCGCAACAGGGCCTGGCTGCCATGGAAAGCATTGTCGGTGGCGACGTTGCGCGAGAGACCGAACATCAGGCTGTTGCGCCGGTCCAGCCAGTGGCCTAGCTCGAAGCCGAGTTGGGTGTAGCGCTGGTGGGTGTCGTCGAGGGTATGGCCCTGCAGCTTCAGTTCGCCGCCATCGGCGTGCACCAGCTTGAGGGCGCCGTAGGTGCTCTGGCTGAAGTCGTAGGAGGCGAAGGCCTGCAGGCGATAGAGCGGTTTCTGTTCCAGGTCGCTGCCGAAGTAGTCGTCGTTCTTCGCGTAGAATTGCGCTTCCAGGTTGGCTTCCAGCACCCAGTCGCGGCCGATGCCCTGGGTGTAGTTGTAGACGAAGGTGGCGCCCCAGCGGTTGGCGCCGGGCGAGACATCGGGGTTCTTCGCGTGGTACTCGCCCAGCGGCAGGGTGATCAGGGTCAGCAGGCCGCTGTAGCGGCGCCGTTCCGGGTCGTTGATGAAGAACAGGGTGCCGCCGACCTGGGGATCGCCGAAACCGGTCTCGCCGGTATGCCCGGCGCTGCCGGGCAGGCGCGCATCGATGTCGACGAAGGGAATGATGAACTGCGGCGTGCAGAGAGTGCCGCAGATGTCGCTGAAGAACACCTGGCGGTAGGCCACCGCGTTGGTCTTGAGTTCGGCCTTGCCGTTGCGATCGGCCGGCCCGTGGAACTCATGGGCGCGGGTCGCCGGCAGGTAGAGCACGCCGAGCGTGGTGCCCGCCGGGGCGCCGAAGAAGTCGCGGGCGTTGAGGTCGGCGGCGCCGGCCTCGGCGCCCAGCAGGAGCTGGATGCCGAGCAGCGCGAGGGCGCTGGCGGTCGGTACGGCCATCGAGGCGGTGCGGTGGGTCATGTGACGGTCTCCCCGGTCGTTGTGTGCCCGGCGTTCGTCGCGCCGGTGGTGGTTGCGCCTTTTCGCAGGCGAAAGGGCGCCCATGCCGCCCTTGGCGGGGCGGTCGAAGCGGTGATGGCAGGGGTGGAGGGCTGTCAGCCAGGCGGGAACTGGTGCAGCAGGTGGGCGATGCTCGCCTTGTCGTTGACGCCGAGCTTGGAATAGATGGTGCGTATGTGATGGCGCACGGTGTTCGGCGCCAGGCCGAGGTCGCGGGCGATCTGCTTGTAGGTCTTGCCTTCGCTGAACAGCAGGGCGACGTCGCCTTCGCGATTGCTCAACTGTTCGATCGCGCTCGGTTGTCGCGCGGTGAGCAGGTAGAGGTCGCCGACCTGCCGCGAGTCGATCACCAGGCGCGCATCGCGATAGCCCTGCGGGCTGGTTTCCTCCGGCAACTGCGGACCGGTCCAGCCCGGCCAGGCGCCGAGCAGCAGGTCGACGAAGCCGCGTTCGGCACAATGCAGCACGCCGTAGCGGTCGCATACCGCCATGGCCAGAGCCTGGCGTTCGAGGGATTCGCGCAGGGCCACCAGGGTACGGATCTGGTTGGCCGAGACGGCCGCGGCCAGGTGCGCCGAGAGTTGCCCGAGGAGCAGCTTCTCCTGGTCCGCGAAGGGCGGGCCGCCAGGCGTGCGATAGAGGGCGACATGGTCGCTGAGGCGGGTGATCGGATCGACGTGGATCACGCAGAGCAACTCACCGATGTCGTGACGTGCGCCAAGCCAGCGCAGCCCGGCGGTGGCCTGCATGTCGACGGCCACGGCGGTGCCCGGGCGGGCGTGTACCAGTCCGACGGTGATGTCGTCGTGACTGATCGATTTCCAGTCCTCGACATAGTGCTCTTCGAGGTTGAACAGGTGTGCGCTGTGCTCCACCGGCACGCCGTCGATCAGCGCCGCGCGGCCCCACCAGGCACGCTGGAACGGCACCAGTTGCTGCAGACGTTCCAGCGCGGTGCGATGGAAACGCTCCAGGGTCTTGTCGCGCGCCAGCCGGTTGATGTCCAGCACGGCGGCGCCGAACGCCGCGAGCAAGGCTGCGGATGACGAATGCGGGTCAGTGCTCCCTTTCATTCTCTCCCCCGTCCCACTTTTATAGTTCTTGGAATCGGCGTCCCGCCGCCTGGGCGGTCGCTGGGTGACGTACGCAGTATCCGGCCATCCGCCGCCGCGCTGCCATCCTGCAAATGCGGGATAGGACAGGCGGAACGGGGCCTGGCGGGCGCCTTGCAAGATATTTGCCCATTCGCCGTTTTCGGCGATCAACTGCGTTGAGCGGAAGCGCGTGGCTGGGTATAATGTCGCGCTTCCATTTTTCCCGTCTGGGAGCGCCCGCCATGCTGCGAATCAGTCAAGAAGCCCTGACTTTCGACGACGTCCTTCTGATCCCCGGTTATTCCGAAGTCCTGCCCAAGGACGTGAGTTTGAAAACTCGCCTGACCCGCGGCATCGAACTGAACATCCCGCTGGTATCCGCCGCGATGGATACCGTGACCGAAGCCCGCCTGGCCATCGCCATGGCCCAGGAAGGCGGCATCGGCATCATCCACAAGAACATGGGCATCGAGCAGCAGGCCGCGGAAGTCCGCAAGGTCAAGAAGCACGAAACGGCCATCGTCCGCGACCCGGTCACCGTGACCCCCTCGACCAAGATCATCGAACTGCTGCAGATGGCCCGCGAGTACGGCTTCTCCGGTTTCCCGGTGGTGGAGCAGGGCGAGCTGGTCGGTATCGTCACCGGTCGCGACCTGCGGGTGAAGCCGAACGCCGGCGATACCGTCGCCGCGATCATGACCCCGAAGGACAAGCTGGTCACCGCCCGCGAAGGCACCCCGCTGGAAGAGATGAAGGCCAAGCTCTACGAGAACCGCATCGAGAAGATGCTGGTAGTCGACGAGAACTTCTACCTGCGTGGCCTGGTGACCTTCCGTGACATCGAGAAGGCCAAGACCTACCCGCTGGCGTCCAAGGACGAGCAGGGCCGCCTGCGCGTCGGTGCCGCCGTCGGCACCGGCGCCGATACCGGCGAGCGCGTCGCCGCGCTGGTCGCCGCCGGGGTCGACGTGGTGGTGGTGGACACCGCCCACGGCCACTCCAAGGGCGTGATCGAGCGCGTGCGCTGGGTCAAGCAGACCTTCCCGGACGTCCAGGTGATCGGCGGCAACATCGCCACCGCCGAGGCCGCCAAGGCCCTCGCCGAGGCTGGCGCCGACGCGGTCAAGGTCGGCATCGGCCCGGGCTCGATCTGCACCACCCGCATCGTCGCCGGTGTCGGCGTGCCGCAGATCTCCGCCATCGCCAACGTCGCCGCCGCTCTCGAAGGCTCCGGCGTACCGCTGATCGCCGACGGCGGCATCCGCTTCTCCGGCGACCTGGCCAAGGCCATGGTCGCCGGCGCCTACTGCGTGATGATGGGCTCGATGTTCGCCGGTACCGAGGAAGCGCCGGGCGAGATCGAGCTGTTCCAGGGCCGTTCCTACAAGTCCTACCGCGGCATGGGTTCGCTGGGCGCCATGTCCGGCTCCCAGGGCTCGTCCGACCGCTACTTCCAGGACGCCTCCGCCGGCGCCGAGAAGCTGGTGCCGGAAGGCATCGAGGGTCGCGTGCCGTACAAGGGTGCCCTGTCCGCCATCGTCCACCAGCTGATGGGCGGCCTGCGCGCCGCCATGGGCTACACCGGCAGCGCCGACATCCAGCAGATGCGCACGCAGCCGCAGTTCGTCCGGATCACCGGCGCGGGCATGGCCGAGTCCCATGTCCACGACGTCCAGATCACCAAGGAAGCCCCCAACTACCGGGTTGGTTGAGGCCGATTGAAATGAGTGCTGCACGGGGCTGTTCGATTCAGCCCCGTGTCGTTTTCGAATTCCGTAGCGAGAGATGGCCATGTCCCAAGACATTCACGCCCACCGTATCCTGATCCTCGATTTCGGCTCCCAGTACACCCAGCTGATCGCCCGCCGCGTGCGCGAGATCGGCGTGTATTGCGAAATCCATCCCTTCGACATGAGCAATGAGGCGATCATCGCCTTCGCGCCGCGCGGCATCATCCTCGCCGGCGGTCCCGAGTCGGTGCACGAAGCCGACAGCCCGCGCGCGCCGCAGGCGGTGTTCGACCTGAAGGTGCCGCTGTTCGGCATCTGCTACGGCATGCAGACCATGGCCGAGCAGATGGGCGGCAAGGTGCAGGGCTCCGACCTGCGCGAGTTCGGCTACGCCCGCGTCGACGTGGTCGGCAAGGCGCGCCTGCTGGACGGCATCGAGGACCACGTGGACGACGACGGCGTGCTCGGCCTCGACGTGTGGATGAGCCACGGCGACAAGGTCACCGAGATGCCGGCCGGCTTCCACATCCTGGCCAGCACCCCGAGCTGCCCGATCGCCGCCATGGCCGACGATGCCCGCGCCTACTACGGCGTGCAATTCCACCCGGAAGTCACCCACACCAAGCAGGGCCTGCGCATTCTCTCGCGCTTCGTCCTCGACATCTGCGGTTGCGCCGCGCTGTGGACCCCCTCGAACATCGTCGACGACGCCATCGCCACCGTGCGCGCCCAGGTCGGTTCCTCCAAGGTCCTGCTCGGCCTCTCCGGCGGCGTGGACTCCTCGGTGGTCGCCGCGCTGCTGCACAAGGCCATCGGCGACCAACTGACCTGCGTGTTCGTCGACAACGGCCTGCTGCGCCTGCACGAAGGCGACCAGGTGATGGCCATGTTCGCCGAGAACATGGGCGTGAAGGTGATCCGCGCCAACGCCGAGGACAAGTTCCTCGGCCGCCTGGCCGGCGTCGCCGACCCGGAAGAGAAGCGCAAGATCATCGGCCGCACCTTCATCGAAGTTTTCGACGAAGAAGCCACCAAGCTGCAGGACGTGAAGTTCCTCGCCCAGGGCACCATCTACCCCGACGTGATCGAGTCGGCCGGCGCCAAGACCGGCAAGGCCCACGTGATCAAGTCGCACCACAACGTCGGCGGCCTGCCGGAGGACATGCAGTTCGAACTGGTCGAGCCGCTGCGCGAACTGTTCAAGGACGAAGTGCGCAAGATCGGCCTGGAGCTGGGCCTGCCCTACGACATGGTCTACCGCCACCCGTTCCCCGGCCCGGGCCTGGGCGTGCGCATCCTCGGCGAGGTGAAGAAGGAGTACGCCGACCTGCTGCGCCAGGCCGACCACATCTTCATCGAGGAACTGCGCGCCTTCGACTGGTACCACAAGACCAGCCAGGCGTTCGTGGTGTTCCAGCCAGTGAAATCGGTCGGCGTGGTCGGCGACGGCCGTCGCTACGCCTGGGTCGTCGCCCTGCGCGCGGTGGAGACCATCGACTTCATGACCGCGCGCTGGGCGCACCTGCCCTATGAACTGCTGGAGAAGGTCTCGAACCGCATCATCAACGAGATCGCCGGTATCTCCCGGGTCACCTACGACGTGTCGAGCAAGCCACCGGCGACTATCGAGTGGGAATGATCGGCTCGCGCCGATGAGAGGAAAGGGCAGCTTCGGCTGCCCTTTTCGTTTGCTCCGGATCAGCAAAGAGGCAGTTGCACGGAGCGATGGCTCGCCTTCGCGGCTGGGAAATGAGAAAATCTATCATTTCCCAGCCGCAGTACCCGCGAAGGTGAAGGCTCCATGACATTTACCCGTAGACAAGTGCTCGGCGGCCTCGCCGGGCTGGCGGTGGTCGGCCTCGGCGCCGGCGGCGCGCGCCTCTGGCTGGCGCGTCCGCAGGTGGCGCAGGAGTACGACTACGAACTGATCGCCGCGCCGCTGGATCTGGAGATCGTCCCGGGCTTCAGCAGTCCGGCGCTGGCCTATGGCGGCCAGTGCCCCGGCGTGGAGTTGCGGGCGAAGCAGGGCGAGTGGCTGCGGGTGCGCTTCACCAACAGGCTGGACGAACCGACCACCATCCACTGGCACGGCATCCGCCTACCGATCGAGATGGACGGCGTACCGTACATTTCCCAGCCGCCGGTGCAGCCGGGCGAGAGCTTCATCTACCAGTTCAAGACCCAGGACGCCGGCAGCTACTGGTACCACCCGCACCTGATGAGCAGCGAGCAGCTCGGCCGCGGACTGGTCGGCCCGCTGATCATCGAGGAGCGCGAACCCACCGGGTTCCGCCACGAGAAGGTTCTCTGCCTGAAGACCTGGCACGTGGACGAGCAGGGCGCCTTCACCCCCTTCAGCGTGCCGCGCCAGGCCGCGCGAGAAGGCACCCGCGGGCGCTATTCGACGATCAACGGCAAGCATGTGCCGACCATCGACCTGCCGGCCGGGCAGATCGTCCGGGTGCGCCTGCTGAACGTCGACAACACCGTCACCTACCGTCTCAACCTGCCCAACGGCGAGGCGAGGATCTATGCCATCGATGGCCATCCGGTGGAACCGCGCGGATTCGAGGGGCAGTACTGGATCGGCCCCGGGATGCGCCTGGAGCTGGCGCTGAAGGTGCCGGAAGCGGGCACCGAGCTGTCCCTGCGCGACGGGCCGGTACGCCTGGCGACGATCCGCAGCGTGGCCAGCGCCGAGGCACCTGCCGGCGACTGGCCGAAGCCGTTGCCGGCGAATCCGGTGAGCGAACCGGACCTGGCCAATGCCGAGAAGATCGGTTTCCGTTTCGAGTGGGTCGGGGCGATGTCCGATACCAGCGGCAAGAATCCCTATCCGTCGTTCTGGCAGATCAACGGCAAGGCCTGGGAAGGCGGCGAGGAGCACAAGCACAACGCGCCGCCGCTGGCCAAGCTCAAGGAAGGCCAGAGCTACATCTTCGAGCTGCGCAACATGGCGCAGTACCAGCACCCGATCCACCTGCATGGGATGGCCTTCAAGGTGCTGGATTCGGATCGCCGGGAGATCATCCCGTACTTCACCGACACCTACCTGCTGGGCAAGAACGAGACCGCCCGCGTCGCGCTGGTGGCGGACAATCCGGGCCTGTGGATGTTCCACTGCCACGTCATCGACCATATGGAGACCGGCCTGATGGGGACCATCGCGGTCGGCGAGGCCTGGTGCGGGTGACTAAGCTGATCAGCAACGGCAAGGGCTACCCGACGGTAAAAGGCGTGCGTCCGATCATCGATCGCAGCCGGGACCCGCATTTCATGCGCGAGGCCCTGGCAGAGGCGGAAAAGGCCGCGGCCCTCGGCGAAGTGCCGGTGGGCGCGGTCCTGGTGCGCGAGGGCGAGATCATCGGGCGGGGCTTCAACCGGCCGATCAGCAGCCACGACCCCAGTGCCCACGCCGAAATGCTGGCGATCCGCATGGCAGCGGCGGAGGCGGGCAACTACCGGCTGCCAGGCAGCACCCTGTATGTGACCCTGGAACCCTGTAGCATGTGTTCCGGACTGCTGGTGCACGCACGCATCCAGCGCCTGGTGTACGGCACGGTCGAGCCCAAGTCGGGCGCAGTGGAAAGCCGTGGGCGATTCTTCGAGCAGGAGCATCTCAACCATAGGGTCATGGTCGAGGGCGGCGTGCTGGCGGAAGAATGCAGCCAGGCGCTCTCGGCGTTCTTCCGCGCGCGGCGCGAAGCGGCGAAGAAGCCTCGCGAAGACTGACGGATGTTTCTCTTTTCGAACGCTCCGGCTGAAACGTTAAAGCACGCCCTGGCGCCTTCCTCTCCTTCAAAAGCCATCTGCATCAATTATTTATCCGGATATTTCGGACGATCGGCATAGGCGTAAAGTCGTAGTCGCCGCGCGCTTCCTTCGTCGAATTGTGTGATATTTTGCACGGCCGCTTGAGCAAGCGGCCCGCAGGCAATGGCTTCAGGTGAGAGCGAGCCCGCCTGCGGATACCCCCGCCGGACCGCGCAGCCGAAAAGCGCGGCCGGTCCGGAGGCGTCCGCGATTCCCGGCCCTGCATTGTCCTCGAAGAAGGCCATCGGTACGGCGGTCCTGGCCGCCTCCCGCACAATGCCAATTCGAAATGCAGGGAGTTGTTGTCATGAGTGATACCCGGGTCCAGCAGTATCAGGATCACGCCGGGGCGGAAGCCGTCGATTCCTCGGGACTGGAGGTCAAGCGCCTGACGTTCCTCGAGGCGGTGGCGATGATCGTCGGAACCAACATCGGCGCAGGCGTGCTGTCCATGGCCTACGCCAGCCGCAAGGCCGGCTTCATGCCATTGCTGCTCTGGCTGGCGGTGGCCGGCCTGTTCACCACCATTTCCATGCTCTACGTCTCGGAAACCGCCCTGCGCACGCGCACCCACAACCAGTTGAGCGGCCTTGCCCAGCGCTATGTCGGCTCCTTCGGCGCCTGGGCGATCTTCCTGTCCGTGGCGGTCAACAGCATCGGCGCGCTGATCGCCTATATGAGCGGCAGCGGCAAGATCCTCAGCGCCTTCTTCGGCATCAGCCCGGCCCTGGGCAGCGTGCTGTTCTTCATTCCGGCCGCCGGCGTGCTGTACCTGGGACTGAGCGCCATCGGCAAGGGCGAGAAGTTCATCAGCATCGGCATGGTCAGCATGATCCTGATCCTGGTGGCGGCCACCCTGCTCAACGACAACACCGAGTTCGCTCGCCTGCTCGAAGGCGACTGGATCTACATGGTCCCGGTATTCAACATCGCGGTGTTCTGCTTCTCCGCCCAGTACATCGTCCCGGAGATGGCCCGTGGTTTCAGCCACGCTCCGGAGCGCCTGCCGAAGGCGGTGATCACCGGGATGCTGACCACCTTCGTCCTGCTCAGCATCGTGCCGCTCTCGGTGATCGCCCTGACCGGCCTGGAGAACCAGTCCGAAGTCGCCACCCTGGCCTGGGGCAAGGCGCTCGGCGAATGGGCCTTCTTCACCGCCAACACCTTCGCCCTGTGCGCCATGCTGACGTCCTACTGGGGCCTGGGCGGTAGCTTCCTGACCAACATCTTCGACAAGTTCCACAAGCTCGGTCCGGAGAACCGGCCGAAGACCCGCCTGCTGGTGCTGGCGATCGTCGCGCTGCCGCCGTTCGTCCTGGCCTACAGCGGGCTGGTCGGCTTCGTCAACGCGCTGTACTTCGCCGGGGCCTTCAGCGGGGTGATTCTCTCGATCATGCCGATCCTTATGCTGCGCTCGGCGCGCAGGAACGGCGACTTCGAGCCGGCCTGGAAATGCGGCTGGATCGCCCATCCGGCGATCCAGGCGGTGATCGTGACGATCTACCTGGCCAGCGCCGCCTACGCCATTTGCAGCGCCATGAACCTGCTGCCGGCCGGCTGGTAGGTCATCGCTGCCGGAAGAGGCCGCCATTGGGCGGCCTTTTTCATGGGATTTATTTTATCCGGATAATATTGTCGCTCTATTTATATCCGGGTATTATTCGGGCATTCCATCCATGGGAGCCTGTCATGGCCAATGATCCATACATCCGATCCTTCACCTGCTTCGATGGCACGCGCCGGCTGCTGACGGCGGCGCTGCCGGAGGTTGCGCTGGCCTTGAAGCAAGCGGTCGCCGGCGGTGCTGCCGGGCCGCTGCTGGTGTTCGACAATGCCACTGGGCGCTCCGTCGATCTCGATATCCGCGGTTCCAGCGAGGACCTGCTGGCGCGCCTGGTCGGCGCAGGCGAGCGGCAACCGGCGGAGGAGGCCGCGCCGCGCGGGCGCGGGCGGCCGAAGCTGGGCGTGGTGGCGCGCGAGGTGACCTTGTTGCCGCGCCACTGGGAATGGCTCGCCGCGCAGCCCGGGGGCGCCTCGGTGGCGCTGCGCAAGCTGGTCGAGGAGGCGCGCCGCAGCCAGTCCGGGCGTGCGCGGCAGGCGCAGGAGCGCGCCTACCATTTCATGAGTGCGATGGCCGGCGACCTGCCGGGCTTCGAGGAGGCGACGCGGGCGCTGTTCGCCGGGGATCGCGAGGGCTTCGCCGAGCGGATCGCCGGCTGGCCGACCGATGTGCGCGAGCACGCCGCCTGGCTGGCAAGCGACGGAGAATCCTGAGGGGAGGGGGCGGCTAGAGTTTCTCGTCGCCGCTGTCTTCTTCCGGGCGCGTCTTGTTCACGCCGGGCAGGTGCAACCCGCTCTCGGCGATCTGGCTGCCTTCCATCTGCGGCTGGGTCACCCAGGTGAGGATGTCGTAGTAGCGCCGCACGTTCTGTACGAAGTGCACGGTCTCGCCGCCGCGCGCATAGCCGTAGCGGGTCTTGGCGTACCACTGCTTCTGCGCCAGGCGCGGCAGCATCTTCTTCACGTCCAGCCACTTGTTCGGGTTGAGGCCTTCCTTCTCGGCCATCTTGCGCGCGTCTTCCAGGTGCGCGCCGCCGATGTTGTAGGCGGCCAGGGCGAACCAGCTGCGGTCCGGTTCCTTGATGCTCTCGGGCAGTTCGCTGCGGATCTGCACGAAATACTTGCTGCCGCCCTGGATGCTCTGCTTCGGGTCGAGCCGGTTGGACACCCCCATCGCCTGGGCGGTCCGGTTGGTCAGCATCATCAGGCCGCGCACGCCGGTCTTGGAGGTGGCGCCGGGCTGCCACAGCGATTCCTGGTAGCCGATGGCGGCGAGCAGGCGCCAGTCGGTATCCAGCTGCTTGCCGCTCTGCTTGAAGTGGCTTTCGTAGCGCGGCAGGCGTTGCTGCAGGTGCTGGGCGAAGGTGTAGGCGCCGACGTAGCCGAGTACGTCGACATGCCCGTAGTAACGGTCCTTCAGGCGTTGCAGCAGGCCTTCCTTCTTGGCCTGGTCGAGGAATGCGTTGACCTCGTTCATCAGGCTGTCGTCGTCGCCGCCCGGCAAGGCCCAGGCCAGCCCGCGGGCTTCGCCGAAGTCGAAGGCGACGCGAACGTTGGGGAAGTACACCTGGTTCATCGCCAGTTCGTTGGAGTCGACCAGGGTCAGGTCGATGTCGCCGACGTCGACCATGCGCAACAGGTCGACCACTTCGACAGCATCGGATTCTTCGTACTTCAGTTCGGGATACTGCTTCTTCAGCTCGGCGAGCTGCTCCGCGTGGCTGCTGCCCTTGAGCACCATGATGCGCTTGCCGACCAGGTCTTCCGGGCGGGTCGGGCGCTGCTGGCCGTTGCGGTAGATTATCTGCGGGGTGACGTCGAGGTAGGTGTGCGAGTAGCGCACGCTGGCGTCGTCTTCGCGTCCCGGGGTCAGGCCGGCCGCGGCGAGCGCCGGGCCGCCCTCGCGGGAAAGCTGGGCATAGAGGTCGTCGAGGTTGTCGGCGGTCTCGATCTTCAGCTCGACGCCGAGACGCTCGGCGAAGCGCTTGGCCAGTTCGTATTCGAAGCCGGTTTCGCCGTTGCGGTCCTGGAAGTAGGTGGCCGGGCTGTTGCGGGTGATCACGCGCAGTACGCCCTCCTTCTGCACGCGCTCCAGGGCGGTAGGGGCTTTCGCCTCGCTACAGCCCGCAAGCAGCAGAAAGATGCCGGTCGCCAACAGCCAGGCGGCGCAACGTAAGCGGTACGCGGTCAGGGCAAACATCGGCGCAGTATACGCAAAGGCGAGACGGCGCCATATCTCGACAGCCGGGACCTTCTCTGCTATCGCCGGGATACCGTTCGTCCGCCGTTTCGCTTGCCCCGTCGCAGAGCGCTGCGGCGCCGTTCTCGAAGTGCTTCGAAGCGGGCCGCCGCGGATCCGATGGAGGGCTATGCGATAGCCATCGGCGCGGGTGCCGCCGGACGGTGCTTTACGGTAGAATGCACGGCCTCTGCGGGCCGGCCCGGCCGGCCCCCACACCTTCCCGTCTCCAGAGGCTGTTCCGACAATGCTGATCCTGCGCGGCGCTCCCGCCCTTTCCGCTTTCCGCCACGGCAAACTGCTCGAGCAACTGACCCAGCACGTACCTGCCGTTACCGGGCTGTACGCTGAGTTCGCGCATTTCGCCGACGTCACCGGCGCGCTCACCGCCGACGAGGAGCAGGTGCTGGCGCGGCTGCTGAAATACGGCCCGAGCGTGCCGGTGCAGGAGCCCAGCGGCCGGCTGTTCCTGGTGGTGCCGCGCTTCGGCACCATCTCGCCGTGGTCGAGCAAGGCCTCCGACATCGCCCGCAACTGCGGCCTGGCGAAGATCGACCGGCTGGAGCGCGGCATTGCCTACTATGTGCAGGGCGAACTGTCCGAGAGCGATGCCCAGCAGGTCGCCGCCCGCCTGCATGACCGCATGACCCAACTGGTGCTGGACCGCCTGGAAGGCGCCGCCGAGCTGTTCAGCCATGCGCAGCCCCGCCCGCTCACCGCCGTCGACGTGCTTGGCGGCGGTCGCGCCGCGCTGGAGAAGGCCAACGTCGAGCTGGGCCTGGCCCTGGCCGAGGACGAGATCGACTACCTGCTGAAGAGCTTCGGCGAACTGGGGCGCAACCCGCACGACGTCGAGCTGATGATGTTCGCCCAGGCCAACTCCGAGCATTGCCGGCACAAGATCTTCAATGCCAGTTGGGACATCGACGGGCAGGCCCAGGACAAGAGCCTGTTCGGCATGATCAAGAACACCTACGAGATGAACCGTGAAGGCGTGCTGTCCGCATACAAGGACAACGCCGCGGTCATCGTCGGCCATGTCGCCGGGCGTTTCTTCCCCGATCCGCAGACCCGCGAATACGCCGCCAGCCGCGAGCCGGTGCAGATCCTGATGAAGGTGGAGACCCATAACCACCCGACCGCCATCGCGCCGTTCCCCGGTGCCTCCACCGGTTCCGGCGGCGAGATCCGCGACGAGGGCGCCACCGGCCGCGGCGCCAAGCCGAAGGCCGGCCTGACCGGCTTCACCGTGTCCAACCTGCAGATCCCCGGTTTCGAGCAGCCCTGGGAAGTGCCCTACGGCAAGCCCGAGCGCATCGTCACCGCGCTGGACATCATGGTCGAGGGCCCGCTGGGCGGCGCCGCGTTCAACAACGAGTTCGGCCGTCCGGCGCTGACCGGCTACTTCCGTACCTTCGAGCAGAAGATCGCTACCCCTCACGGCGAGGAAGTGCGCGGCTACCACAAGCCGATCATGCTCGCCGGCGGCATGGGCAACATTCGCGACGAACACGTGCAGAAGGGCGAGATCAGCGTCGGCGCCAAGCTCATCGTCCTTGGCGGCCCGGCCATGCTGATCGGCCTGGGCGGCGGCGCTGCCTCTTCGATGGCCACCGGCGCCAGCTCCGCCGACCTCGACTTCGCCTCGGTGCAGCGCGACAACCCGGAAATGGAGCGACGTTGCCAGGAAGTGATCGACCGCTGCTGGCAGCTCGGCGAGCGCAACCCGATCAGCTTCATCCATGACGTCGGTGCCGGCGGCCTGTCCAACGCCCTGCCGGAACTGATCAACGACGGCGGCCGCGGCGGTCGCTTCGAGCTGCGCGCAGTGCCCAACGACGAGCCGGGCATGAGCCCGCTGGAAATCTGGTGCAACGAGTCGCAGGAGCGCTACGTGCTGTCGGTGGACGCCGCCGACTTCGAGACCTTCAAGGCCATCTGCGAGCGCGAGCGCTGCCCGTTCGCGGTGGTCGGCGAGGCCATCGAGCAGCGCCAGCTGACCGTCGCCGACAGCCATTTCGACAACAAGCCGGTGGACATGCCGCTGGAAGTCCTGCTCGGCAAGGCGCCGCGCATGCACCGCGCGGTCACCCGCGAGGCCGAGCTGGGCGACGATTTCGACGCCGCCGGGCTGGAGCTGCAGGAAAGCGTCGAGCGCGTCCTGCGCCATCCCGCCGTGGCCAGCAAGAGCTTCCTGATCACCATCGGCGACCGCACCATCACCGGGCTGGTGGCCCGCGACCAGATGGTCGGGCCCTGGCAGGTGCCGGTGGCCGACTGCGCCGTCACCGCCACCAGCTTCGACGTCTACACCGGCGAGGCCATGGCGATGGGCGAACGTACCCCGCTGGCGCTGCTGGACGCCCCGGCTTCCGGACGCATGGCCATCGGCGAGACGGTCACCAACCTGGCTGCCGCGCGTATCGGCAAGCTGTCCGACATCAAGCTTTCCGCCAACTGGATGGCCGCCGCCGGCCACCCCGGCGAGGACGCGCGCCTGTATGACACGGTCAAGGCCGTGGGCATGGAACTGTGCCCGGAACTGGGCATCACCATCCCGGTGGGCAAGGACTCGATGTCCATGAAGACCCGCTGGCAGGACAATGGCGAGGACAAGAGCGTCACTTCTCCGGTCTCGCTGATCGTCACCGGCTTCGCTCCGGTCGCCGACGTGCGCCAGAGCCTGACCCCGCAACTGCGCCTGGACAAGGGCGAGACCGACCTGATCCTGATCGATCTCGGCCGCGGCAAGAACCGTCTCGGCGGCTCGATCCTGGCCCAGGTCCACGGCAAGCTCGGCCGCGCCGTGCCGGACGTCGACGACGCCGAGGACCTGAAAGCCTTCTTCGCGGTGATCCAGGGGCTCAATGCCGACGGCCATATCCTCGCCTACCACGACCGTTCCGACGGCGGCCTGATCACCAGCGTGCTGGAGATGGCCTTCGCCGGTCACTGCGGCGTCGAGCTGAACCTCGATGCCCTGGCCGATAGCCGCGAAGAGCTGGCGGCCGTGTTGTTCAGCGAGGAACTGGGCGCGGTGATCCAGGTTCGCGAGGGCGCCACTCCGGAAGTCCTCGCGCAGTTCAGCGCCGCCGGTCTCGACGACTGCGTGGCGGTGATCGGCCAGCCGGTCAACGGCTACGAGATCAACCTGAACTACAACGGCGAGACCGTCTACAGCGCCCAGCGCCGCATCCTGCAACGCATCTGGAGCGAGACCAGCTACCAGATCCAGCGTCTGCGCGACAACGCCGACTGCGCCGAACAGGAGTTCGACGCGCTGCTGGACGAAGACAACCCCGGGCTGTCGATCAAGCTCAGCTACGACGTCAACGACGACATCGCCGCGCCCTACATCAAGAAGGGCGTGCGGCCGAAAGTGGCGATCCTCCGCGAGCAGGGCGTCAACGGCCAGGTGGAGATGGCCGCGGCGTTCGACCGCGCCGGCTTCGCCGCGATCGACGTGCACATGAGCGACATCCTCGCCGGGCGGGTCGACCTGGACGCCTTCAAGGGCCTGGTGGCCTGCGGTGGCTTCTCCTACGGCGACGTGCTCGGCGCCGGCGAGGGCTGGGCCAAGTCGATCCTCTTCAACGCCCGCGCCCGCGACGGCTTCCAGGCCTTCTTCGCGCGCAAGGACAGCTTCGCCCTCGGCGTCTGCAACGGCTGCCAGATGATGTCCAACCTGCACGAGCTGATTCCCGGCACCGAGTTCTGGCCGCACTTCGTGCGCAACCGTTCCGAGCAGTTCGAGGCGCGGGTGGCGATGGTCCAGGTGCAGGAGTCGTCGTCGATCTTCCTGCAGGGCATGGCCGGTTCGCGCCTGCCGATCGCCATCGCCCATGGCGAAGGCCATGCGGAGTTCGAGTCGGAGGAAGCGTTGCTCGAGGCCGACCTTTCCGGCTGCGTGTCGCTGCGTTTCGTCGACAACCACGGCAAGGTCACCGAAGCCTACCCGGCCAACCCCAACGGGTCGCCGCGCGGCATCACCGGGCTGAGCAGCCGCGACGGTCGGGTCACCATCATGATGCCGCACCCCGAGCGGGTGTTCCGCGCCGTGCAGAATTCCTGGCGCCCGGACGACTGGCAGGAAGACGGCGGCTGGCTGCGCATGTTCCGCAACGCCCGGGTCTGGGTGGACTGATCAGGCATGGCGGGCGATGCGGACTCCAGCTCGTCGCCCGACCTTCTTCCCGAGGTTCGCCGGGTCTCTCCCGGCGACACCTTGCGGCTCTGTACCTGCGGGGCTTCGGCTTCGCTTCCCGATTGTCCCGCCGACTGCCGCAACGGCCTGACGCTCCACGCGACCCGCGAGCGCCTGTTGCTGTTGTGCCGCTGCGGGCGCTCCGCCGACCTGCCGTATTGCGACGGCAGCCATGCGCCTTCCGCCTTCGGGCTGAAGGCCAGGTGGCGGCGTTTCCGCGGCTGAACGTAAATCTGTGAACGCCCGCACGAAGGTGTTGTGACGAGCGAACAAATGTTGCGCTTATCTGTCGTAAAGGCAGCGTCAAATATTCATCATGTCAAGGCAAAGTGCCATTATTTGGCGTCGGCAGTCGCACAACCACCGACCGCCTCGTGCAGCATTCGATTCGTGCGGAGAAAACGATGTACAAGCTGTGTTTCTATGTGCCTGAGAGCCATCTGGATGTCGTCAAGCAAGCGGTGTTCGCCGCGGGTGGCGGGCGCATCGGGGCGTACGACAGTTGCTGCTGGCAGTCCCTTGGACAGGGCCAGTTCCGGCCCCTGGACGGTAGCCAACCCTACCTGGGCCAGGTCGGCCAGGTCGAGCACGTGGCGGAGTGGAAAGTGGAGCTGGTGGTGGCCGACGAGCTCATCCACGCCAGCGTCAAGGCGCTGAAGGCGGCGCATCCCTATGAGACCCCGGCCTACGAAGTCTGGCGCCTGACCGACATGGTCTTCTGAGTTTTCCTCGGACAAGCAGGAAGGGCGGCCAGTGGCCGCCTTTTTCGTTATCCGCCTCACGGGGAGAGCCCGACCCGGGGCTGTGGCGTGGCGCGAACAACCGTCTCGCGATTAACGAACCCGAGCGTGGGAGCTGTGGCGTAGGGCGGATAACCGCTTGGCGGTTATCCGCCGATTGGCCGAGGTTCAGCCCTCCTGCCGTCAGCGCCGCAGCAGCGGTTGCAGGGCCTGGCTCAAGGCCGCGGCGCGGGGGCCCACCAGGATATGGCAGATGCCGCCGGCGAGGGAGCTGACGCCCTGTCCGCCGAGACGACGCAGTTGCTCGGTGGCCAGCTTGCGTTCGTCCGCCACGCTGACCCGCAGGCGGGTCAGTGCGACGTCCCGTACCTCGCGCAGGTTGCCGGCGCCGCCGAGGGCGCCGAGCCAGGCCTGGGCTTCGGCGGCGTCGACGGTGGCCTGCATCGACACCACCTCTTCGGCTGTGTTCGGACTGCCCAGCGGCGGTACGGCTTCGCCCGGTTGCGTATCGAAGGGCAGGGCGCGGCGGATCTCGTCGGCGATGCTGTCGGCCTGTGGGCCGACCACCACCTGCAGGCTGCCGGCCTTGCCCGGACGTACCACGGCCATCGCACCGAGGGCCTTGAGCTGGGCGTCCGAGGCCTTGTCGCGGTCGACCAGGCGCAGACGCAGGCGCGTGGTGCAGGCGTCCACCACTTCGAGGTTGGCTGCGCCACCCAGGGCGCGGATGAATGCCGGGGCGCGCTCGGCTTCGGTGTTGTCGCCCGATTCACTGCTCGCGTCGTCTTCGCGGCCCGGGGTCTTCAGGTTGAAGCGGCGGATGCAGAAGTCGAACACCAGGTAATAGATGCCGGCATAGAGCAGGCCCAGCGGCCAGAGCATCCAGCCGTGGGTGGAACGGCCCCAGCCCAGGGCGAGGTCGATGGCGCCACCGGAGAAGGTGAAGCCGAGGCGGATGTCGAGCAGGTCGGTGAGGGCCATGGACAGGCCGGTGAGCAGCGCATGCAGCAGGTAGAGCAGCGGCGCGAGGAACATGAAGGCGAACTCCACCGGCTCGGTGACACCGGTGAGGAAGGCGGTCAAGGCCATCGACAGGAGCAGTCCGCCGATCAGCTTGCGCCGCTCCGGACGGGCGTTGCGGTACATCGCCAGGCAGGCGGCGGGCAGGCCGAACATCATCACCGGGAACATCCCGGCCATGAACTGGCCGCCCTTCGGGTCGCCGGCGAAATAGCGCGCCAGGTCGCCGGTGACGACGCGCCCGGTTTCCGGGTCGGTGAAGCTGCCGAAGACGAACCACACCAGGTTGTTGAGGATGTGGTGCAACCCGGTGACGATCAGCAGGCGGTTCAGCACGCCGAAGGCGAAGGCGCCGAAGCTGCCGCTTTCCAGCATGAGTTGGCCGAGGCCGTTGATACCCTGTTGCAGCGGTGGCCAGATCACCCCGAACAGCAGGCCCAGGCAGACCGCGCTGATCCCGGTGGCGATCGGCACGAAGCGGCGGCCGCCGAAAAACGCCAGGTATTCCGGCAGCTTCACGTCCTTGAAGCGGTTATACAGGGCGCCAGCCACCAGGCCGCTGATGATGCCGGAGAGCACGCCCATGTCGATGCCCGGATCGATCACCTTGAGTACCGAGATCATCACCAGGTAGCCGATGGCGCCGGCCAGGCCGGCGGTGCCGTTGTTGTCGCGAGCGAAACCGACGGCGATGCCGATGGCGAATATCAGCGCCAGGTTGGCGAAGATCGCCTTGCCGGCGTCGTGGACCAGCGGAATGTCGAGCAGGTCGACGTCGCCCAGGCGCAGCAGCAGGCCGGCGATCGGCAGGATCGCGATCGGCAGCATCAGGGCGCGGCCCAGGCGTTGCAGGCTTTCGATCAGGAACGGGGGCATGGCGGTGGTCTCCGATTGTTCTTGTCAGGCCAGCGGCCAGTGTTGCAGGCAGGCGTCGCGCACCGCCCGGGCGCTGCCCAGGTCCAGCAGCGCCTGGGCGTGGCGGCGGCATTCGGCGGCGTCGAGCTGGCGCACCCGGGTCTTGATCTCGCCGACCAGGTTCGGGCCGACGGACAATTCCTCGACCCCGAGGCCGACCAGTACCGGTGTCGCCAGCGGGTCCGAGGCCAGCGCACCGCAGACGCCGACCCAGCGGCCGTGGCGGGCTGCTCCGGCGCAGGTCTGGGCGATCAGCCGCAGCAAGGCCGGGTGCAGGGCGTCGATGCGGTCGGCCAGGCCGGCGTGGCAACGGTCCATGGCCAGGGCGTACTGCGACAGGTCGTTGGTGCCGATGGAGAGGAAGTCGGCGTGTTCGGCCAGTTGATCGGCGAGCAGGGCGGCGGAAGGCACCTCGATCATCACCCCGAGTTCGGGCAGGCGCTCGATCCCCAACTGCGTGGCCAGCTCGCCGAGGCGGCCACGGATGGCGCGCAGTTCATCGACCTCGCTGACCATCGGCAGCAGTATCCGGCAGCGTTCCAGTGGTTCGACCCTGAGCAGCGCGCGCAACTGCTGGTCGAGCAGCTCCGGGCGCGCCTGGCCGAGGCGGATGCCGCGCAGGCCCAGTGCTGGGTTTTCTTCCACCGGCAGCGGCAGGTAGTCGAGGTGCTTGTCGCCGCCGACATCGATGGTGCGGATGATCACCTTGCGCTGGCCCATGGCGTCCAGGACCTCCTGGTAGGCGTTGCGCTGCTCCTCTTCGTCGGGCGCGGCGCGGCGCTCGAGAAAGAGAAACTCGGTGCGTAGCAGGCCGACCCCGTCGGCACCGTTGGCGAAGGCTTCGGCGGCCTCGCGCGGCGAGGCGACGTTGGCGCCGATCTCGATGCGCCGGCCGTCGCGGGTGAGCGCCTCGCGCTGCGCATCGGCCTGCTGGCGGCGGCGTTGTTCCTCGCGCTGCGCCACTTGCAAGGCGACCTGCTCCAGGCGTCGAGCGTCGGGGCTGAGTTCCAGCCGGCCCTGGCCGGCGTCCAGCACCACCTGCCGGCCTTCCTCCAGCTCCAGCAGCCCGGCGCCGAGCGCCACCAGGCACGGCAGGCCCTTGCTGCGGGCGAGGATGGCCACGTGGGAGGTGGCGCCGCCTTCGGCCATGCACAGGCCAGCCGCGCCGGCATCCACCAGCGGCGCGAGGTCGGAGGGGGTGATCTCCCGGGCGGCGACGATGGCGCCAGCAGGCACCCGCAACGGCGCGGTGTCGCCGAGCAGCACCCGCAATACGCGTTTTTCCAGGTCGCGTAGGTCGTTGGCGCGCTCGGCCAGCAGCAGGTTGCCCAGCGCCTGGAGAATCTCGCACTGGGCCTGGATCGCCCGGTGCCAGGCGTGGGCGGCGCCGACGCCCTGGTCGATCAGCATGTCGGCGGCGTCCAGCAGACCCGGGTCTTCCAGCAGCGCGAGATGCGCGGAAAAGATCGCCGCTTCGTTCTCGTCGCCGCCGAGCCTGGCCTGCTGCAGGCTCCCCTGTACGTCGTCGCGCACCCGTTGCAGGGCCTGGTCCAGGGCGAGGTGCTGTTCCTCGGGACGATGCCGGCCGTCATCCGCCGGCAGGCTGATGGCGCCGAGCCGCGCCAGGGGACCGCTGGCCAGGCCGGGCGAAGCGCAGACGCCGGCCAGGGTACCGGCGACAGCCGCAGGTCGCGCCGCCTCGCCCGGGGCGATGGCGCGCGGGGCATCCTTCGGAGCCCCCGCGGTGGCGCTGGCGAGGGCCGCGAGCAGGGCGCCGAGGGCCGCCTCGCTGTCTTCGCCGCGACAGATCACCTCTACCTCGTCCTGTTCGGCGACCCCCAGGCCCATGATGCCGACCAGGCTGTCGACGCTGGCCACCTGCCCGGCGAAGTGCAGTTCGGCCTGGCTGGAAAAGCCCTGCGCGGTCTTGCGTAGCAGCGCTGCCGGGCGTGCGTGCAGACCGCCATGATGGGCGACCCGCGCCCGCCCGCGAACCTGGCGCTGCGCGGAGCCTTCGCCAGGCGCGGGATTGGCTGGACGTTGCTCGGCCTTCTCCGGACTCAGTTGCAGGAGCGGCGCGCCGACCTCCACCGGGTTGGTGGTCAGCGGGCGTACCTGGAAGCCGTCGCCGTTGGTCAGGATCATCACCGTGATCAGACTGCGGCTGCCGCGGGCGACGCGGTCCAGGTCGAAGCGCAGCAGCGGCTGGCCCTCGATCACCCGCGCACCTTCCTCGACCAGCGCCTCGAAGCCTTCGCCTTGCAGCTGTACGGTGTCGAGGCCGACGTGCAGCAGCAGCTCGGCACCGTTGTCGGCACGCAGGCTGAGCGCGTGGCGGGTTCGCGCCAGGTGGCTGACCAGCCCGGCGCAGGGCGCGTGCAGGCAGTCGTTGAGCGGGTCGATGGCGATGCCTTCGCCCAGGGTGCCGCTGGAAAACACCGGGTCGGGTACTCGGTTGAGCGGCATCACGGGACCGCTCAGGGGCGCTTTGAGGGCGAGATTCTTGTTGTTCATGGGCGCGCGCTCAGGCTCAGTGGGTTCGGGTGACTTTGCTCAGGTGCCGTGGCTGGTCCGGGTCCATGCCGCGGGCTTCGGCTAGGCCGGCGGCCATGACGTAGAAACTCTGGATCGCCAGGATCGGATCGAGGGCCGGATGCGCGGCGCGCTGCAGCGGCAGGTCGCGTTCGGCGATGTCGTCCGGGGCGGCGAGCAATACCTGCGCACCGCGCTGGCGCATATCCTCGGCGAGCGCCAGCAGGCCTTCCTGCTCCGGGCCGCGGGGAGCGAACACCAGCAGCGGATAGCGCTCCTCGACCAGCGCCATCGGTCCATGGCGGACCTCGGCGCTGCTGAAGGCCTCGGCCTGGATCGCCGAGGTTTCCTTGAATTTCAGCGCGGCCTCCTGGGCGATGGCGTAGCCGGCGCCGCGACCGATCACCATCAGCCGCTGGCAGTCGCGCAGGGCCTCGATGGCCGGCGACCAGTCGAGCCTGGCGGCCTGCTCCAGCCCGGCCGCCAGGCCCTGGCCTGCGGCCAGCAGGGCATTGTCGCGCTGCCAGTGGGCGAGCAGGCGGGCGCTGGCGCTGAGCGTGGCGATGAAGCTCTTGGTCGCTGCGACGCTGCGCTCGCTGCCGGCGCAGAGCGGCACGACGAATTCGCTGGCGGCTTCCAGCGGCGAATCCTCGGCATTCACCAGGGCGATGCTCAGGGCGCCGCGTTCGCGCAGGATGCGCAGGCTGTCCACGAGATCGGGGCTCTGCCCGGACTGCGAGAAAGCGAAGACGGCCTGCCCGGCGACACGCAGCGGCGAGCGGTTCAGGGTCACCACCGACATGGGCAGCGAGGCCACCGGCAAGCCGGCGTGCTGCATGGCCAGGTAGGCGAAGTAGCTGGCGGCATGGTCGGAGCTGCCGCGCGCGACGGTCAGCGCCAGGTTCGGATCGACCTCCCGCAGGCGCTGGCCAAGCGCCGGCAGGCAGGCGTCGAGCACGGCCAGTTGACGGCTCGCCACCGCGGCGGCGGAGAGCGCTTCCTCGAGCATCAGCGAAGTCATTCGAGTTCTCCTTCCACCATCACGGCATCGAGTTCCAGGGCGCGATCCAGGCGCACCACATCGGCCCAGGCTGCGGGCGCCAGGCGGCCGCGCTCGGCGAGGCCGAGGTAATCGGCGGGGAATTGCGAAAGGCGTTGCGAGGCTTCGGCCAGGGGCAGGCCGATCTTCACCAGGTTGCGCAGCGCCTGGTCCATGGTCAGGGTGCTGCCGGCCAGGGTGCCGTCGGGCAGGCGCACGCCGCCCAGGCACTTGGTCACCGTGTGGCTGCCGAGCTTGTACTGGCCGTCGGGCATGCCGGCGGCGGCGGTGGAGTCGGTCACGCAGTACAGGCACGGGATCGAACGCAGGGCCACCCTGATGGCGCCGGGATGGACATGCAGCAGGTCGGGGATCAGCTCGGCGTAGCGTGCGTGGGCCAGGGCCGCGCCGACGATACCCGGTTCGCGGTGGTGCAGGCCGGTCATCGCGTTGTAGAGGTGGGTGAAGCTGCTGGCGCCGGCTTCCAGTGCGGCCACGCCATCCTCGTAGCTGCCCAGGGTATGGCCGATCTGCAGGCGTACGCCGCGCTCGGCGAGGGCGCGGATCAGCGGCCGGTGTCCGGCGATCTCGGGGGCGATGGTGATCACCCGGATCGGCGCGCGGCGCAGGTAGTCCTCGACTTCCTCGAGCGCCGCGGCATGGGCGAAGTTGGGCTGCGCGCCGAGCTTGCCGAAGTTGATGTAGGGGCCTTCCAGGTGCACGCCGAGTATCCGTGAACCGCCCTCCAGCGAGCGGCGGCAGTAATCGCCGAGCTGGCTGAGGATGTCGGCGATCTCCTCGCGCGGTGCGGTCATGGTGGTGGCCAGCAGCGAGGTCGTGCCGAAGCGCCGGTGGGTGCGGGCGATGGTGGCGAAGGCGTCGCCGCCTTCCATGATGTCGCGGCCGCCGCCGCCGTGCACATGCAGGTCGATGAAGCCTGGCAGCAGGTACGGATCGGCGTTGCCGGCCGGATCGCAGGGCTCGCCTTCGATCCGCTGGATACGCCCGTCCTGGATGTGCAGGCGGCCGAGGATCCAGCCTTGCGGGGTGAGGATGTTGCCTTCGAGCATGGCGGCTCCGTGTCGGTCAGCGTCGCAGTTCGGCGACGAAGTCGTAGTAGTCGTTGCGGCAGTAGGTGTCGGTCAGCTCGATCGGGGTGTTGTCCTCGAGGTAGCCGATCCGGGTCATCAGCAGCATCGCGGTGCCCGGCGCGATGCCGACCAACGCGGCATCGGACGCGGACGCGTTGATCGCGCGCACGTGCTGGAGGGCGCGGACCACCGGGCGACCGATGCCGTCCAGGTATTCGTAGAGGGAATCGCCGACCGCTGTCGGATCCGGCAGCAGGCGTGCCGGCAGGGTGCTGTTCTCGATCGCCATCACCGTGCCGTCGGCCTTGCGCAGGCGCTTCATGCGCGCGACCTTCTCGGTCGGCGAGAGGCCGAGGCGGATCAGTTCGTCGTGGGTGGGCAGGGCGATGCCGCGCTCCAGCCATGTGGAGCCGGGGGTGAAGCCTTTCAGGCGGAGCATCTCGCTGAAGCTGGAGAGACGCGACAGCGGTTGTTCGAGACGCGGCGTAATGAAGGTGCCGGAGCCCTGGTTGCGGCGGATCAGCCCCTGCTCGAAGAGTACTTCGAGGGCCTTGCGCGCGGTGACGCGGGAAATGTTCAGGGTTTCGCTGAGGTTGCGTTCGGAGGGCAGCGCTTCCTCCGCTTTCCACTGGCCGGCATGGATCGCGCTCTCGAGATTGCGCGCCAGCTGCAGATAGAGGGGGGTGGGTTGCGCCTCGTCGGGACGCAGGGCCAGGAGCAGGTCGTGGGCTGTCTTCATGAGAGGTTCCGATGCGGATTGTGTTGTTGTCGCCCGGTAATGCTGGGAAAATTAATACCACTTGAATACCACGTCAATGCCAGTTGTGCGTCGCGCACGCGTCAGCCAGCCGTCCCGTCGATTGACTCGGCCTGAGTAAGGGGTGCAAGGGTTTGACGGATAAAAGAAAACGCCGCCGGAAAATCTCGCGGCGGCGTTCCTGGTGTGGCTGACGGCTGACGAGTGGTATCAGCCTGGTTCTGTCAGGGGCGGATCTCGATCAGCGTGCCGTCTTTCACCACGCTCCAGACTTCGCGCATGTCGGTGTTGTTCATGGCGATACAGCCATTGGTCCAGTCCAGGGTGGAGAAGTACCACTCCGGGTATTCGTCATCCAGCGGGGTGCCGTGGATCATGATCATGCCACCGGCCGGCAGGCCCTTTTCCCGGGCCTTGGCCACGTCGCGGGCGTTGGGGTAGGAAATGTGCATGGAGAGGTTGTAGTTGTTGCTGGTCTTGCGCCAGTCGATCCAGTAGAAGCCTTCCGGGGTGCGGTTGTCGCCTTCGGCCAGCTTCGGGCCGGTCGGGCGCTTGCCCAGCGAGACACGGTAGCTTTTCAGGACGTTGCCTTTGTTGAGGAGCAGCAGTTTTCGCTCGGACTTGAGCACCAGGACCTTGTCCACCTTGCCTTCCAGGCTCGGCGCGGCATTGGCCTGGGTCAGACTGGCGAAGGTCAAGCACAGCAAAGCAAGCAACCAGCGCATGGAAGTGAAATCCCCGATATTCCCTTGAGCCGCAACGGCGGCGGTGTTCGAGTGTTTGGCGTTCAGTCTTTCTTATAGGAAGCCAGCATAGGTGCAATGGCTTCGTTGCGCACCGGGAAGCAGCCTTCGCGGCGGTCGCTGAAGTAGCATTCTAAGGTACGGCCGATGGTCGGAAAAGCCAGCTCCGACCAGGGAATCTTCGCTTCGTCGAAAAGCCGCACCTCCAGGCTTTCATCGCCGGCGGAGAAATCCAGGTCGAGCAGCTCGGCGCGGAAGAACAGGTAGACCTGGCTGATGTGCGGCAGGTCGAAAAGGGTATAGAGCTGCAGGTCGCCGATCCGCGCGTTGGCTTCTTCCTCTGTCTCGCGGGCCGCCGCCTGGGCGAGGGTCTCGCCGTTCTCCATGAAGCCGGCCGGCAGCGTCCAGTAGCCCAGGCGCGGCGCAATGGCGCGACGGCAGAGCAGGACCTGGCCGTCCCACACCGGCAGGCTGCCGGCGACGATACGCGGGTTCTGGTAGTGCACGGTGTGGCAGGCGTCGCAGACGTAGCGCAGGCGGTTGTCGCCGTCCGGGATGCGCTGGACCACCGTGGCGCCGCACAGGCTGCAGAATTTCATGCCAGGTTCTTCTTCGGGGAAAGGCCTATCTTGCTCGGCTGGCCGGGAGGCGACAAGGCCCCGTGCGGGAGGGGTGGGCTGGCCGGGGCTTTCGTGCCATGATCTCGGGGAAACGACAAGACCTCGGAAACCCCGGCAGTATGAACTGCACGCTCGACGAGCTGCGCCAACGCATCGAGGCGCACCGCCCCCGCCAACTGGATACCGACCAGCGCTTCCCCCAAGCGGCCGTGCTGGTGCCTATCACCCGCAGCGACGATCCGGAGCTGGTGCTGACCTTGCGCGCCGCCGGTTTGTCCACCCATGGCGGCGAGGTCGCCTTCCCCGGCGGGCGGCGCGACCCGGAAGATGCCGACCTGGTGCGCACCGCCCTGCGCGAGGCGGAGGAGGAGATCGCCTTGCCGCCGGGCCTGGTGGAAGTGGTCGGGCCGCTGAGCACCCTGGTCTCGCGGCATGGTATCGAGGTCACTCCCTATGTCGCCTTCATTCCCGACTTCGTCGAGTACCAGCCCAACGACGGCGAGATCGCCGCGGTGTTCAACGTGCCGCTGAGTTTCTTTCGCGACGACCCGCGCGAGGTCACCCACCGTATCGACTACTTCGGCCGCAGTTGGTACGTGCCCAGCTATCGCTTCGGCGAGTTCAAGATCTGGGGCCTGACGGCCATCATGGTGGTGGAGCTGGTCAACCTGCTGTACGACGACCCCATCGACCTGCACACGCCGCCGGCTTCGTTCATCAAACTGAGTTGACCGACGGGGCGCAGACCCCGGCCATGAGGAGATCGCGATGAAATACCGCCTGGGCGATGCCCGCGTCGAAACCCATCCCGACAGCTGGATCGCGCCCAGCGCAGCGGTGATCGGCAAGGTTCGCCTGGATGCCGGCGCCAGCGTCTGGTTTGGCGCGGTGCTGCGCGGCGACAACGAGCTGATCCATATCGGCGAGCACAGCAACGTCCAGGACGGCTCGGTGATGCACACCGACATGGGCTATCCGCTGACCCTCGGCAAGGGCGTCACCGTCGGCCACAACGCCATGCTGCATGGTTGCAGCGTGGGCGACTACAGCCTGGTGGGGATCAACGCGGTGATCCTCAATGGGGCGAAGATCGGCAAGTACTGCATCATCGGCGCCAACGCGCTGATTCCCGAGGGCAAGGAGATTCCCGACGGCTCGCTGGTGATGGGCTCGCCGGGCAAGGTAGTGCGCGAGCTGAGCGAGCCGCAGAAGAAGATGCTCGAGGCCAGCGCCGCCCACTATGTGCACAATGCCCGCCGTTACGCCCGCGACCTCGTCGAGGACCCGGCGTGAACGAGCGACCGGTGGCTTCGCCCTGCGTGCATGTCTGCGCGCTGGACGAGCAGGACATCTGCATCGGCTGCCAGCGCACGGCGGCCGAGATCACCCGCTGGGGCCTGATGAGCAACGACGAGCGCCGCGAGGTGCTCGGTCGCTGTTTCGAGCGCGCCAAGGCGCAAGGGCTGGTCAGCGGTTCCGTCTGAAGCGGATTCCGTTTTCTTTCATTTCCGAGGTTCTTCCATGACCCGTATCGGTACCCCCCTGTCGCCGAGCGCGACCCGCGTCCTTCTCTGTGGCTCCGGCGAGCTGGGCAAGGAAGTCGCCATCGAGCTGCAACGCCTGGGTTGCGAAGTGATCGCCGTCGATCGCTATGGCAACGCGCCGGCCATGCAGGTGGCACATCGCAGCCACGTGATCAGCATGCTCGACGGCGCCGCCCTGCGCGCGGTGATCGAGCAGGAGAAGCCGCACTACATCGTGCCCGAGATCGAGGCCATCGCCACCGCGACCCTGGTCGAGCTGGAGGCCGAAGGCTACACCGTGGTGCCCACCGCCCGCGCCGCGCAACTGACCATGAACCGCGAGGGTATCCGCCGGCTGGCTGCCGAGGAACTCGGCCTGCCGACCTCGCCCTATCACTTCGCCGATACCTTCGAGGACTACCGCCGTGGCGTCGAGCGCGTCGGCTACCCCTGCGTGGTGAAGCCGATCATGAGTTCGTCGGGCAAGGGCCAGAGCGTCCTGAAAGGCCCCGACGACCTGCAGGCGGCCTGGGACTATGCCCAGGAAGGCGGGCGCGCCGGCAAGGGCCGGGTGATCGTCGAGGGCTTCATCGATTTCGACTACGAAATCACTCTGCTCACCGTGCGCCACGTCGACGGCACCACTTTCTGCGCGCCGATCGGTCACCGCCAGGTCAAGGGCGACTACCACGAGTCCTGGCAGCCGCAGGCGATGAGCGCGCAGGCCCTGGCCGAGTCCGAGCGGGTCGCCCGGGCAGTGACCGAGGCCCTCGGCGGACGCGGGCTGTTCGGCGTCGAACTGTTCGTCAAGGGCGACCAGGTGTGGTTCAGCGAGGTGTCGCCGCGACCGCACGATACCGGCCTGGTGACCCTGATTTCCCAGGATCTTTCCGAGTTCGCGCTGCACGCGCGGGCGATCCTCGGCCTGCCGATCCCGGTGATCCGCCAGCTTGGCCCGTCGGCCTCGGCGGTGATCCTGGTGGAAGGCAAGTCCCGGCAGGTCGCTTTCGCCAACCTAGGCGCCGCGCTGAGCGAGGCGGATACGGCGCTACGCCTGTTCGGCAAGCCGGAAGTGGATGGCCAGCGGCGGATGGGCGTGGCCCTGGCGCGCGACGAGTCGATCGACGCCGCTCGCGCCAAGGCGACCCGGGCCGCCCAGGCGGTTCGCGTCGAACTCTGAGATGCGCCGGCTGGCATCGCTGGCCTGGTGGGCGGCGGCTCTGCCGTTGCTGCCGCTGGCGGTGCCGCTGGCTATCCGCACCCGCCGCCGAGCCTTGCGCCTGGCGCCCGCGGCGGGACCTCGCGAAGGGCTGGTCGGTGGGTCCGGTGCCGAAGAGCCGCTGCGCTTGCTGTTGTTCGGTGAGTCGACAGTGGCCGGGGTCGGCGCCAGTTGCCTGGACTACGCCCTGGCCGGCCGCCTGGCCGCGGCGCTGGGCGAGCGTCTGCGCCGCCCGGTGGCCTGGCAGGCGCTGGGCGAGAACGGCATCACCAGCGGCGAGGCGCGCGAACGCCTGCTACCGCAGGTGGCGGGACGTTTCTTCGACCAGGTGATCCTGGTCTTCGGCGTCAATGACACCACCAGCCTGCGCTCCCTCGAACGCTGGCGTGCCGACTGCGCGGCCCTGATCGAAGGCTTCCAGGCGGCCGGCGCGCAGGTGACCTGCACCGCGGTGCCGCCGCTGCGGCATTTTTCCGCCTTGCCCGGGTTGCTGCGGGCCCTGCTGGGGTGGCGCGGGCGGCTGCTCGACGAGGCGCTGCGCGATCTCGCTGGCGCGACCGGCGCCGGCTACTGCCCGATCTCGCTGGACCTGCTTCCGGGCTACCTGGCCATCGACGGCTTTCATCCGTCGCAGCTGGGCTACCAGGTCTGGGCCGGGGCCCTCGCCGACTGGTTGGCGGCGAGGGAGAAGGGCGGCGCCGCGGTAGCCTGAGCGAGACTCAGGACACTGCGCCGAGGTCGTTGTCGCGGGTTTCCTTCAGGCACAGCACCGCCAGCAGGCTGAGCAGCGCCGCTGCGGAGACGTAGCCGCCGACCCAGCCCAGGCCGCCGATGCCGACCAGCTTCTGGGCGATATAGGGCGCCACCGAGGCGCCGAGAATGCCGCCCAGGTTGTAGGCCGCCGACGCGCCGGTGTAGCGCACGTGGGTGGGGAATATTTCCGGCAGCAGCGCGCCCATCGGGGCGAAGGTGACCCCCATCAGGAACAGCTCGATGCAGAGGAACAGGGCGACGCTGAACGTCGAGCCCTGGCTGAGCAGCGGCTCCATGGCGAAGCCGGAGGCGATCGCCGCCAGGCTGCCGAGCAGCAGTACCGGCTTGCGTCCGAAGCGGTCGCTGAGCCAGGCCGACAGCGGCGTGGCGGCGGCCATGAAGAGCACCGCGAGGCACAGCAGACCAAGGAACTCCTCGCGGCTGAAGCCGAGGCTGGCCACCCCGTAGCTCAGCGAGAACACCGTGGAGATATAGAACAGCGCATAACACACCACCATCGCCAGGGCGCCGAGCAGGGTCGGCCGCCAGTGCTGGGCGAACAGCTCGGCGATCGGCAGGCGGACCCTCTCGTGCTTGGCCATGGCCTTGGCGAACACCGGGGTTTCCGCCAGCTTCAGGCGTACGTAGAGGCCGACCACGACCAGCGCCGCGCTGAGCAGGAACGGGATCCGCCAGCCCCAGTCACGGAACTGCTCCTCGCTGAGCAGCATCGCCAGGGCCAGGAACAGGCCGTTGGCGGCGAGGAAGCCGATCGACGGGCCGAGCTGGGGAAACATGCCGAACCAGGCGCGCTTGCCGGCCGGCGCGTTCTCCGTGGCCAGCAGCGCGGCGCCGCCCCACTCGCCGCCGAGGCCGAGGCCCTGGCCGAAGCGCAGCACGCAGAGCAGCAACGGCGCCCAGTAGCCGATGCTGTCGTAGCCGGGGAGGACGCCGATCAGGGTAGTGGATACCCCCATCAGCAGCAGCGAGGCGACCAGGGTCGACTTGCGCCCGATGCGGTCGCCGAAGTGGCCGAACAGCGCCGAGCCCAGCGGACGGGCGAGGAAGGCGATGCCGAAGGTGAGGAAGGCGCTGAGCATCTGCGCGGTGCCGGATGTCTGCGGGAAGAATACCGGACCGATCACCAGGGCGGCGGCAGTGGCATAGACGTAGAAATCGTAGAACTCGATGGCGGTGCCGATGAAGCTGGCGACTGCGACCCGGGTGGTCGAGTTGGCCGGTTCCGGAGCGGCGTCGGCGGCGAGGGTGGCGGCGGTCATGGTGGGAAGGTCCCTGGCAGTCGGGGCACGACGGAGTGCTTCCGTGCGGCCGGATGGTTATGGCCAGTGCGCCGATGCGGCGGCGCGGCGCCCGGGTGGGGCGGACGAGATCGGTCGCGCAGGGAGGATGGGGCTGCGCGCCGTGCGCCGGCTGGTACCGTCGGCATCGGGGCCGGGCGGGCAGGCGGGACTGGCGGGTGACTGGCCGGGGCTCGGGCTGCGGGTAGCGGCGGAACCGGCGGCAGGGCTGGATAAGCTGGGGTCGATTATAGAGCGCCGCAGGGCGGGTTCGGCAATCCCGGATCAGACGCTGGCGTCGCTTTCGACCAGCGGGGTCAGCGCGCGGGGATGCCAGGCGCGCACGCTTTTCACACGGTTTTCCGCCGACTGCTGGATTTCCAGGCAGTAGGGGCCGATGCGCAGGCACACCGCGCAATCGGGGATCTGCTCCAGGGCTTCGGTGACCAGGCCGTTGAGAGTCTTCGGGCCGTCGCAGGGCAATTGCCAGCCAAGCGACTTGTTCAGCTCGCGCAGGTTGGCGCTGCCGTCGATGACGAAGCTGCCGTCTTCCTGGGCCTGGATATCCGGGTTGTCGAGGCTGTCGAGGTCGTTGAAGTCGCCGACGATCTCTTCGAGGATGTCCTCCAGCGTGACGATGCCGATCACCTCGCCATATTCGTCGACCACCACGCCGATACGGCGCTTCTCCTTCTGGAAGTTCACCAGCTGGGTCGACAGCGGCGTGCTTTCCGGCACGAAATACGGCTCCATGCAGGCCTGGCGGAGATTCTCCTTGGTCAGGCGGCCCTGGGTCAGCAGGCGCGCGATCTGGCGCATGTGCACGACCCCTTCGATCTGGTTGACGTCGTCGCGGTAGACCGGCAGGCGGGTGTGGCTGGTGGTGCGCAACTGCTCGACGATGACCTCGAGTTCGTCGTCGAGGTCGATGCCTTCGATTTCGTTGCGCGGGATCATCAGGTCGTTGACCGTGACCTTCTCCAGGTCCAGCAGGCCGAGCAGCATGTCATGCCGGTTGACCTCGCTGGCCTGGGGATTGTCGGCCGGATGCAGGGCCTCTTCGTCGCGGCTGCGTCCGCTGTCGTCCTGTTCCGCCGCGGCGACGCCGAGCAGGCGCAGCAGCGCGTTGCTCAGCAGGGTCAGCAGCCACAGCAGGGGCCAGCACAGGCGCTGCAGGATCAGGAGCGGCAGGCTGAGCGGCAGGGCGACGCGTTCCGAGCGAAGGGCGCCGTAGCGGCGCGGCAGCAGGGCGCCGAACAGCAGCAGGAGCAGGGTCATGCCGGGGATGGCGACGGCCAGGCCGATGACGCCCCAGTGGTGCAGCGCGGCCCAACTGGCCAGGGCGGCGGCGCTGACGTTGACCAGGGTGCGGCCGAACAACAGGGTGCCGCGCAGGCGGTCGTCGTGCAGCAGCAGCCAACTGCTGCGCCTGGCCCCGCGCAGGCCTTGCTTGGCCTGTAGGCGCAGGCGGTAACGGTCGAGGTTGAGCAGGGCGGTCTCGACGCAGGAGAAGAACGCCGAGCAGGCGACCAGGAGAACCAGCAGGCCGACCAGGTACCCGGGGTGCAGCTCATCCATGAAGGAGGCCCATCAGATGTGCAGGATGAATTCCCGCACCAGCTTGCTGCCGAAGTACGCCAACATCAACAGGCAGAAACCGGCCAGGGTCCAGCGGATCGCCTTGTGGCCCCGCCAGCCGAGCTGGTGGCGACCCCAGAGGAGCACGGCGAAGACCACCCAGGCGAAGCAGGACAGGATGGTCTTGTGCGCCAGGTGCTGGGCGAACAGGTTGTCGACGAACAGCCATCCAGACAACAGCGACAGCGAAAGCAGCGACCAGCCACCCCAGAGGAAGCCGAACAGCAGGCTTTCCATGGTTTGCAGGGGCGGGAAGTTGCGGATCAGCCCGGACGGATGCTTGTGCTTGAGGCGGTAATCCTGGAGCAGCAGCAAGAGCGCCTGGAACACCGCGATGGTGAGCAGGCCGTAGGCCAGGATCGAGAGCAGGATGTGGGCCAGGATGCCTGGTTGTTCGTTGATCGGCTCGACGGTGCCGTGGGGGATGAGTACCGCCAGCAGGGTGGTGAGGGCGCCCAGCGGGAATAGAAGGAGGAGCAGGTTCTCCACCGGTATCCGCAAGGTCGCCAGCAGGGTCAGGAGGATTACCGCGGCGGCGATCAGGCTGGCGGCGTTGAAGAAGTCCAGCACCAGGCCGGCCGGGGTCAGCAATTGCTGGTAGAGGCTGAAGGCGTGGGCGACCAGTGCCAGGAGTCCGAACAGGAGCAGCAGGGGTTTGCCCGGCGCGGTGCGCTTGGACACACAGGCACCCTGGTAGGCGGCGGTGCCGAGATAGAGAACAGCAGCGATGAGGCTGGGCAGCAGGGGATGCATAAGTCCTTGTAATCGCGGGCCCGAAAGGAAGGGAGTTTGGCATAGATCGAGCGTCGCGAGAAAGCCGTTGCGAACAGTTCTCTCGTACCTGTGGCCGGGTTGGCGGGCCGCCTGCCGCGGGCGCCGCGACCTCCTGGCCCGGCAGTCGCTTCGGCAAAGACGGAACGCATCGGCAAATCAAGGACTTGAGGCTGGCCTCCGGTCGTCGCCGGACACACACTCCGTCTTTCATCGCGTGTCCCGCGACGCGCTCTTGGTTATAATCCGCCGCTTGCCGCAACCCCCGTGGAAGGATCGCGCATGTTCGAAAACCTTACAGACCGCCTCTCGCAGACGCTTCGCCATGTCACCGGCAAGGCCAAGCTGACCGAGGACAACATCAAGGACACTCTGCGCGAAGTGCGCATGGCCCTGCTCGAGGCCGACGTGGCCCTGCCGGTGGTCAAGGACTTCGTCAACAAGGTCAAGGAGCGCGCCGTCGGCACCGAGGTCTCGAAGAGCCTGACCCCGGGACAGGCGTTCGTGAAGATCGTCCGCGCCGAACTCGAGGAGTTGATGGGGGCGGCCAACGAGGACCTGGCGCTGAGCGTCGCGCCGCCGGCGGTGATCCTGATGGCCGGCCTGCAGGGCGCGGGCAAGACCACCACCGCGGGCAAGCTGGCGCGCTTCCTTAAGGAACGCAAGAAGAAGTCGGTGATGGTGGTTTCCGCCGACGTCTACCGTCCCGCCGCGATCAAGCAGCTGGAAACCCTGGCGGGCGAGGTCGGCGTAACCTTCTTCCCTTCCGACGTCAGCCAGAAGCCGGTGGCCATCGCCGAGGCGGCGATCCGCGAGGCGAGGCTGAAGTTCATCGACGTGGTGATCGTCGATACCGCAGGCCGCCTGCACATCGATGCCGACATGATGGACGAGATCAAGCAGGTGCACGCGGCGATCAAGCCGGCGGAAACCCTGTTCGTGGTCGATGCCATGACCGGCCAGGACGCCGCCAACACCGCCAAGGCCTTCAATGACGCCTTGCCGCTGACCGGCGTGGTCCTGACCAAGGTCGACGGCGACGCGCGTGGCGGTGCCGCGCTCTCGGTGCGGGCCATCACCGGCAAGCCGATCAAGTTCCTCGGCATGGGCGAGAAGAGCGAAGCGCTCGATCCGTTCCATCCCGACCGCGTGGCCTCGCGCATCCTCGGCATGGGCGACGTGCTCAGCCTGATCGAACAGGCCGAGCAGAACCTCGACCGCGACAAGGCCGAGAAGCTGGCGAAGAAGATCAAGAAGGGCAAGGGCTTCGACCTGGAAGACTTCCGCGACCAGTTGCAACAGATGAAGAACATGGGCGGCCTCGGCGGGCTCATGGACAAGCTGCCGATGCTCGGCGGGGTCAACCTGGCGCAGATGGGCAATGCCCAGGGCGCTGCGGAGAAACAGTTCAAGCAGATGGAGGCGATCATCAACTCGATGACGCCCGGCGAACGGCGCGATCCGGAAATGATCAGCGGCTCGCGCAAGCGCCGCATCGCCCTTGGCTCCGGTACCCAGGTGCAGGACGTCGGCCGGCTGATCAAGCAGCACAAGCAGATGCAGAAGATGATGAAGAAGGTCACCGCCAAGGGCGGCATGGCCAAGATGATGCGAGGCATGGGCAGCATGTTCCCGGGGGGCATGCCCAAGCTTTGATCGGATGCGCGGCCGCTGGCCACGCCGGCGGTTCCGCGCCGTCGGCCGGCGGGCGGACCGCGCGCTTCTCGCGCTCTCCGCGCCGGCCGATGGGTGGCCGAAAAAGAGATTTGCAAATTCCCCGATAATCCTTAGAATATGCGGCCTTTCGGGCCGTGGGCCCAGCGTGCATTCATTTTGCAAGCACCGACTACAGGAACGAAGTTCACATGGTAACCATCCGTCTTGCTCGTGGCGGCTCCAAAAAGCGCCCCTTCTACCACCTGACCGTGACCAACAGCCGCAATGCGCGCGATGGTCGCTTCGTCGAGCGCATCGGTTTCTTCAACCCGGTTGCGACTGGTGGCGAAGTGCGTCTGTCCGTCGACCAGGAGCGTGCTACCTACTGGCTCGGCCAGGGTGCACAGCCGTCTGAGCGCGTTGCTCAGCTGCTCAAGGACGCTGCCAAGGCAAACGCCTAAGCCGTCATGAGTGAAATGCCGACACCCGCCGACGACCTGGTCGTGATCGGCAAGATCGTTTCGGTGTACGGCATCCGCGGTGAGGTGAAGGTGTATTCCTTTACCGACCCGTTGGACAACCTGCTGGACTATCGCCGCTGGACGCTCCGGCGCGACGGCGAGATTCGGCAGGCCGAGCTGGTCAGGGGGCGCCTGCATGGCAAGGTCCTGGCCGCCAAGCTCAAGGGGCTCGACGATCGCGAAGAGGCCCGCACCTTCACCGGTTACGAGATCTGCATCCCGCGTAGCGAGTTGCCCTCTCTCGAGGAAGGTGAGTACTACTGGCACCAGCTGGAAGGCCTGAAGGTGATCGACCAGGGCGGGCAGTTGCTCGGCGTGATCGACCATCTGCTGGAAACCGGTGCCAACGATGTCATGGTGGTCAAGCCCTGCGCGGGCAGCCTGGACGACCGCGAGCGCCTGTTGCCCTACACCGGGCAGTGCGTGCTGTCGATCGACCTGGCCGCTGGCGAGATGCGGGTGGACTGGGACGCGGACTTCTGATCATCCATGGACAAGCGTTTGTGGGTGGGCGTCGTCAGCATCTTTCCGGAGATGTTCCGCGCGATCAGTGACTATGGCATCACCAGCCGTGCGGTAAAGCAGGGGTTGCTCACGCTGACCTGCTGGAATCCACGGGACTACACCGAGGACCGCCACCAGACGGTGGACGACCGGCCCTTCGGCGGTGGCCCTGGCATGGTGATGAAGATCAAGCCTCTGGAGGGCGCGCTGGCGGATGCCAGGCAAGCCGCCGGGGGCAGGAAGGCGAAGGTGATCTACCTTTCGCCGCAAGGCCGCCAGCTGACGCAGGCGGGCGTACGCGAACTGGCCGAAGAGGAAGCGTTGATCCTCATCGCCGGGCGCTACGAAGGCATCGACGAGCGCTTCATCGAAGAGCACGTCGATGAAGAATGGTCGATCGGCGATTATGTCCTGTCCGGCGGTGAGTTGCCGGCCATGGTGCTGGTCGATGCAGTGACGCGGTTGCTGCCCGGTGCATTGGGTCATGCAGATTCCGCCGAGGAGGACTCCTTCACGGATGGCCTGCTCGACTGCCCGCACTACACCCGACCCGAGGTGTATGCGGACAAACGTGTTCCTGAAGTGTTGCTCAGTGGCAACCATGAACACATCCGGCGTTGGCGTTTGCAGCAGGCCCTTGGGCGGACCTGGGAACGACGCGCCGATCTTCTGGATAGCCGCTCGCTTTCTGGAGAAGAGCAGAAGCTGCTGGCGGAATACATCCGTCAGCGGGACGATAGTTAACGTATCGATGGCTGGCCGATTGCCGGTCTTAGGAGCACAGCATGACCAACAAGATCATTCAGCAGATCGAAGCTGAACAGATGAACAAAGAGATCCCGGCGTTCGCCCCCGGCGACACCGTGATCGTCCAGGTCAAGGTGAAGGAAGGCGACCGTCAGCGTCTGCAGGCCTTCGAAGGCGTCGTCATCGCCAAGCGCAACCGTGGCCTGAACAGCGCCTTCACCGTGCGCAAGATCTCCAACGGCGTGGGCGTGGAACGTACCTTCCAGACCTACAGCCCGATCGTCGACAGCCTGAGCGTCAAGCGTCGCGGCGACGTGCGCAAGGCCAAGCTGTACTACCTCCGCGCCCTGTCCGGCAAGGCCGCGCGCATCAAGGAAAAACTGGTCTAATCCGGTTCTTCTCCGAGAAAAGCAGCCCGAGGGCTGCTTTTTTCATGTCTGGCGTTCGTCTTTCCGGCGGCGCTTCCTACTGCCCACGGCAGCGCATAACCAGTACAACATCCGCGGCACCCAGGCAGCCACTCCATCCGGTATTCGTGGCATGACCCCCAGAGAGCAAGAAATCCTGCGTCGCACCGAGCTTTCCGAAACCCGTGTGACCAAGGCGGTATTCCCGCCCACCACCAATCACCACAACACCCTGTTCGGCGGGACTGCGCTGGCCTGGATGGACGAGGTCTCGTTCATCACCGCGACCCGTTTCTGCCGCCTGCCGCTGGTGACCGTCTCCACCGATCGCATCGACTTCAACCACCCGATCCCGGCGGGCTCGATCGTCGAACTGGTCGGCCGGGTGGTCAAGGTCGGCAACACCAGCCTCAAGGTGGAGGTCGAGGTGTACCTGGAAAGCATGTACGCCGACGGTCGCGAGAAGGCCATACACGGCCTGTTCAGCTTCGTCGCCATCGACGACGAAAAGCGGCCGGTTCCGGTCCTGCCGGGGTTCCCGGCCAGCCAGGCGGCTTGAGCCAGGCGGAAAGAAGGCACCCAGGGGTGCCTTTTCCATATCCCCGGACGATCCGGCCCTGGGTTGGGGTCAGGGCCGCAGGCTGATCTTCAGGGAAGCCTGGGACAGGTCGATCTGTTGCAGGCTGACGCTGCCGAACGTCTGCTCGCGCGGCGCGCCGGCAATGCGGATATTGTCGAAGCGCACCTCGCCGATACTGCTCGGCAGGCGCAGGTTGACCGAGCCGTCGGGGTTGAGCGTGCTTTGCGTCTTGCCGGTTTCGTAGCGAACGTCGCTCATCGAGGTTTCCGCCTCCAGGCTGTCGAGCACCGGCATCACCAGCTTCGCCAGTTGCTTCACCGCGGCCAGGCCGTCGCCGCCCTCGGCCTTCAGGAACAGGCCCTCGAGGCTTTCGTTGAGGCCCTGGGCGTTGACGTTGCTCATCTCGACGTCGGTCAGCGGACGCAGGTTCTTCGGCAATTCCTGGCGGCTCATGGCCGCTGGCGGCTGCATGCGCTGGATGTCGGCGCTGGCCATCTGGAACGGACTGAGCAGGGCGGCGACCAGGGTCGCGGCCAGGCGCAGGTTGGTCTGCTTCTTCAGCGCCTTCTTCAGTTGCCGTTCGCTCAGCAGGCCCTGCTCGATCAGGGTTTCGCCCAGGCGCTTGTGGTTGCTCAACTGCGCCTGGATCGCGGCGTCCAGTTGGGCGGCGCTAATCAGCCCCTTGTTGATCAGGATCTGGCCCAGGCGGGAATGTTGTTGATTGGACATGGTCATGGCCTGATGAAAAAAGAGGATGATGGCTAGATGCAATCATCCTCTTCGTGGGCTTCGTTTGTCACCCAACCTTGGATAGGGTGACGACGGTCTTTCGTCGGTTCGTTGAAGTCTAGTCGGCGATTTCCGTGGCCTGCGACTTGCTGACTGACGGTTCCGCCTCGATCAGCGACAGCAGCGTCCAGCCGGTGCCCGGCGCCAGCGTGGACTGTGGCGTGGCGACGTGCATCCTGCCGTTTGGATCGCGGGCGAACAGCAGGATCGCGGACTCGCCGTGCAGCGCCTGGTAGTCGTTCCAGCCGAAGGTGTCGGTGAGCAGGGTGGTGCGGATTTCGGCGCCGCGCGACAGCAGGCTGGCGAACTGCGCGTAGGTCAGCGGTCGCTGGCCAAGCGGGCGGCCACGGTGTTCGTCGCTGGAGCGGTGCTTGTCGGTACGCTTGGCTTCCTGGCTGGTCGGCAGGCCGAACAACTGGCGATGGCCGAACTCGTGGCGGAAGCGCATGGCCGCCAGGGTGTTCAGCTCGCCGGCCGGAGAAACCCCCAGCAAATGCCCGATGCCGACCAGGTCGAGGTGGGCTTCGGCGTGCTGCGAGGTGGGGTTGCCGAAATAGGTGGGCAGGTTGTCCATGCGGGCGGCGCGGATGTTTTCCCAGCTCGAATCAGTCAGCAGCACGCGGCTGCCGAGGCTCTTCAGGGCCTTGCCGATGGCGCGCCCGACCGGATTGGCGCCGACGATCAGGTAGCCGCTGGGCGAGGGCTCGGCGACCTTCAGCAGGCGCGCCAGGGGGCGGGCGGTGGCGCTTTGCAGGACCACCGTGCCGATGATCACCAGGAAGGTCAGTGGCACCAGCAGCGCCGCCTGGGCATGGCCTTCGGCGCCCAGGCGGATGGCGAAGATCGCCGAGACCGCCGCGGCGACGATCCCGCGCGGGGCGATCCAGCTGAGCAGGGCGCGCTCGCGCCAGCTCAGCGGCGAACCCCAGGTCGACAGCGCCACGTTCAGCGGACGGGCGACGAACTGGATCAGCAGCAACACCAGCAGCGCCGCCGGGCCCAGGCCGAGCAGGGCATTGATGTCCAGGCGTGCGGCCAGGAGGATGAACAGGCCGGAAATCAGCAGGACGCTGAGGTTTTCCTTGAAGTGCAGGATCTGCCGTACGTCGACGCCCTTCATGTTGGCCAGGCCCATGCCCATCAGGGTGACGGCGAGCAGTCCGGATTCGTGCATCACCCGGTTCGAGGCGATGAACACGCCCAGCACCGCGGCCAGCGTCGCCAGGTTGTGCAGGTAGTCCGGCAGCCAGTGGCGGCGCAGGACGATGCCCAGCGCCCAGCCGCCGAGGATGCCGAACAGGCTGCCGCAGAGGATCACCCCGCCGAAGGTCTGCAGGCTGTGCAGCCAGCCGTCGCCTTCGCCGCTGGAGATGATGAAGCTGTACACCACTACCGCCAGCAGGGCGCCGATGGGATCGATGACGATGCCTTCCCAGCGCAGGATGTTCGCCACCGCGGCCTTGGGCCGGACCACCCGCAGCATCGGGACGATCACCGTGGGCCCGGTGACCAGGGTCAGGGTGCCGAACAGCAGGGCCATTTCCCAGCTGAAGTCGAGCAGGTAGTGGGCGGCCAGGGCGATCACGCCCCAGGTCGAGAGCGCGCCGATGGTCACCATTCGGTGCACCACGGTGCCGATTTCCTTCCATTCGCTGAAATGCAGGGTCAGGCTGCCCTCGAAGAGGATCAGCGCCACTGCCAGGGATACCAGTGGGAACAGCAGGGGGCCGAACATCTCGTCCGGATCGAGCCAGCCGAGCAGGGGGCCGGCGACGATCCCGGACAGCAGCAGGAAAAGAATGGCTGGCAGGCGCAGGCGCCAGGCCAGCCATTGACTGAGCAGGGCGGCGGCACCGATGCCGCCGAGGGCGAGCAGGATAGCGTTCTGGTCCATCGAGGATTCCTTGTCAGCGTCGCTCCGCTCGTCCTGAGCCGGGGCGAACCATCGAGCCACATGGCTCCGCTTTTTCCCGCGGGCACGGGAAGCCGGCCGACCTCCTGTCGACCGGCCTGACTAACCATTACGTGGCGATGACGGCCAACGCTCGCGATAGCGCCCAGGCTATGAAAGACTAGCCGCGCTTTCATTTGGTTCGCAGCCTTCATCCATGAGTACCCTCGAACATCCCCTGATCGACCGTTTCCTCGATGCCCTGTGGCTGGAAAAAGGCCTTGCCGACAACACCCGCGAGGCTTATCGCAACGACCTCCAGCAGTTCAACGCCTGGCTCGATGGCCGCGGGCTGCGCCTGGAGGGCATCGGCCGCGACGCCATCCTCGATCACCTGGCCTGGCGCCTGGAACAGGGCTACAAGGCTCGCTCGACCGCGCGCTTTCTCTCCGGCCTGCGTGGCTTCTACCGCTATTGCCTGCGCGATGGCCTGATCGCCGAGGATCCCACCTTGCAGGTGGAGCTGCCGCAACTGGGCAAGCCGTTGCCGAAATCCCTCTCCGAAGCGGACGTCGAGGCATTGCTGGCGGCGCCGGAAGTCGACGACCCGCTGGGCCTGCGCGATCGCACCATGCTCGAAGTGCTGTATGCCTGCGGCCTGCGGGTCAGCGAACTGGTCGGCCTGACCCTGGAGCAGGTCAACCTGCGCCAGGGCGTGGTCAAGGTCTTCGGCAAGGGCAGCAAGGAGCGCCTGGTGCCGCTCGGCGAGGAAGCCATCGGCTGGCTCGAACGCTACCTGCGCGAGGCCCGCGGCGACCTGCTCGGCGGGCGGCCCAGCGACGTGCTGTTCCCCAGCCTGCGCGGCGAACAGATGACCCGCCAGACCTTCTGGCATCGCATCAAGCATCACGCGCAGGTGGCGGCGATCGGCACGTCGATTTCGCCGCACACCCTGCGCCACGCCTTCGCCACCCACCTGCTCAACCATGGCGCCGACCTGCGGGTGGTGCAGATGCTGCTCGGCCACAGCGACCTGTCGACCACCCAGATCTATACCCATATCGCCCGGGCCCGCCTCCAGGATCTGCACGCACGCCACCACCCGCGAGGCTGACGCTTTGTCCGAAAAATCCGTACCTATCCGAAAAGAGGCGCTTTCGTAGCGTTCTGCGACAAGCGTCGGGCCCGTCGGGATAGCGGTCTATGGTAGGCTTCGCCGACCGCACGACAGGAGTGACACATGCGCGTGACCCGTTTTCTGGCTGCTGCCGCCCTCGGCCTGATGAGTACCCTGGCCCTGGCAGACAATGCCGATCAGAACATCCGCAAGACCCTGCAGGCCCTGCAACCGGACCTGCCCATCGACTCCATCGCCAGCAGCCCGCTGCAGGGGCTCTACCAGGTGCAGCTGAAGGGCGGCCGGGTGCTCTACGCCAGCGCCGACGGCCAGTTCGTCATGCAGGGCTACCTCTACCAGGTGAAGGACGGCAAGCCGGTCAACCTGACCGAGAAGGCCGAGAGCCAGGCGATCGCCAAGGCGATCAACGGCGTGCCCGCCAGCGAGATGGTGGTGTATCCGGCCAAGGGCCAGGCCAAGGCGCACATCACGGTGTTCACCGATACCACCTGCCCGTACTGCCAGAAGCTGCATGCCGAGGTGCCGGACCTGACCGAGCAGGGGATCGAGGTGCGCTACATGGCGTTCCCGCGCCAGGGGCCGCAGTCGGCGGGCGACAAGCAACTGCAGGCGGTCTGGTGTGCGAAGGAGCCGACCAAGGCGATGGACGCCATGATGAACGGCAAGGAGATCAAGTCTTCCGAGTGCAAGAACCCGGTCGACAAGCAGTTCCAGATGGGCCAGATGGTCGGGGTGCAGGGAACGCCGGCGATCGTCCTCGCCAACGGCCAGTTGCTCCCCGGCTACCAGCCGGCCAAGCAGTTGGCCAAGCTGGCGCTGGAGGCCAAATAGCGCCGGGTCTGCCGAACAATTGACTAATAAAGAGCCGCTTCGTAATGTGCGGCTCTTTTGTTTTCATCATTGGCGATTTCCGTCGCCCGCTGGCGGAATCCATCGCCAGGATGTGTCGTGGCCCGTACAGTGGTCGCGTCAACCTCGATTCGATCGGGGAACCATAGCAGGCCGGCGCGTCCGGCCGTCGTAGGTGAGATGGGGAGTTCCAGCGTGAAACCGGTCAAAGTAGGCATCTGTGGGTTGGGGACCGTCGGTGGCGGTACCTTCAATGTACTCGAACGCAACGCCGAGGAGATTGCCCGCCGTGCCGGGCGCGGTATCGAGGTTGCGCAGATCGCCGCCCGCCGGCCGAACCCGAAGTGCGATACCGGTGCGACCCCCATCACCGCCGATATCTTCGACGTAGCGTGCAATCCCGAGATCGACGTGGTCGTCGAGTTGATCGGCGGCTACACCCTGGCCCACGAGCTGGTGCTCAAGGCCATCGAGAACGGCAAGCACGTGGTCACCGCGAACAAGGCGCTGATCGCCGTGCACGGCAACGAGATCTTCGCCAAGGCCCGCGAGAAGGGCGTGATCGTCGCCTTCGAGGCCGCTGTCGCCGGCGGCATCCCGGTGATCAAGGCGATCCGCGAGGGGCTGTCGGCCAACCGCATCAACTGGCTGGCCGGGATCATCAACGGTACCGGCAACTTCATCCTCAGCGAAATGCGCGAGAAGGGCCGTACCTTCCCCGACGTGCTCGCCGAGGCCCAGGCCCTGGGCTATGCCGAGGCCGACCCGACCTTCGACGTGGAAGGCATCGACGCCGCCCACAAGCTGACCATCCTCGCCTCGATCGCCTTCGGCATTCCGCTGCAGTTCGACAAGGCCTACACCGAAGGCATCTCGAAACTGACCAGCGCCGACGTCAACTACGCCGACGCCCTCGGCTATCGCATCAAGCACCTGGGCGTGGCGCGTCGCACCGAGAGCGGCTTTGAGCTGCGCGTGCACCCGACCCTGATTCCCTCGGATCGCCTGATCGCCAACGTCAACGGCGTGATGAACGCGGTGATGGTCAACGGCGACGCCGTCGGCTCGACCCTCTACTACGGCGCCGGTGCCGGCATGGAGCCGACCGCTTCCTCGGTGGTGGCCGACCTCGTCGACGTGGTCCGCGCCATGACCTCCGATCCGGAGAACCGCGTACCGCACCTGGCATTCCAGCCGGACGCGCTGTCCGACCACCCGATCCTGCCGATCGAAGCCTGCGAAAGCGCCTACTACCTGCGCATCCAGGCCAAGGACCACCCGGGCGTACTGGCCCAGGTGGCCACCATCCTGTCCGAGCGCGGCATCAACATCGAATCGATCATGCAGAAGGAGGCCGAGGAACAGGACGGCCTGGTGCCGATGATCCTGGTTACCCACCGGGTCATCGAACAACGCATCAACGATGCCATCGCCGCCCTGGAAGCGCTGGAAGGCGTGTCCGGGCCGGTGGTCCGTATCCGTGTCGAACAACTGAATTGATCGAACGCCGGGCGCCGTTCGCGGGCCCGCGTCAACAGCGAAGGTTTTGAACATGCGTTACATCAGCACCCGCGGCCAAGCGCCCGCCCTGAACTTCGAAGATGTCCTCCTCGCCGGCCTGGCCAGCGACGGCGGCCTCTACGTCCCGGAAAACCTGCCACGCTTCACCCTCGAGGAGATCGCCTCCTGGGTCGGCCTGCCCTACCACGAGCTGGCCTTCCGGGTGATGCGCCCGTTCGTCGCCGGCAGCATCGCCGATGCCGACTTCAAGAAGATCCTCGAGGAAACCTATGGCGTCTTCGCCCATGACGCAGTGGCGCCGCTGCGCCAGTTGAACGGCAACGAATGGGTGCTGGAGCTGTTCCACGGCCCGACCCTGGCCTTCAAGGACTTCGCCCTGCAACTGCTCGGCCGCCTGCTCGACCATGTGCTGGCCAAGCGCGGCGAGCGCGTGGTGATCATGGGGGCCACCTCCGGCGATACCGGCTCCGCGGCCATCGAAGGCTGCCGCCGTTGCGACAACGTCGACATCTTCATCATGCACCCGCACAACCGCGTGTCCGAGGTGCAGCGCCGGCAGATGACCACCATCCTCGGCGACAACATCCACAACATCGCCATCGAAGGCAACTTCGACGACTGCCAGGAGATGGTCAAGGCCAGCTTCGCCGACCAGGGCTTCCTCAAGGGTACCCGCCTGGTAGCGGTGAACTCGATCAACTGGGCGCGGATCATGGCCCAGATCGTCTACTACTTCCATGCCGCGCTGCAGCTCGGCGCGCCGCATCGCTCGGTGGCGTTCTCGGTGCCGACCGGCAACTTCGGCGACATCTTCGCCGGCTACCTGGCGCGCAACATGGGCCTGCCGGTCAGCCAACTGATCGTCGCGACCAACCGCAACGACATCCTGCACCGCTTCATGAGCGGCAACCGCTACGACAAGGACACCCTGCATCCCTCGCTGTCGCCGTCGATGGATATCATGGTCTCGTCCAACTTCGAACGCCTGCTGTTCGACCTGCACGGCCGCAACGGCAAGGCCGTCGCCGAACTGCTGGATGCCTTCAAGGCCAGCGGCAAGCTGTCGGTGGAAGACCAGCGCTGGACCGAGGCGCGCAAGCTGTTCGACTCCCTGGCGGTCAGCGACGAGCAGACCTGCGAGACCATCGCCGAGGTATACCGCTCCTGTGGCGAGTTGCTCGACCCGCACACCGCCATTGGCGTGCGTGCCGCCCGCGAATGCCGGCGCAGCCTGAGCGTGCCGATGGTGACCCTGGGCACTGCGCATCCGGTCAAGTTCCCCGAAGCGGTGGAGAAGGCCGGCATCGGCCAGGCGCCGGCGCTGCCTGCGCACCTCGCCGACCTGTTCGAGCGCGAGGAGCGCTGCACCGTATTGCCGAACGAGCTGGCCAAGGTACAGGCTTTCGTCAGCCAGCACGGCAATCGCGGCAAGCCGCTCTGAGCCTGTCGTGAAGGGAAAAAGCCCGCCTTGATGGCGGGCTTTTTCATGTCTTCTCAAAGGGCGGCGGCGAGTTTGTTGCGCGAGGGGCGGAGCAGTCTCAGCGGATCGTTGAACTGGATGTCGCTGGCCAGCTTGTAGTAGCGCCCGACGAAATAGTCGCGGGCCTGGGCATCGTTCTTTCCCTGGTACAGCGCCCAGGCGACGCTGATGCCGGCGAACTCGTTGTGCTCGATCTGTCGCAGCGGGCTGAAGTGGGTCGCCGTGGTGGCCGTGGCGCCCCAGGCGGGCACGTCGCGGATCAACGGGCCCTGCCAGAGGATCGGCCAACTGAGCGGCGGTACGACCACATCGGCCAGTCCGGTCAGCAGCAGGGTCGGGGTCTTTACCGTGGAGCCGATGGCCAGGGGGCCTGGCTCGATCGGCAGGGCGCCGACCAGCTTCAACCGTGGCTCGATGAGTTGCAGGGCTTGTGCAGAGAGGCTGGCGCTTTGCAGCGTAGCCTGGCCGCCGGCGGAGTGCCCGGCGACCAGCGTCCGGGAAAAGTCGGCCCGGCCATGCAGGGCCGAGGCCGGGTCCCTGTCCAGTTTCGCGACCTCGAGGATGCCGAGGGCGTGCATCAGCGGGAAGGAGTTGATGAAGTCGGAAGAGATCACCACGATGAAGCCGTGGCTGGCCCATAGCTTCATCAGTTCGTGATAGTTGCCGGCGTTGGAAAGTATGCCGCCGACGAAGGTGATGACCGGAAGCTTGGCGTCGGACGCGGCGATGTCCGCCGGATAGTAGACGCTGGTACTGATCGGGCTGGCGAAGCCATAGGGGAAAGCCTCGTTGCAGCGGATCGAGCCGTCCAGCAGGACGATCCTGGCGATGGTCCCGACGAAGCCACGGCAATCGGCGAGCACGGCGGTGCTGGCGATCTCGGTGTCGGCGACCGGACGCGCGTACTGGTCGTTGGCCAGGCCGACGGCGCCGAACAGCAGTGAGCCCTGTGCCGTGCCGGCGGCGAATGCCAGCGCGAGGATGAAGGCGCGCCAGGCGCCGCGGGGGGATGCGAAGGCAGTCATGAGATCCTCGCTGTTCGACACGCAGAGGGAAGTCTCGTTGTTACTGCCTGACGGACGCGCCGGATACTGCAATTTCAAGCAGGTGAAGGCGTTGCGCGAGGGTGGGATGGTTGGAGTTTTTCCCGGTGCTTTCCTTATAGCGGGCTGATCGTTGCGTTGGCCTGGCTCAGCTCGAATGGCTATTTGCGCCGGCTCGTGGCCTTTCGCCAGATGCTGCCGTTAGTCCGGTAAATGCTTGCATCGACGAACCCTATTCGCGTTTTTTCGGTCTTTGACGAGTCTTATCGTCGAAACAGGAGACCTGATTTGGACAGCCTGAAGCAACGACTGGCCGATGCCTTCGCTCCCCATCCCTTCACCCTCAGCCAGCCCCGGCCCGATGGCGGACGGGTGGTCACGCTGGTCGATCCGCAGGGGGAAACCCTGTTGCAGCGGGTCATCGCCAAGGTGCAGTTGAACGACGAAAGCTATCTCGAGGATGCCGTGCAGACCATTCGCCGCGAATTGCAGGTGCTGGTCGGGCGGATGGAGGAAGACGTGCTGGCGACCTTCCGCGAGCGGGATCACGTGCTGCTGTATTCGTCGCGCTAGCGCCGTCTCGTTCGAGGGCGCGTTGCGCATCGGGCGGTCAGGCGAAGGCGCGCGCCGGTGCAGCGGCTCTTGCCGGATGGCGCCATGCTCGTGGAAGCGTGCGGATAACCCCTTCTCCCTTGCTAGATAGGGGGAGAGGGGGCCGCCCTGTCCGCGGAGCACCGATGAAGGGCTCCGCGTACCGTTCAGATGGCGCCTTCCCGGCGCAGGGCGGCGATGCCCTCGCTGTCGTAGCCCAGCTCGGCGAGCAGGGCATCGGTATGCTCGCCCAGTTCCGGGCCTACCCAATCCGCCGAGCCTGGCGTGGCGGACAGCTTGGGCACGATGCCAGGCATGCGGAATGGCTTACCGTCCGGCAAGCGTGCCGAGAGGAACATCTCGCGGGCAAGGAATTGCGGATCGCGGAACATGTCTTCGGCGGAGTAGATGCGGCTGGCCGGGACTTCGGCTCGCGCCAGCACCGCCAGCACTTCCTCCAGGGGCTGCGAGGCGACCCAGCGGTCGATAACCCCATAGAGTTCGTCGCGGCGCGCATCGCGCCCGTCGTTGCTGGCCAGTCGCGGGTCGCTGGCCAGGTCGTCGCGGCCGATGGCCTGCATGAAGCGGCGGAAGATCGCGTCGCCGTTGGCGCCGATCTGTACGTGGCGGCCATCGGCGCTGGTGTGGATGGAGGAGGGGGTGATGCCTGGCATGATGTTGCCGGTGCGCTCGCGGATGAAACCGAACACGTCGAATTCCGGAACCATGCTTTCCATCATGGCGAAGATCGCCTCGTAGAGGGCGACGTCGACCATCTGTCCCTCGCCGCCGTTGACCTCGCGGTGTCGCAGCGCCATCAGCGCGCCGATCACGCCCCACAGGGCGGCGATCGAGTCGCCGATGGAAATCCCGGTGCGAACCGGCGGGCGGTCCTCGAAGCCGGTAATGTAGCGCAGTCCGCCCATCGACTCGCCGACCGCGCCGAAGCCCGGCTGGTCCTTGTAGGGGCCGGTCTGGCCGAAGCCCGACAGGCGCACCATCACCAGGCGCGGGTTCAGCGCGTGGAGGACATCCCAGCCCAGGCCGAGCTTTTCCAGTACGCCGGGGCGGAAGTTCTCGATCAGGATGTCGGCATCGCCGAGCAGGCGTTTCAGGATCGCCTGGCCTTCGGTGTGCTTGAGATTGAGGGTCAGGGATTTCTTGTTGCGTGCCTGAACGAACCACCACAGCGAGGTGCCTTCGTAGAGCTTGCGCCACTTGCGCAGTGGGTCGCCGCCGTCGGGCGACTCGATCTTGATCACTTCGGCGCCGAACTCGGCGCAGATCCGCGAGGCGAAAGGGCCGGCGATCAGGGTGCCGAGCTCGACCACCTTCAGGCCGGCCAGCGGTTTGGGCGAATGTTCCATGCGGTGTCCGTCAGGCTGCAGTGTGCGCATAGCCTAGAGCATTTGCCGTCGGTGCGGGCGGGTGCCGCGGTAGGGTGAGACGTTTCCCGTTTTTTCCCGATATGCCCGGCGGTCCTTCAATTCCTTTTGCATAGAGGGTTTAATGCGGGAGTCGATACAGGATGTAGCGCGCCAGACACCGAGCCAGGGAGGCCCCTCGTGCCATTTCTTTCTCTCTTTCCTCCCCGTGTTTCTTTTCCATGCTCCGGCCGGCCCGGCGTAGATATGCGCGTGCGTTGGATTTTATTACATGTGAGCTGTTGAAATCTTACATGTGATCTCGTAGTGTGAGTCCATGCAACGGAAATCATCAGCCCATTATCAGCGTGTCTTTCGCCAGCGCCTGCGCGAGCAGGGCCTGGTGAAGAAGGAAGTCTGGATCTTGCCGGAGAACGCCGCGGCGCTCGCCGGCATCGAGCGGATGCTGCGTCGCCCGGCTGCCGGAGCGGCTCATTTGGAGAAGGAGGAAGACATGACGGAAGCCCGGGTATGGAACGCTCGCTCGCTGGCCGAGGCCCTGAGCGGCACCGAGCTGTTCAGCAGCGGCGAGGCCCAGATCGAGCTGATCGAGGGGGCGGAAGCGAGTCTCTACGTGATCATGCGCGAATACGGCGACCTGCCGGTGTTCGTCGCGCCCCAAGGCGAGCAGATCATCGTCGAGGCGCTGCTCTGGCCGGAAAGCGACGTTACCGACGCGACCGCCTTCAACGAAGAGGTCCTGCTCAGCCGGCAACTGTTCCCGCTGTCGAGCATCGGCCTGCTCAACCTGCCGGGCGAGGAGCGCTGCTACAGCATGTTCGGCGCGTTGAGCACGACTTCGTCGCTGGCCAGCGTGCTGCACGAAATCGAAACCCTGGCCGGCAACGTGATCCGCGCCACGGAAGTCTACGCCGGCTACCTGAAAGCCCGGGCCTGAGGGAGGACACCATCATGACGGTATGGAGCAAGCTGCTGAGCGCCCTGCGCGGCGGAGCCAACGAGGTTGGCGAGGCGATCGTCGACAGCCAGGCGCTGCGCATCCTCGACCAGGAGATCCGCGACGCCGACGTCGAACTGCGCAAGTCGCGGGAAGCGCTGGCCTCGATCATGGCCCGCCACCGCCTGGCCCAGGAGCGCGTCGAGAAGGGCGCGGCCCAGGTCGCCGAGTACGAGCAATACGCGATCAAGGCACTGGAGGCCGGCAACGAGGAGCTGGCCCGGGAGGTCGCGGAGAAGATCGCGACCCTGGAGAACCAGCTCGAGGGCGAGCGTGCCCAGGTCGCGGAATTCGCCGCCAGCGTAGCCCAGTTGCGCAAGTCGGTGAGCCAGGCCGAAGGCAACATCCGCCAACTCAAGCAACAGGTGGATACGGTCAAGGCCACCGAGAGCGTGCAGAAGGCGCAGATGGCCGTTGCCCAGCGCTACGGCAACTCGAAGAGCAAGCTGCAGACCGCGGTGGACTCCCTGGAGCGGATCAAGCAGCGCCAGGCCGAACGCGCGGCGACCATGGATGCCGCGGCCGAACTGGCCAGCGCGGCGGCGCCGGACGATGCGCTGGACGCCAAGCTGCGCGCGGCCGGGATCAAGGCCTCGGGCAACAGCGTGGATGGCGTGCTGGCGCGCCTGAAGGAAAAGGGCAAGGCCTGATAGGCCCGCGGCCCGGCGAAGGCGTCCGGGCCCGTTTTTCAGGGATAGAGCGACAATGGAAGGTTTCCTGCAGACGGCGCTGTCGTTTCCGACCGTGCTGTTCAGCTTTCTTCTGATCCTCGCGATCATCTACTGGGGCATCGTCGCCCTGGGCATGGTCGAGATCGATGTGCTCGATCTCGACGCCGAGTCGGTCGTCGATGGCGCCGGCCAGGCCGAAGGCCTCGCCGCGCTGCTGGCGAAGCTGAAACTCAACGGCGTACCGGTCACCCTGGTGCTGACCCTGCTGTCCTTCTTCGCCTGGTTCCTCTGTTACTTCGTCCAGTTGTGGCTGCTCAGCGCATTGTCGCTCGGCTGGCTGCGCTACCCGTTGGGCGCCGTGGTGGCGGTGGGCGCGCTGTTCCTGGCGGCGCCGCTGGCGGCCACGCTGTGCCGGCCGTTGCGGCCGCTGTTCCGCAAGCTGGAAAGCACCAGCAGCAAGTCGGTGCTGGGCCAGGTCGCGGTGGTGCGCAGCGGGCGGGTCACCCTGCAACATGGCGAGGCGTTGCTGGAAGATGGCGGCGCCGGGCTGATCCTGAAAGTTCGTGCGGAAGAAAACAAAGGCTTCAAGCGCGGCGATCGCGTCGTGCTGCTGGAGTACCTGGAGGCGGAGCACGCCTATCGGGTCGTTACCGAGGAAGAGTTCCGCGGTATCTGACCCGGGCTCGGTGAGAATCAAGGAGAACTGCTGCTATGGATATGACGTCGCTGATGCCCCTCCTGCTGGGAGTGGGCCTGGTCGTTCTGCTGGTCGTGGGCCTGCTGGCCCTGTTCAAGGCCTTCTACATCAAGGTCCCGCAAGGCACCGCGCTGATCGTCAACGACATGTCGTCGACGCCCAAGGTGCATTTCACCGGTGCGCTGGTCTATCCGGTGATCCACCTGAAGGAGTTCATGCGCATCTCGTTGATCACCCTGGAGGTCGACCGGCGCGGCAAGGACGGCCTGATCTGCCGTGACAACATGCGCGCGGACATCACCGTTGCCTTCTACCTGCGGGTCAACGAGACCCAGGACGACGTGCTCAAGGTGGCCAAGGCTATCGGCGTCGACCGTGCTTCCGACCGTTCGGCGGTGAACGAGCTGTTCAACGCCAAGTTCTCCGAGGCGCTGAAGACCGTCGGCAAGCAGTTCGACTTCGTCCAGCTGTTCGAGAATCGCCAGGACTTCCGTGACCGCATCATCGAGGTGATCGGCAACGACCTGAACGGCTACGTCCTGGAAGACGTCGCCATCGACTACCTGGAGCAGACCGCGAAGAACTCGCTGGACCCGAGCAACATCCTCGATGCCGAGGGCATCCGCAAGATCACCGAGCTGACCGCCACCCAGAACGTCATCACCAACGAACTGGAGCGCAACGAAGAGCTGGCGATCAAGAAGAAGAACGTCGAGACCCGCGAGGCTGCCCTGGCCCTGGAGCGCCAGCAGGCTGATGCCGAGGCCCGGCAGAAGCGCGAGATCGAGACCATCCGTGCCCGTGAGGAAGCGGAAACCGCGCGGGTCAAGGAAGAAGAGCGGCTGAAGGCTGAGCAGGCGCGGATCCAGGCGCAGCAGGAAATCGACGTGCGCACCGAGAACCACCAGCGCGAGGTCGAGGTGGCGCAGCAGAACCGCCAGCGCGCGGTAGTCATCGAGGTGGAGAAGGTCACCCGCGCCAAGGACCTGGAGATCGTCGCCCGCGAGCGTGAGGTGGAGCTGCAGAAGATCGAGAAGGAAAAGGCGCTGGAAGAGCAGCGCAAGAACATCGCCAATGTGATTCGCGAGCGCGTCGCGGTGGAAAAGACCGTGGCCCAGGAGGAGGAGCGGATCAAGGAGGTGCGCGAGGTTTCCGAGGCCGAGCGGGTCAAGCAGGTGATCCTGCTGCAGGCCCAGGCGGAAGCCGAGCAGGAGCTGGTACGCCAGGTCAAGCAGGCGGAAGCCGACGAGGCCCGTTCCAAGCACAAGGCGGTGGAAATCAACACCATGGCGCAGGCCGAGCTGGAAGCGGCGTCGAAGCAGGCCGAGGCGAAGAAGCGTCTGGCCGAGGGCATCGAGGCCGAGCGCGCAGCGCCGGGCCTGGCCGATGCGCGGGTGCTGGAAGTCACCGCTGCGGCGAAGGAAAAGGATGGCTTGGCAGCGGCGCGGGTACGTGCCGAACAACTGATCGCCGAAGCCAGGGGCGACGAGGAGCGCGGCCTGGCCGACGCCCGGGTGCTCGAGGCGCAGGCCGCAGCCAAGGAGAAGGACGGCCTGGCCGAAGCCAAGGTGCTGGCCGAGAAGCTCGGCGCCCAGGCGCGCGGCGAGGAGCAGCTCGGCGCGGCCAAGGCCAAGGCCACCAAGGACCAGGGCAGCGCGGAAGCGGAAGTACTGCTGCAGCGCCTGAATGCCGAGGCCGAGGGGCTTGGCAAGAAGTTCGGCGCCCTGGATGCCCTCAGCGACAGCGCTCGCCAGCACGAAGAGTTCCGCATGCAGCTGGAGAAGAGCTTCGAGGAGGCCATGGCGGCCATCGCCGCGAACAAGGACATCGCCAAGGACCAGGCCGAGGTGCTCGCCACCGCGCTGGGCAAGGCGAACATCGAGATCGTCGGCGGCGAGGGCGACTTCTTCAACTCCTTCGCCAAGTCGCTGTCGGTGGGCAAGGCCATCGAAGGTGTGGTCGGCAAGAGCCCGGTGGTGCAGGACGTCCTCGCCCGTCTGCTCAACGGCCGTGGCGCAGCCGCTGCGGTGGTGCCGGAACGCAAGAGCGGCCACGAGAACGAGCCGGCGGCGGAAGTCTGAGCCGACCCGCAGCCTCCTCCGCCAACTGCGGAGGCGTTCCGCCCGCGCCTTGAGCGGCGCAGCCCCTGGCGTGGCCTGTTGGCTGCGCCCGGGGCAGGCCGCTCGGGCCGGTTTCCATCGATGACCGCCGTAGACCCAGGAAGACCAGGATGTCGGACACTCAAGCCGCAACTCCCGCGCAGGACGTATTGGACAAGGCCGTTGCCGAGGGCGGCGCCTACGAGGTGCTGCACAAGCGCCTGCTGGAGCAGGGCCAGCGCCTGCGGCAGACCGCCGAAAGGCTCAACGCCAGTCGCCTGGAGGAGTTCGGCGACAGCCAGATGGATGTGATCGGCCGGGTCCGCATCCGTACCGAGAACAACTGCATCGCCCGCGATATCGTCCAGGTCGGCGATTGCCTGCTGTTCGGCTACAACGTGTTCATCGGCCTGCGCAAGGAAACCGGCGTGGCCGACGTGTTCTCCCTCTACCGCCTGGTGGAGGGCAGCGAAGGCTACGAGGCGGAGCCTGTGCCACTGGGGGACAGCTTTCTCGCCGCGCCGGGCTTCGTCAACGACTTCAACGAGCTTTACACCTACTACAAGAACACCCGCCTGCTGCAATTGGCGATCCGCGACGGCAAGCTGCTGGCCAGCTTCCAGATCGGCGAGCGGATCACCGACATCCGCGTGTTCCGCTGGTCGATCTCCAGCGACGGCAGCGAAGTCCGCTACATCGACAACCGCGGCGAGCGCGACATCGCCTTGCCGGCACCGTTCGACTTCGAATGGCAGCGGGCTACCCGCGAGATGGTGGTGGAGGGCCGTTTCCCGCACCTGAACATCCTCGACACCCTGTTCGTCGAGACCATCGGTGGCGACCTGACCATCAAGGTCGAGAACAACACCGAGGTCGGCCTGGGCATCTATCGCGAAGAGGTGATGGACAAGACCCAGTCGCTGGACGACGCGCAGGTTGAATTCGCCCGCCTCGGCAGCCTGCTGCTGCTCAAGGTCCTGCCCTATCGCGAAGAGCAGTGGCGCTACCTGGTGTTCAACAGCCTGACCGGCAAGGTCGAGCGCATCGACGCCATCGGCCTGGCCTGCATCCAGTTGCCGGAGGACCACGGGATCATCTTCCCCGGCGGCTACTACCTGCAGAACGGCGAGTACCGCACCTTCGAGCAATCCATGGAAGGCATGCGCTTCAAGCGCTCGGTACGCTCGCCCAACGGCGAGGACGTGCAGTACGTTTTCTACCATCCCGAGCAGGGGCGGAACGTGCTGCTCACCTACAACCTGATCAACCGCCAGTTGCAGAATCCGCTGTTCGGCCACGGCTACGCGCGCCTGGAGGACGGACGCATGGTGATCTTCGCCGCCGAAGGCGAGGAACCGACCCGCATCCATCCGATGCAGGTCTGGCAGACGCCGTTCTGCACCGAGGAGTACGCGGCCCGCCAACCGGCGCGTAGCGGTTTCCTCGGGCGGATCGGCAATGCCGAGCTGGTGCGCGGCGTCTCCGACCTCTACGACCTGTGCCGGGAGATCGAGACTCCGGCAGTTTCGATCCAGCGCTACTCGCTGCTGTGCCAGAACACCCAGCGCCTGTTCGACGTCTACCACTGGCTCGGCAGCGACCAACTGGACGGCTTGGCGCCGCTGTTGCGCGAAGTGGCGGCGACCGCCGAGCTGGTGCTCGACGAATACGAGAAGGTCGAGAGTATCCGCCGCCAGTCGGCCCAGGCGATGGTCGACGCGGAGGAGCGGCACAAGGCGCTGCTCTCCGGCTTGCTGCCCGACGGCTGGGACCGGGTGCAGCAGTTCGTCGACGGGCTCAACGGCATCACCGCCCAGCGTGGCTTGCTGCTGACCATCCGCGAGTACCGCTACATCGACGTGGCGCGACTCGACGCCATGGAGGCCGAACTGCTCGCGGCCCACGAGCGGGTGGCCGCCGCCACTGCGACCTTCCTCGCCAGCGAACAGGCCCTGCAGCCCTTGCTGGAGCGCCTGCAGAGCCTCGATGGCGAGGCGCAGAAAGCCGAGACCGTGGCCCAGCTCGGCGAGCCGTTGGCGGCCCTGGAGGCGATGGCTGGCGACCTCGACATGCTGTCCTCGCTGATGGCTTCGCTGCGCATCGACGACGCGACCCAGCGGACCCGCATCATCGAGTCGATCTCGGAGATCTACGCCCGCCTGAACCAGGCCAAGGCGCGCGCCGAGCAGCGGCGCAAGGGGCTCGGTTCGAGCGAGACCGTGGCCCAGTTCGGTGCCCAGTTCAAACTCTTCGGCCAGGGCATCACCAACGCCCTGGCCCAGGCCCAGGACCCCGAGCGCTGCGACGAGCAATTGTCACGCCTGCTGGTGCAACTGGAGGAACTGGAAAGCCAGTTCGGCGACCATGAGCAGTTCCTCGGCGACATCCTGGCCAAGCGCGAGGAGCTGCTGGAAACCTTCGAGGCGCACAAGCAGACCCTGCTCGACGAGCGCCAGCGCAAGGCCCAGGGATTGCTCGACGCCGCCCGGCGAATCCTCGACAGCCTGCAACGACGCACCGCGCGCTTCACCCAGGCGGAGGAACTGAACGCGTTCTTCGCCGCCGACCCGCTGATCCTCAAGTTGCGCGAACTGGCCGAACGTCTTCGCGAATTGAAGGACAGCGTCAAGGCCGACGACGTCGAGGCGCGCCTGAAGGCCGCGCGCGACCAGGCGGTCCGCGCATTGCGCGACAAGAGCGAGCTGTTCGAGGAGGGCGGCGACGTCATTCGCCTGGGCCCGCGCAACCGCTTCAGCGTCAACACCCAGGAACTCGACCTGACCCTGATGCCGCGCGGCGACGCGCTGTATCTGCACCTGACCGGCACCGATTTCCTCGAACCGCTGCAGGACCCGCGGCTCGATGAGTTGCGCGGGTTCTGGCAGGTGAACCTGGAGTCCGAATCGGAGACGCTGTACCGCGCCGAATATCTCGCCGGCGAAGTGCTCGCCGCCGCCGACGCGGGCCGCGATGGCTTCAGCCTGGAGCGCTTGCAGGCGCTGCTGGCGCAGCCGGACGAGCTGGCGCGGGCGATCCGCGATTTCGCCGCGCCGCGCTACAAGGAGGGCTACGAGAAAGGTATTCACGACCACGATGCGGCGGCGATCCTGGTTCGCCTGCTGCCGTTGCGCGAGAGCGCCGGACTGCTACGCTACGCGCCCTCGGCGCGGGCTTTCGCCAGCCTGTTCTGGAGCCGCCGGCGCGAGGAGCGGGAGGTCGCCGGCTGGCCCGAGCGGGCACGCAGCAGCCGCGGCATCCAGCAGATGTTCGGTCGTGACGACGGCCTGCTCGCCCTTTGCGGCGAAGTGGCCGCGGCGATGCGTGCGCTGCTCGCCGAACAGCCCATCGCGCTGGACCCGCAGCATATCGACGAGGCGGCCGAGTACCTGGTCTGGGAATTGTCCGCCGAGCGTCCCGAATTCACCTTCAGCAAATATGCCCGGCAATTGCAGGAAGGACTCAAGCTGCGCCTGCAAGGCGCGCGTCTATGGGACGACTACCGGCAGACCCTGGAGCGCCTCGACGAGCGGCCCGCCGCCCAGTGGGAACTGGCCGGCAACTGGCTGCGCGGACTATGTGGCGACGCCGAGTTCCAGCCGCTGGCGGCCTACCTGGACGAGGCGGTGGCGCTCTCGTTGCTGGACGAGGAGATGCCACGACGGATCACCGAGGTCGACCTGCGCTTCCAGGTCGACGGCCTGATGGGCGAGCATCCGCGCATCGTCGAACGCGGCCTGGCGCTGGCGGTGGACGACTTCTTCGGCCGCCTGCGTCGCCATCGCCAGCAATTCCTGCCGGGGCTGCGGCGCTACCAGGCGCTGCGCCAGGAGATCGTCGAACACGAGCGCGAGGCATTGCGCCTGGCCGAGTTCAAGCCGCGACCGCTGTCCTCGTTCGTTCGCAACAAGCTGATCAATGACGTCTACCTGGGTGTCATCGGCGACAACCTGGCCAAGCAGATGGGGACGGTGGGCGAGAACAAGCGCACCGACCTGATGGGCCTGCTGATGCTGATCTCCCCGCCAGGCTACGGCAAGACCACCCTGATGGAGTACGTGGCGCACCGCCTGGGGCTGATCTTCATGAAGATCAACGGTCCTGCCCTCGGCCACGAGGTGCGCTCGCTCGACCCCGGGCAGGCGCCGGACGCGACTTCGCGGCAGGAACTGGAGAAGCTCAACCTGGCGCTGGAGATGGGCAACAACGTGATGCTCTATGTCGACGACATCCAGCACACCCATCCGGAGTTCCTGCAGAAGTTCATCTCCCTCTGCGACGGCACGCGCCGGGTGGAAGGGGTGTGGAAGGGCCGGACCAAGACCTACGACATGCGTGGGCGGAAGTTCTGCGTGGTGATGGCGGGCAACCCCTACACCGAGTCCGGCGAGGTCTTCCGCATTCCCGACATGCTCGCCAACCGCGCCGACATCTACAACCTCGGCGACACCCTCAGCGGCATGCAGGAGGCGTTCTCCCTCAGCTACATCGAGAACGCCCTGACCTCCAACCCGGTTCTCGCGCCGCTGGCCACCCGCGACATGGCCGACGTCTATCGCTTCGTCGCCAAGGCCGAGGGCAAGCCGTTCTCCAGCAACGAGCTGGCCCACGGCTACAGCGGTGCCGAGATCAACGAGATCAGCAGCACCCTGCAACGCCTCATGCAGGTGCGCGACGTGGTGCTCAAGGTCAACCAGCAGTACATCGCCAGCGCCGCCCAGGCCGACCAGTACCGCAGCGAGCCGCCGTTCAAGCTGCAGGGCAGCTACCGCAACATGAACAAGATGGCGGAGAAGATCTCCGCGGTGATGAACGATGCCGAGCTGCTGCAACTGATCGCCGACCACTACCAGGGCGAGTCGCAACTGCTGACCACCGGAGCCGAGGAGAACCTGCTGAAGCTCGCCGAACTGCGCGGCAACCAGAGCCCCGAGCAGGCCGAGCGCTGGGCGCAGATCAAGCGTGACTTCCTGCGCAACAAGTCCATGGGCGGCAGCGACGCCGACGTCGGCGGACGGCTGGTGGCGCAGCTCAACGATCTGGTGGAAAGCGTCCGTGGCCTGGCTCGCGAACCCCAGCCGGTACAACCGGCGCCCTGGGACGAGTTGCTGGCTGGATTGCGCCAGCTCGGCCAGGGCGCGCCGGCGCTGAACGTCGAGGTGACGGCGCCTGCGCAGCCGGGCGTGCAGCAGGTGCTGGAGAGCCTTGCCGCCTGCCTGCAGGACAGTTTCCTGCCGCTGATCAAGGTGATGGACCGCAAGATCGACGTCGACCTGCGCACGCACAACCGCATCAACGAGATATCCAGCCGCCTCGACGAACTGGGCCGGTTGCTGGGCGGCGAGCAGAGGCCGCTGGAGAACGATCAACCCTGAGGACACGAGGAGCGGGAAATGGACTTCGACGGATTGGACCGCCAGCTGCGCGACAGCCTGGCTGACCTGAAGCTGAGCAACGAGGAACGGGACGAACTACGCCAACTGGGCAGCGAGCTGGCGCCCGACCAGGTGCGTTTCCTGCGCAACCGTGCCTTCGACCTGGTGCGTGAGCTGGTCCTCGTGGAGGAGCAGGGCGAACGGATAGCCGCCCTGAAGTGGCTGGAGCAGGTGGTGCGCACCCTGGAGGTTACCGCGGCGGCGCCGCGCAGCCGCGCCAGCGCCTATTTCAGTCCCGGCGAGGAGTGTCGGCGGAAGATCCGCGAGCTGTGCCGGCAGGCCAGGCAGAGCCTGGACATCTGCGTGTTCACCATCTCCGACGACCAGCTCAGTGCGGAAATCCTGGCCTGCCATCGGCGCGGCGTTCCGGTGCGGATCATCAGCGACGATGACAAGCAGTTCGACGAAGGCAGCGACATCCATGCGCTGCGCGAGGCCGGCGTGCCGCTGCGAATCGACGACAGTCCCTTCCACATGCACCACAAGTTCGCCCTGGTGGATGGCGCCTGGCTGCTCAACGGCAGTTTCAACTGGACCCGCAGCGCCAGCGTCAACAACGAAGAGAACCTGCTGGTAACCGACGACGCCGTGCTGATCGGCGCCTATCGGCGTGAATTCGAGGAACTCTGGGGCCGCTACGCCCCGCGCTGAGCGGCAGCGACGCGAGAAAGGCAGGGCAGGCGGTCGGCCGGCGGACCGCACGCGGGCGGGTTTCAGGTTAGACTTGCGCCCTTTCGCTTCCCACGCCGGTATTCCCATGGCCCTGCAATCCACGCCCTATAAAGCCGATATTTCCCTCACCGACCTGGACCGCGGGGTCTACGAGACGTTGCGCCTGACCGTGGCCCGGCACCCCTCCGAGACCGAGGAGCGCCTGGCCGTGCGCTTGCTGGCCTACGTGCTGTGGTACGGCGAGCAGATCGCCTTCGGGCGTGGCCTGTCGGACGTGGACGAACCGGCGCTCTGGGAAAAGAGCCTGGACGGCCGGGTCCTGCACTGGATCGAAGTCGGCCAGCCGGACGCCGAGCGCATCACCTGGTGCTCGCGTCGCTGCGAGCGCTTCAGCCTGCTCGCCTATGGCAATCTGCGGGTCTGGCAGACCAAGGTGCTGGACAGCGTGCGCAGCCTGAAGAACATCAACGTCGCGGCAGTGCCCCAGGAACCCCTGGAGAGCCTGTCCCGCGACCTGCCGCGTTCGATCAACTGGACCGTGATGATCAGCGAGGGCACCCTGTTCGTCACCGACGAGAACGGCCAGCACGAGTTGCAGCTGGAATGGCTGCAGGGCGAGCGTTGATCGCCGCCGCCGTTTCCTTCCGTCGAGCCGAACGAGTGACCTGATGCGTATCGAACCCCGCCCCCTGCCCGAAACCCTGCCCGATCTCGGCGACCTTCCGCCATTGCTGGCACGCCTGTACGCAGCTCGTGGCGTGCGTTGCGCCGAGGAGCTGGACAAGGGCCTGGCGCGGCTGATTCCCTTCCAGCGGCTGAAAGGCATCGAGGAGGGCGTGGCGCTGCTGGTGGATGCCCTGGAGGGCGGCCAGCGGATTCTCATCGTCGGCGACTTCGACGCCGACGGCGCCACCGCCAGCAGCGTCGGCGTGCTGGCCCTGCGCATGCTCGGCGCGGCCTGGGTCGATTACCTGGTGCCGAACCGCTTCGAGTACGGCTACGGCCTGACCCCGGAGATCGTCGGCGTGGCCCTGGAGAAGCGTCCCGACCTGCTGGTGACGGTGGACAACGGCATCTCCAGCGTGGACGGCGTCCAGGCGGCGAAAGCCGCGGGGCTCAAGGTGCTGGTCACCGACCACCACCTGCCTGGCCCGGAACTGCCGGCGGCGGATGCGATCATCAACCCCAACCAGCCGGGCTGCGAATTCCCCAGCAAGGCCATGGCCGGGGTCGGGGTGATCTTCTATGTGATGCTGGCGTTGCGGGCGCGCCTGCGCGAGCTGGACTGGTTCGCCCGGCGCGGGCTGAAGGAACCGAATCTCGCCGAGCTGCTCGACCTGGTGGCGCTGGGCAGCGTCGCCGATGTGGTGCCGCTCGATGCCAACAACCGCATCCTGGTCCACCAGGGCCTCGCGCGCATCCGCGCCGGCCGCGCCCGGCCGGGCTTGCGCGCGCTGCTGGAGGTGGCCGGGCGGCCTCCGGTACGGATCACCTCCACCGACCTGGGTTTCATCCTCGGTCCGCGCCTGAACGCGGCGGGTCGGCTCGACGACATGTCCCTCGGCATCGAATGCCTGCTCTGTGACGACGAAGCGCTGGCCCGCGACATGGCGGTGCAGCTCGACCAGTTGAACCAGGACCGCAAGGCCATCGAGCAGGGTATGCAGCGCGAGGCGCTGGCGCAGCTCAAAGAGCTGAGCCTGGAGCAACTGCCGTTCGGCTTGTGCCTGTTCGACGCCGACTGGCACCAGGGCGTGATCGGAATCCTCGCCTCGCGCCTGAAGGAGCGTTACCACCGGCCGACCATCGCCTTCGCCGACGCCGGCGACGGCAGCCTGAAAGGCTCGGCACGGTCGATTCCCGGCTTCCACATCCGCGACGCGCTGGACGCGGTAGCCGCCCGTCATCCCGGGCTGATCAGCAAGTTCGGCGGCCACGCGATGGCTGCCGGACTATCGTTGCCGCAGGAAAACTTCGGCGCTTTCTCCGCCGCCTTCGATGCCGAAGTACGCCGCCAACTGGCCGAGGAGGACCTGGCCGGGCGCCTGCTCTCCGATGGCCAGTTGAGCATCCAGGAGTTCCACCTGGAGCTGGCGCGCGCGTTGCGCCAGGCCGGTCCCTGGGGCCAGCACTTTCCCGAGCCGATGTTCCACGGGGTGTTCCAGCTGGTGCAGCAGCGGATCGTCGGCGAGCGTCACCTGAAGCTGGTGCTGAAAAGCGAATGCGGCTCGCTGCAACTGGATGGCATTGCCTTCAACATCGACCGCGAGCAGTGGCCCAACCCTACCGTGCGCTGGGCCGAGCTGGCCTACAAGCTCGACGTCAACGAATTCCGCGGCCAGGAAAGCGTGCAACTGATGATCGTCCACATGGCCCCTCGCTGAGCGCGTCCCGGGGCTGGGGGCAACCTAGCTGCCACCTGCTTTTCTGCTAGCTATTCCAGCGAAAACATACAGATTTCCGGCGAAATCAAGGCTACCTGCCAGTTCTGGCAGGTTTGGCCGCGGGTTCTTTTTGGTACACGAAAGCACCGTCGAAAACGGGACCGAGCCAGGGGAGTGCAGTTCCTTCTACCCGAAGGACTGATACGGCTGTTCCGATCAGCCCACAAGGCGGCGGTAAGCGTCGGCCGAGTACTTCGGCCTGAAAAAACCAGGAGAACTGAACAAGATGAAGAAGGTTTCTACGCTTGACCTGTTGTTCGTTGCGATCATGGGTGTTTCGCCGGCCGCTTTTGCCGCCGACCTGATCGACGTGTCCAAACTCCCCAGCAAGGCTGCCCAGGGCGCGCCCGGCCCGGTCACCTTGCAAGCCGCGGTCGGCGCCGGCGGTGCCGACGAACTGAAAGCGATCCGCAGCACGACCCTGCCCAACGGCAAGCAGGTCACCCGCTACGAGCAATTCCACAACGGCGTACGGGTGGTCGGCGAAGCCATCACCGAAGTCAAGGGTCCCGGCAAGAGCGTGGCGGCGCGGCGCAGCGGCCATTTCGTCGCCAACATCGCCGCCGACCTGCCGGGCAGCACCACCGCGGCGGTATCCGCCGAGCAGGTGCTGGCCCAGGCCAAGAGCCTGAAGGCCCAGGGCCGCAAGACCGAGAATGACAAAGTGGAACTGGTGATCCGCCTGGGCGAGAACAACATCGCCCAACTGGTCTACAACGTCTCCTACCTGATTCCCGGCGAGGGACTGTCGCGGCCGCATTTCGTCATCGACGCCAAGACCGGTGAAGTGCTCGATCAGTGGGAAGGCCTGGCCCACGCCGAGGCGGGCGGCCCCGGTGGCAACCAGAAGATCGGCAAGTACACCTACGGTAGCGACTACGGTCCGCTGATCGTCAACGACCGCTGCGAGATGGACGACGGCAACGTCATCACCGTCGACATGAACGGCAGCACCAACGACAGCAAGACCACGCCGTTCCGCTTCGCCTGCCCGACCAACACCTACAAGCAGGTCAACGGCGCTTATTCGCCACTGAACGACGCGCATTTCTTCGGCGGCGTGGTGTTCAATCTGTACCGGGACTGGTTCGGCACCAGCCCGCTGACCCACAAGCTGTACATGAAGGTGCACTACGGGCGCAGCGTGGAGAACGCCTACTGGGACGGCACGGCGATGCTCTTCGGCGACGGCGCCACCATGTTCTATCCGCTGGTGTCGCTGGACGTGGCGGCCCACGAGGTCAGCCACGGCTTCACCGAGCAGAACTCCGGGCTGATCTACCGCGGGCAATCCGGCGGAATGAACGAGGCGTTCTCCGACATGGCCGGCGAGGCCGCCGAGTTCTACATGCGCGGCAAGAACGACTTCCTGATCGGCTACGACATCAAGAAGGGCAGCGGTGCGTTGCGCTACATGGACCAGCCCAGCCGCGACGGGCGATCCATCGACAACGCCTCGCAGTACTACAACGGTATCGACGTGCACCACTCCAGCGGCGTGTACAACCGTGCGTTCTACCTGCTGGCCAACTCGCCGGGCTGGGATACCCGCAAGGCCTTCGAGGTGTTCGTCGACGCCAACCGCTACTACTGGACCGCCACCAGCAACTACAACAGCGGTGCCTGTGGAGTGATTAGCTCGGCGCAGAACCGCAACTACTCGGCGGCTGACGTCACCCGGGCGTTCAGCACCGTCGGCGTGACCTGCCCGAGCGCGTTGTAAGCTCGGTGGCCCCGGCCGGCACTCCAGGAAGGAATGCCGGCCGGGGCCGCTCAAGCCGTCTTCCGCCAGGAGGACGGCTGCTTTATGTCGCTTGGGCCGCTGGCCTCCGCGAACCCGGTCTAAAGTTCAGGGGTGAGCATTTATTCCAAGACCGACCGGGAGTCCTGCCATGAGTCTGCTGTTCGAGCCTCTTAGCCTGCGTCAAATCACCTTGCCCAACCGCATCGCCGTATCGCCCATGTGCCAGTATTCGGCGCAGGAGGGCCTGGCCAACGACTGGCATCTCGTGCACCTGGGCAGCCGCGCGGTGGGCGGCGCCGGCCTGGTGATCGTCGAAGCCACCGCGGTGTTGCCCGAGGGGCGCATCACCGCCGACGACCTCGGCATCTGGAGCGACGCGCATGTCGAGCCGTTGCATCGCATCACCCGTTTCATCGAGTCCCAGGGCGCGGTCGCCGGGGTTCAGCTGGCCCACGCCGGGCGCAAGGCGAGTACCTGGCGGCCGTGGCTGGGCAAGCACGGCAGCGTGCCGATCGGCGACGGCGGCTGGATACCGGTGGCGCCGTCGGCGATCCCGTTCGATCCCCAGCACACGACCCCCGAGGCCCTGAGCGAGGCGCAGATCGAGGCGCTGGTGCAGGCCTTCGTACGCGCCGCCGAGCGCTCCCTGGCTGCCGGCTTCAAGGTCGCGGAGGTGCATGCGGCCCACGGCTACCTGTTGCATCAGTTCCTCTCGCCGCTGTCGAACCAGCGTCGCGACCAGTACGGCGGCTGCTTCGAGAACCGCATCCGCCTGCTTCTGCAGGTCACCGCCGCGGTGCGCAAGGCCTGGCCGGAAGAGTTGCCATTATTCGTGCGGCTGTCCGCCACCGACTGGGTGGAGGATGGCTGGAACCCCGACGAGACCGTGGAACTGGCCCGGCGCCTGAAGGACCTGGGCGTGGACCTGATCGACGTGTCTTCCGGCGGTACCGCGGCGAATGCGGAAATCCCGGTAGGACCGGGCTACCAGACCGAGTTCGCCGAACGGGTGAAGAAGGAGGCCGGCATCGCCAGCGGCACGGTGGGCATGATCACCGAGCCGGTGCAGGCCGAGCATATCCTGCGCACCGGTCAGGCCGACCTGATCCTGCTTGCCCGTGAACTGCTGCGCGATCCGTACTGGCCGTTGCACGCCGCCGACGAACTGCGCAACGAGCAGATGCCCTGGCCGCCGCAATACCTGCGAGCCGCTCATCGCAGCACGCCGCCGCGCAAATCCCTGGAAATGCAGTGAGCCGTCGGGGCCGTCGGCGCGGCGAGGCGCCGGCGGCCCACCTGATGGAAACCTTTGCCGCCCTTGGCGGTCTGCCTGGCATCAGGAAATCATCCTGAGCGTTTCGCGGGAGATATTGCGTAATGGCAATATGATGCTATTCTCCCGCGACGTTCGCTCCGGACCGCACTTCGAGAAAGGATGCTCGCATGCACGCTACCGCCGGTTCTCCCCACGCCTCCCTGCCTGACAGCGATGTCGCCCTGCTGGCCAATATCCTGGTCCTGGCGACACGCAACATGAACAACATGACCACCATGCTGGCGCACCTTTCGGTGGAACTCAGCCAGAGCGAAGAGCCACGCCTGCAACGGGTCGGTCATCGGGTCCTGAACGAACTCTCGGAGCTGGGGGCCGCCCTGGAGACCCAGTGGGACCTGATCGGCGCGCTGTCGCGTTTCTCGCCCCTGCTCGATCGCACCCTGCCGCGCCAGGAACCCCTGGTCACCGAGATCCACCTCACCGATCTGCCGGGCCAGGCGCTGCCGCCCTCCGCCTGAACGGCGCGTCGCTCAGCCCTGCGCGGGGCGCTGCGACAGGTGTTCCAGGTAGCAGGCGATGATGTCCACCGACAGCTTGAGGCGGGTTTCCAGCAGCGCCATGGTCGGCTGGAAGTCGGCCACGCTGAGGGCCTTGAGGAACAGGTCGGCCTTGAGCATCTCGAGAAACTGGCAGGCCACCGCGTAGAGCGTTTCCTCGTCCATGTGGGGGGCGACCGCTACCAGTCGCTCGCTGAGCAGCAGGTAGCTCTGCTGCGGCCCCTGCTCGTAGAAGGACTTGCCGATCGCCGGAAACCGCGGAGATTCCGCCACCACCAGGCGATAGAGGCTCTGGCAGCGGGGATCGAGCAGGCTGGTGAGAAAGCGCCGGCCGAAATGCTCGAGGGTGGCGCTCAGCGTGGCGGCGGGGCGCGGTTGATCGGCGCTGTCGTCGAAGATTTCCTCGATCATGTGGGCGATCACCGCGGCGAACAGGCCTTCCTTGCCGCCGAAGGAGCTGTACAGGGTTCCCCGTGAACCACCGGCCCGTTCAATCACCATGTCCAGGGTGGTGCCTTCGAAACCGTGTTCGAGAAAGGCCTGGGTGGCGGCGTCGAGCATGGCGCGGCGGCGTTGCCTGCCGCGTTCGGTCAGACGGGGGGACGCATCGTTCATGGGCGGTATCGGGCCTCGCGGGGTGCGGTCGGAAGGTGCGCATGGTGGGCCGTCGGGACGGTCCGTTCAAGCCTCCAGGCAGTTTGCTGAGAGCGTTTCTCGTTAGGGTTGACGCTGGTCATTTAAGAACTGTATCGTGCAGTACTGTTTTGGCAAGCACTTCCGCTCATTCCTCCGCCTTGCCTCCCCGCAGGAGTCCCCCCCATGAATGCCCCCGCTAAGAGCCTGTTGGATATCGATGCCTTTCCCCTGGTCCAGGTCCGCGAGATGCCCCGCGAGCTGGCCGATGTCGAGCGCTGGTTGGAGGAGGTCGAAGCGCTGCTGGCCGTCGAGTGCGATTTCGCCCTGGTCTATCCGCCACTCCCGCAGGAAGAAGCTGAAGGCGACCAGCAAGCGCGCAAGCGCCTGGTGTTATGGCTCAAGGAAAATCGCCAGCGCTTCGTCGAGCATTGCCGGGGCATCCTGCTCAGTGCCAACGGCCAGCCGGACAACCTCGCCGACCTGCAGCAGCTGGCGCCGGTGCTGCAGGCCGTCTACGGCCCGCCGGTGAGCGTGGCGCCGGACCTGGCGTCCGCGCGCGGCATGGCGAAGGCGCTGCTGAGCGGGCCGGCGACGGGGATGAACTGGTGACGCCGCCATGTCCCTGAACACTCCGCGCAACAAACCGTCCCGCACCGAGACCGAAGCTGTCGCTGCCACCTCGGGACGATCCGCCGTCGGTCGGCGGGATTGCACCGAGCAGCTGCGCCGGGCGGCCCGGCGCAATGCCTGGGACCTCTACGGCGAGCACTTCTACTGAGTGGGCGTGCCGGATTGCCATTGGTGCGGGCGATGGAACACATCGTTTGATTCCTGGGCTCTTTACCTCAAGTTAACTTGAGCTATCAGAATCCGCGCAGAGCGTCTGGCGACCTTGCCTGGCGCCACTCCATGCCCGGAGGCAACGATGGATAGCCCGTCCACTCCCGCTCGTCCGCACCCCCAGGCCAGCCCGCGATGGCTGGCAGTTGCCAATGTGATCTTCGCCGGCATCGCCGCCGCCCTGCATGTCGGCAAGGCGACCATCGCCCTGCCGTCGCTGCAACGGAGCTTCGGCGGCGACCTCGCCGCGCTGAGCTGGATCATGTCCGCCTTTCCGTTCGTCGGCGTATTCGGCGGCATCGCCGCTGGCCTCCTGGTGCGTCGCTGGGGAGATCGCCGGCTGCTGACCGGCGGACTGGCGATTCTCGGCGGAGCGAGCCTGCTCGGTGCGTCGATGCAGGACTTCGCCTGGTTGCTCGCCACTCGCTTCGTCGAGGGGCTCGGTTTCCTCATCGTGGTAGTGGCGGCGCCCGCCGTGTTGCACAGGATCACCAGCGAGACGCGGCGCAGCGTGGTGTTCGGTCTGTGGAGCACCTTCATGGCAGGCGGAATCGCCCTCTCGATGCTGTTCGGGCCGCTGCTCGCGGACTGGCGCGCCGACTGGCAACTGAGCGCACTGCTGGTACTGGTCGCGGCGCTGCTGCTGCCGCTCAGCGTCCCTGCCGACGATGGGCGCAGGGCGGCAGGCGTGAGGCCGGCCGGTCTTGGCACGTTGCTCAAGTCTCCGGCGATCACCCTGCTGGCGCTCGGCTTCACCACCTACAACCTGCAGTTCTTCGCCCTGATGACGTTCCTCCCCGTGTTCCTCATGCAGCGCCTGGGCGTCGCCCTGGAGATTGCGGGACTCATCGGCGCGGCCATCGTCGCGGCGAACGCCCTGGGCAATGTCGCGGCGGGCTTCATCCTTTCCCGCGGCATACGTCCCGGCGCCTTGCTGGCGACCACCGCGATCCTGATGGGAGTCACCGGTGCGGCGTTCTTCCATGCCGCGACGCCGGGGCTCCTGGCGATTGCGCTGGGGTTCGTCTTCTCGGCGGTCGCCGGCATGCTTCCCACCACCGTGCTGGCGACCGCGCCGCTGGCCTCGCCCACGCCTTCGCTGACGCCACTGGCCATCGGCTGGGTAATGCAGGGCAACTACCTGGGGCAGGTGATCGGCCCCTTGCTGATCGGCCTGATCGTCAGCCGTTTCGACTGGTCGGGCGCGATCGGCCTGATGCTGGTCGCGGGCGCGGCGGGGGCCGTCCTGGGGTTCTGCCTGCTGCGTGCGCTGGACGGCCTGCCTCGCGCCATTGCCACGGGTTCCGCGGCTCGCCCTGCGGATTAGAAGAGAAACCGGCTTCGTGCAGGGCGGATAGTCGAGCGACTATTCGTCCTGCGCATGGCGGCCAGAGGCCGCCGCCGTCCCTCGGCTCAGTCGTCGCGGGTGAGCACTTCCAGCAGTTCGATCTCGAACAGCAGGTTGGAGTGGGGCTTGATGTGCGCGCCGACCTGCCGTTCGCCGTAGGCCAGGTGGGAAGGGACGAACAGCCGTCGCTTGCCGCCGACCTTCATGCCCATCAGGCCCTGGTCCCAACCCTTGATCACTCGTCCGGTGCCGATCACGCACTGGAATGGCCGGCCGCGCTCGTAGGAGGAGTCGAACAGCGTGCCGTCTTCCAGGGTGCCCTTGTACTGGGTGGTGATCAGCGCACCCTTCACCACCTCCTTGCCGTCGCCCAGGAGGAGGTCTTCGATCTGCAGTCGGTCGTTCATGGGGCGGTACCTGCGCGGTTTGCGGAAAGCCGCGATTCTGCCAGCAAGCGCGCCGCCTGTCGCCGAGCCGGCGGACCAGGGCATTGCCAGGCGGTCCGCGGCACGGGCATCATGCCCGCGCCTTTCCGCCGGGAAGGCTACCGCGTTCCGCGATGTCGCGCGCATCGCGGCTGGACACATATCTCAGGGATCATACGAGAACATATCCGCATGCAAAGACTGTCGCGTATCGGCCGCAACACCCTCGCCGTCTCCGTTTCCACCTTGCTCCTCAGCGCCTGCAACCAGGGCGACGATGCGCCGAAGCCTGCGGCGGTCGCGCCGCAACCGGCCGCACCGAGCATGGCTGCACTGAGCATCCCGCTATGCCTCAACGGCCAGTGCGCGGTGATCGACCAGGACGCCAAGCTGCTCGTGCCGTTCGACAACGACTACGACAATATCGTCGCCAGCGCCTACCAGGGCACCCTGATGGCGGCGCGCGAGGAGCGCTGGAACCTGATCCAGGCGAAGGACGGCAAGGTGTTGCGCGACGATATCGGCGAAGCCCTGTCGCTGCTCACCCCCAACCTCTATGGCTTCGTCCGCGATGGCAAGTACGGCGTGGTCGACGGCCAGGGCAAGGAAGTCCAGGCGCCGCGTTTCGACGACATCTACCCCAACAGTGCCAACGAATTCATCATCTACGAGATCGATGGCAAGCGCGGCATCCTCGATGCCAAGGGCAAGCAGCTCACCGAGGCGCTCTACGACACCACCCTGGTCAACGGCAGCGTCGCCGAACACGGCGGCTTGATCAGCGCCGAGCGTGGCGAGGAGAAGTGGATCATCAACCTCGCTACCGGCGAACAGAAGGCCGTGGCCTACGAGAGCCTGGGCGACCTCCACGACGGCGTGATGAGCGCCAGCGTCATCGGCAAGGGCTCCCAACTGGTGGATGCCAAGGGCGACGTGGTCGGTGACGGCAAGAGCTACGATTACCTGGGCACCCCGGCCAACGGCCTGGTGGCGTTCCGCGAGAAGTACGACAGCCCCTGTGGCTACCTCGACTACCAGGGCAAGGTGGCGATCGCCGCTCAGTTCGCCGGTTGCGGCGCCTTCGGCAAGCAGGGCGGGCTGGCCCAGCAGCGCATGGAAGATGGCTCGTCGGGCAAGTACGGCCTGATCGATCGCAGCGGCGCCTGGAAGGTGCAGCCGCAGTACGATTCGGCCGACAGCGCCGGCCTCACCGCGCTTGGCTACACCGTCGACGTGCCCGGGCTGGCTGCCGTCGGCGTGAGCACCGGCCTGTTCAGCGCCGACTTCGGCATCTTCAACCTCGACGAAGGCAGCGAGTGGGTGAAGCCGGGTTATGCGCAGATCGGCGCGCTGGGCAACGACCTGTTCGTCGTGGCGAAGAAGGGCGGGCCGCAGAAGACCGTCAGCTTCATGGGTTCGGAAAGCCAGGTGCCGGTGGTGGGCCTGATGGACCGCAGCGGCAAGATGCTGCTGGAGCCGGGCGAACTGATCAGCATCCAGTCTGCGTATGACGGTCGTTTCCTGGAAGCTCTCGACGGTATGGACAACGCTGCCCACACCGTGTTGCTCGATCGCCAGGGACGCACGCTGGTTCCGGCGCTCTGGCAGAAGCTGGAGGTGAATCCGCAGCAGGGTTACATCCTGGGCTACGAAGTCAGCGGCACTGGCGACGAGGCGACGGAAACCTTGCGCGCACTGTACGACCTGAACGGCAAGCCGCGCTTCACCGTGGCCACCACCGATTGCGGCGCCGAACAGTTGCTCGACGGCAATGGCAAGGCGATCTGGCCGCAGGACCCGACGCCGTATTGCCAGTCGGACGACGAGCAGGGCGACGAAGGCGAGCCGGAGCAGGAGCCGGCGCCCGCCGAAGAGAGCGAGGAAACCAGCGAGAGCTGAGTTCCCTGCGCGCGTCCGCCCCTTGCGGCGGGCGCGCGGTTCCGCTGTTTCGCCGTGGCTGCTGGCCACGGCCTTCCCTCACTGGCGATGCCAGAAGTCCGAATACTCCTCGAACGGGTAGCGCTCGCCGTCGTAGCGCAGCGTGCGCTTCACCGTGCGCAAGGGTTTGCCGTTCTCCGTTTCGCCGTCGCTGACCCGAGAGGTGACGACCAGGTCGGCAAAGCCGTTGGAGCGTCCACGGCCGAGTTCCAGGGTCAGGTGCGAGACTTCCTGTTCGAACCCGGGCTCGGCGGAGCAGACCGAGCCTTTCAGCGTCCTCCACTGGTCCAGGTAGGTGTTGAGCACCGGCCGCAGCTTGCCGTCGCCGGCCGGCACCACCAGGGTCAGCAGGTTGTCGAAGCCGGCTTCCGGACAACTGGCGCCACGCGCCACGCTATGGAATACCACGCCGAAGGCGCGCACCGTCGGGCTCAGGCGATAGCGTGCGGTGTCCAGCCAGAGGCTGTCGCTGCCGACGGCGACGGACGCGTCTTCTTCGAAGTCGCTGTCGTAGCGTTCGAGCAGCCTGCCGCTGCGGCTGTCGGCCTTGGCCAATAGCAGATGCGGGTGGCGTTCGCCTTCCACGGCGGTGTCGCCCGGATCCAGGTAGGCCATGGCGATCACCGTCTGCGCGGGGTCGTCCGGCCAGGGCTTGCAGGCCACGGCGAGGAACGGACCGGAAGATTCGTACGAAGGGGCTATCCAGCCATCGTGGCCGACCTGCCTGGCTACGGCGTCAAGCAGTCGCGACGCGCAGGGCTGCGGTTCGCGGGCTTCGGCCTGGCTGGCGAGTCCCAGCAGCAGGAGGCAGAGTCGGGCGGAGAGGCGGCGGTTACGGTCCATGTGAAAAGAGTCCTTTGGCGGAGGCGGGCACGGATGACGCCCGGCGCTGCGGGACATTCTAGCTGCTGCGCGGACCTTGCGAAGCGGGCTGGCGGGGCGGACATATCGCGGCCGCGCTGCTCAGGCCAGGCCGTTTTCCCGGATGTAGATAAAGAGTCCGGCATTGCTGTCCAGGCCAAGCTTGCGCATGGCGCTGCTCTTTTGCGCGCTGATGGTCTGCTTGCTGCGGCACAGTCGGATGGCGATTTCCCCGACCGCCAGGCCGCTGCCGTACAGGCGCAGCACTTCCACTTCGCGCGGGGTGAGTTGTTCGAGGCTGGCCAGCGGCTTGCCGTGCTCGGCTTCGCCCACTTCCAGCAGGTGTGCGATGGAGCGCGAGATGAATGGTCGACGGCCGGCGTGGCGGATCGCCTTGGGCAGATCGTCGAGCATGCCGCGTTTGCTCACCAGGCCGTGAATGCCCAGCTTGAGCAGGGATGAAACGAGTGCCGGGTTGCCGAGCATGGTGACGACGATGATCGGCAGGTCCGGATAGCGCCGCCGGACCTTCTGCACCAGGCGCAAGCCGTCGGCCTGCTGGCTGCCGGGCATCATCAGGTCGGTGATCAGCAGGTCGCAGGGGTGCGCTTCGAGCTGCGCCAGCAAGCCATCGGCGTCCTGGGCCTGGGCGACGATCCGCAGGTCGTCGTACGCACTCAGCAGATAGCGCATGCCGATCAGGGTGAGGGCGTGGTCGTCGACGAGGATGACGCGTGTTTTCATGAAATCGAACCCGATCGAGATGGAGGTTTCCGCAGCGGCTACCGGCAACGCCGACAGGCGGATAATCCGCCAGGAGGCAGCTCCGGACGGGCTCGAATTCTAGCGATGGTGTCTGTCGGTTTAATCAGGACTTTTCTGAATGCTAGTAGGAAATTTCCTATGTGTTTTCCCTAGGTTATTTCGAGGGGAGGCCGAGAAACATAGGGTCTTTGAACGGCTTTCGTGGAGTAGGGGTTGAAATCTCTGTCAGTACATTTCTGTCAGTCTTGCTGGACATCGGAAGGGCGCGACGGCAGCGCGGGTCCCGCTGCCGTCGCCGTCCTTCAACCCAGTTCGCGGACTGCCCGGACCGCCTGGTCGATGGCGGCATGGGCGTAGGCATCCCAGGCCGCATCCGAGTTGGCGATGGCGACATTGCCGACCTTGCTTCGCGCCAGTTCCATCAGCGCTTCGCTTTCCGCCTCGTCGTCGTAGAGGGTATTCATGAAGTAGGAGTAGCCGTGCGACCAGCGGTTCACGGTGATGCCGGTGATGTCGCGACGGTGGTCGAAGCCGGCCGGGCCGAGCATGGCCTGGAGCTGGTCGCGGATGTCCTTTTCCAGTTGCTCGAAGCTCATCGCGTAGAGCTTGCTGCGGCCTACGCGAGCCTGGGTGCGGGCGTCCATGCCGGCGTTCGGGGTGGTCGGCACGTAGACCATGTGCACGCCGATCGGCTGCCGCGGGTCGCGCGGGTGCCGGTAGCTGTCGAGGTCGACCGGGAAGTCCAGCTTGATCCGCGAGTAGGGCAGGGTCGGCGCGTAGATCTCGTGGATGCCGAGGGTCTTCCAGGCCTGCCAGTTGCGCAGCAATACCTTGGTGTACACCAGCGGGAACTTGACGTTCTGGCTCAGCGCGTGGGCCTGCTCCTCGGAGAGGTCGCGCAGCAGGTACGGCACCATCATGTTGTAGCAGGCCATCACGCAGTGCTTGCCGCGTACCCGGTGTAGGCGGCCGGCGCGGCTGTAGCCGACATCGACGCCGCCGGCGCGGTTGCGCACGCTGACGGCGGTGCTGTTCAGGCGCAGGCGCACCGGGTGCCCGGCGAGGTCCAGCTTCGAGTAGTCGAAGCGGGCCATGACGATGTCCTCCATGCCTCGGCCCGGCGCCACCGCAGGGATCAGGTCGCGCACCATGAGCCGAGCCAGCGAGGCGTTGCCGTCGGGGAAATGGTAGATGTACGGCTCGTCCATTTCCGCCTGGGCCTCCTCGCTGGGTTGCGGCAGGCCGAGGGCGTCGAAGCCGGGGAAGCCGGCGGCGTATGCGTCGGCCGCCGGCAGGGCGTCGGCGCCGAGGGCAGAGAAGTCGTTGCTGCGGCCCTGGAAGTACTTCACCGAGGTTTCCGAGAGCCCGACGTTCTTGAGCAGGTAGTCGCGGTAGCTGGTCTTCGCCAGGTAGGTTTCCTTCTCTTCCACGTTCTTGCCGGCAAGATAGTCGCGAGGTGATTCGTACAGCGCGATGAGCGCCTCCCGGTCTTCGCGGCTCAGCGGGAAATCGCCGATGAAGGCGCGCCAGGAGCGGGCATTGAGACGATCGCGGGGGACCTCGTCGGCAACCATCGGCGTCGGGTCGCCGCTGACCAGCTTGTCCACGCCGAAGCTGGCCTTGTCGAAGAACACCGCGCGGGACAGGCCCAGGCCGGGGTAGAAGTCGGTGTCGAAGGCTGTCTCGAAGCGCTTGAGCTCGACGCCCAGGCGTTTCAGCAGGTGTTTGGCGTCTTCGCTGTAGAGGGCGTTCGGCGATTGCAGCGACTCGCTGCCGCCGTAGCCGAGGATGGTGCGCCCGCCGGCCTGGAATTCGTTGCGCTTGGCATGGCCGCCGAAGTCGTCGTGGTTCTCGATGACGAGGATGCGCGCCGCGGGGTGCCGTTCGCGATAGAACCAGGCGGCGGCGAGGCCGCTGATGCCGCCGCCGACCACCACCAGGTCGTATTCCTCTTCGATCGGCAGGTGGTCGACATCGAAGGTCTTCTTCTCCCAGCCCATCTGGTGTGCGACTTCGAAGGCGCCCGGATGGCTACCGCGCAGGCCGGTGAGCGCGGGCGGATAGTAGCGGCCGCCGGGGGCGGCGCGGAGGATCTCGGCGGGGGTCAGGCCTGCGGCGATGGTCAGGGCTACGCCGTTCAGGAAGTCGCGGCGGGAGATGGTCATGGGAAGTCCTTTGCGAGGCAGTGGGTGGCTCGGGGGAGCCATGTTCACAGTTTGCTGTTGCGAATGCGCGCGGAGCGGCTGGCGTTGGACGCCGACCCGCAGTCGCGGGCGGGCGCGGAGTTTAGAGGGCCATGCCGGCGCGTCGAAGGGCTTTCTGCTGGCACTAGGCCTCTATCTGGAAAAATGTGACATGCGTCGCGCTTTGCCAAGGTGTCCGCGGAGGCCGGCAATATCTCGAAGCAAACTCCCGGCGGGCAGCGCGGACGCGAAGGGCTAGAGTCGGTCGAATCCGGTTGTTACCGAACGTCCTGGAGGTTCCTCATGAATACCCGTGGTTTGCTCGACCAATTGCTCAAGTCCGGGCAGGAAATGTTGCAGAACAAGACCGGCGGCAAGCCCGGCGCCAGCGGCGGCGGACAGCTCGGCAGCCTGCTTTCCGGCGCCGGCGGCGGAGCCCTGGCGGCCGGCGCCATCGGCCTGCTGCTGGGAAACAAGAAGGCGCGCAAGTTCGGTGGCAAGGCGATCACCTACGGCGGCCTCGCCGCGCTCGGGGTGATCGCCTACAAGGCCTACAACAACTGGCAGCAGCAACAGAACGGCGCCGCGCCGCAGGCGCAGCCGCAGACCGTCGACCGCCTGCCGGAAGCCCAGGCCGAAGTGCATAGCCACGCGATCCTCCAGGCCATCGTCGGTGCGGCCAAGGCCGACGGCCACATCGACGAGCGCGAACGGCAGATGATCGAAGGCGAGGTGGCCAAGCTGACCAGCGACCGCGAGGTGCAGGGCTGGCTGGAGCGCGAGTTGAACAAGCCGCTGGACCCGGCCGAGATCGCCCGTGCCGCGAGCACCCCGGAGATCGCCGCGGAGATGTACCTGGCCAGCCTGCTGATGGTCGACGAGGAAAGCTTCATGGAGCGCTCCTACCTCGAGGAGCTGGCGCGGCAGCTGCGCCTGGAACCCTCGTTCAAGCTGGAGCTGGAGAACCAGGCCAGACAGGCGCTGCAGCGCCTGGCCTGAGACGGCGGAGCGTCGTTCCGCAGATAACCGCCGCCATCATGGCGGCGGCGTCGCCGAAGGGCCGAGCAGAACCTCCCGCTCGCGCTGGCACAGCTCCAGCAGGAAGTCCCAGACCACCCGCAGGCGCACCGAGCGGTGCAGCTCCCGCCGGGTGCTCATCCAGTACTCGCGCTGGATGCTTTCCTCGGGCAGCACCGGTACCAGCAACGGATCGCGGCTACCCATGAAGTGCGGCAGGATCGCCAGGCCGATGCCGGCCTGCGCCGCCTGCTGCTGGGCTACCACGCTGGTGCTGCGGAACACGACCTGCGGGTGGCGGCAGAAACTGTGGTGGAACATCAGTTCCTGGCTGAACAGCAGGTCGTCGACGTAGCCGATCCACTGGTGCCTGCCGAGGTCGTCGCGGTCGCGTAGCGGCGGCGCCTGTTCCAGGTAGGCGGGGCTGGCGAACAACGCCAGGCGATAGCGGGTCAGCAGGCGGGTGATCACCAGGTCGGCGCTCGGCCGGTCGAGGGAGATGGCGATGTCCGCTTCGCGGTTGGTGATGCTGACGAAGCGCGGCACCGAGACCAGCTCGACCTCCAGGCCCGGGTAGTGGCGCATCAATTGCGCCAGGCGCGGAGCGAGGAAGACGCTGCCGAGGCCTTCGGTGACGCCGATGCGGATCTGCCCCAGCGGCGAGATGCTCTGGCTCATTTCTTCCTGGGCGAGCAGCGCGGTGTTCTCCATCGCCTCGGCGTGCTTGAGCAGCGCCTGGCCGGCCGGAGTCAACTGGTAGCCGCCGGTGTGCTGGGCGAACAGTTGGGTGCCGAGGTCGCGCTCGATGTTCTCGATGTGCCGGGCCACCGTGGCGTGAGTGGTGCCGAGACGCTTGGCGGCGGTCAGCAGGCGGCCGCTGCGCTGCAACTCGAGGAAGAAACGCAGGTCATTCCAGTCGAACATGGGGAGCGCCTTCTGCCGGGCCGAGGGGGGGGCTGTTAGAAAACGAACAATAGCTGCCCCGAAACGTTTGTTTTTTTATCGCGAATGAACGACTAGCCTCAAGCCGTTCGAGACTTGCCGGTCATCCGCAGGTCCGACGGCCCATCACAAGAACGACAAGACGAGGCTCGCCATGCCCGAGGTACTGGATACCTACGACTACCTCATCGTCGGCGCCGGACCTGCCGGCTGCCTGCTGGCCAACCGGCTTTCCGCCGACCCTGCCAACCGTGTCCTGCTGCTGGAAGCCGGCGGTCCGGATAACTATCCCTGGATCCACATTCCCGTCGGCTACCTCTACTGCATCGGCAACCCGCGTACCGACTGGTGCTTCGACACCGACGAGGTCCCCGGGCTCAACGGTCGTTCCCTGAAGTACCCGCGCGGCAAGGTGCTCGGAGGATGCTCCTCGATCAATGGCATGATCTACATGCGTGGCCAGGCCCGCGACTACGACCAGTGGGTGGCCGAAGGCAATCCGGGCTGGAGCTGGAGAGAGCTGCTGCCGCTGTTCCGCAGGATGGAGGACCATTTCGCCGGGACCAGCGAAATGCACGGCGCCGGCGGCGAATGGCGGGTAGAACGCCAGCGGCTCTCCTGGAAGCTGCTCGATGCCTTCCAGCAGGCGGCGGCGCAGACCGGAATCGCCAGCGTCGAGGATTTTAACGGTGGCGACAACGAAGGCTGCGGCTACTTCCAGGTCAACCAGCGCGGCGGGGTGCGCTGGAATGCCTCGAAAGGCTTCCTGCGCGGCATCGCCCAGCGCGCCAACCTGACGGTTCTGACCCATGCCGAAGTCCAGCGGGTGCTCCTCGAGGACGGCCGCGCCAGGGCCCTGTCGGTCCGTTGGCAGGGCCGCGAGCAGCGCTTCGAGGCGCGCCGCGAGATCGTCCTGAGCGCTGGCGCGATCGGTTCGCCGTGCCTGCTGCAACGCTCCGGGATCGGCCCGCGGGACCTGCTGGAGCGGCTCGGTGCCGGGGTCGTCCACGAGTTGCCCGGGGTCGGCGGTAACCTCCAGGATCACCTGCAACTGCGCATGATCTACAAGGTCGACGGCGTTCCCACCCTCAACCAGATCGCCGGCAGCCTATGGGGCAAGCTGGGCATGGGCCTGCGCTACCTGGCGAGCCGCAGCGGGCCGTTGTCGATGGCGCCGAGCCAACTGGGCGCCTTCGCCCGCTCCGATCCGCAGCAGCCCTCGGCCAACCTCGAATACCACGTCCAGCCGCTCTCGCTGGATCGCTTCGGCGAGCCGCTGCATGCCTTCCCGGCGTTCACCGCGTCGGTCTGCGACCTGCGTCCGCACAGCCGGGGAACGGTGCGCATCCGCTCGCTCGACCCGGGCGAGGCGCCGTCGATCCAGCCCAACTACCTGAGCGATCCGCGCGACCTGAAGGTCGCTGCCGACGCCATACGCCTGACCCGCCGCATCGCCGCCGCGCCGGCGCTGGCCGCCTTCCGTCCGCAGGAGTACAAGCCCGGCCCGGAATACCGCAGCGAAGAGGATCTGCAGCGCGCCGCGGCGGAGATCGGCACCACCATCTTCCACCCTGCCGGCACCTGCCGCATGGGCCAGGGGCCGCAAGCGGTGGTGGATGCGCAATTGAGGGTGCACGGAATCCCCGGCCTGCGTATCGCCGATGCCTCGATCATGCCCAGCCTGACCTCCGGCAACACCTGTTCGCCGGTGCTGGTGATCGCCGAGAAGGCGGCGCAGATGATTCTCGCCGAGCGCCGCCGCGAGGCCGCGCCGCAGGTCGTCGAAAGCGCCATGGCTACCGGCGGCAAGGAGGCGGTGGAGGCCTGAGGATCGCTACACCCCGTATCGCGTGGCGCCCGGCGCCGCAGCGGTCGACGCTGAAAACGGAAATGGCAGACAACAATAAGAGCCCCCACAAGGGGCGGGAGAGCCGCAATGACCGAGTACGCAACGACCCCTTCCTACACAGTGCCTGCGACCACGCCCCAGGAGGAGCGCAAGGTGATCTTCGCCTCCTCGCTGGGCACGGTCTTCGAGTGGTACGACTTCTTCCTCTACGGCGCCCTGGCGGCGGTGATCAGCAAGCAGTTCTTCGCCGGCGTCAACGACACCACCGCCTTCATCTTCGCCTTGATGGCCTTCGCCGCCGGCTTCCTGGTGCGGCCCTTCGGCGCGCTGGTGTTCGGCCGCCTGGGCGACATGATCGGGCGCAAGTACACCTTCCTGGTGACCATCCTGCTGATGGGGCTGTCGACCTTCGCCGTCGGCCTGCTGCCCACCTATGCCTCGATCGGTGTCGCCGCGCCGATCATCCTGGTCACCTTGCGCATGCTCCAGGGCCTGGCCCTGGGCGGCGAGTACGGCGGCGCGGCGATCTACGTCGCCGAGCACGCCCCGGTGAACAAGCGCGGTAGCTACACCAGCTGGATCCAGTCCACCGCGACCCTCGGCCTGTTGCTCTCGCTGCTGGTGATCCTGGCTTGCCGCCAGTTGACCGGCGACGAGTTCGAGACCTGGGGCTGGCGCCTGCCATTCCTGCTGTCCATCGTCCTGCTGGGCATCTCCACCTGGATCCGCCTGTCCATGCGCGAGTCGCCGGCGTTCCTCAAGATGAAGGCCGAGGGCAAGGTCAGCAAGGCGCCGCTGCGCGAGTCCTTCACCCAGTGGGGCAACCTGAAGGTGGTGCTGACCGCGCTGTTCAGCATCAATGCCGGCCAGGCGGTGACCTTCTACACGGCGCAGTTCTACGTGCTGTTCTTCCTCACCCAGGTGCTCAAGGTCGATGGCGGCACCGCCAACGGTCTGCTGATCGTCGCCCTGGTGCTTGGCGCGCCGTTCTTCATCGTCGCCGGCTGGCTGTCCGACCGCATCGGCCGCAAGCCGGTGCTGCTGGCCGGCCTGCTGCTCGCCACGCTGTTCTACTTCCCGCTGTTCAAGGGCTTGACCCACTACGCCAATCCGGCCATCGACCAGGCCAGCCGGCAGTCGCCGATCAGCGTGGTGGCCGACCCAGCGACCTGCACCTTCCAGTTCGACCCGGTGGGCAAGGCGACCTTCGACAGCCCCTGCGACAAGGTCAAGACCTTCCTGGTCAAGGCCGGCCTGCCCTACTCGACGGTGGCGGCGCCCGCCGGCAGCGACGTCAGGATACGGGTCGGCGAGACCGAGATCGCCGGCTTCGACGCCGAAGCGATGGCGGCCGCGGTGAAGGCGGCAGGCTACCCGCAGCAGGCCGATGGTAGCCAGGTGAACAAGCCGATGGTGATCGCCATCATCTTCGCCCTGGTGCTGATCTCCACCCTCTGCTACGGCCCGCTGGCGGCGCTGATGGTCGAACTGTTCCCGACCCGCATCCGCTATTCCTCGCTGTCCCTGCCGTACCACATCGGCAACGGCTGGTTCGGCGGCTTCCTGCCCACGGTCTCGTTCGCCCTGGTGGTGTACACCGGCGACATCTTCTACGGCCTCTGGTATCCGGTGCTGATCACCGGCGGCAGCCTGGTCTGCGCCTTGCTGTTCCTCCGCGAAACCCGCCATACCGATATCCACCGGTGACATCGCGCCCCGTTCCCGGCATGGGGACGGGGCGCACATTCCCTCCGTGATGTGCCTGTCTTCTCAGAAAAGTCTGGCTTGCCAGTTTTCTTTCTTTGTCTTTCTGCCACACTTCTGGCGTCAAAAAACGCCTTTCCAGCGCCTACAATAGCGGGAAAACCCTATGGCGCTGCTTGCCGGTGCCGGGGACGGCCTATACAGTCCGCGCGATTGACGGGCCGTTGTGGCGGCAGGAACGAATCCGGACTCGAGTCTTGGGGAAAAATGTGAAGAACTGGACTGTTCGCCAGCGAATCCTGGCAAGTTTCGCCGTGATCATCGCGATCATGCTGCTGATGGCCGCTACTGCGTACGTGAAGATGTTGACGGTGGAAAAGGGCGCCTACCGTGTCCAGGACGACGCCATGCCGGGGATGTACTTCATCACCCTGGTACGCAGTTCGTGGACCGACAACTACCTGCAGACCCAGGAACTGTTCGGCGTCACCGACGACCACGAGCTGAGCAAGGCCGAGGCTGACAGCATCCTTGCCAGCGAGGAGCGCCTGGACCAGCAGATCGCCTCCTACCAGAAGACCATGAACCCGGACGAGGCCCGCGACCACGAGCTGCTCGCCGGCTTCCTGGGTGTGCGCAAGGCCTACCTGGAGCAGCACGACAAGGTGCTCGAGCTGTATCGCGAGAAACGCTTCGAAGAAGCCGGCAAGCTCGTCGCCGGCCCGTTGACCGAGCACTGGCGCGACGGTCGCAAGTACCTCAACGAGCTGATCGAGCTGAACAAGGACATCGCCGATCGCGCCTCGGAGAACATCGTCAACGCGGTGGACGACGCCGAACTGAGCATGCTGGTGACCCTGTTGCTGGCGGTGGTGGTAGCCGGCATCTGCGGGTTCCTGCTGTTGCGGGCGATCACCCAGCCGATCCAGAAGATCGTCCGCAGCCTCGACCTGATGGCCGGCGGCGACCTCACCGCGCGCCTGAACCTTGGCCGCCGCGACGAGTTCGGCGCCATCGAGACCGGTTTCAATGGCATGGCCGAGGAACTCAAGGGCCTGGTGTCGCAGGCCCAGCGTTCTTCGGTGCAGGTCACCACCTCGGTCACCGAGATCGCCGCGACCTCCAAGCAGCAGCAGGCCACCGCCACCGAAACCGCTGCGACCACCACGGAGATCGGCGCCACTTCTCGCGAGATCGCCGCCACCTCGCGCGACCTGGTGCGGACCATGAGCGAAGTCTCCGGTGCCGCCGAGCAGACTTCGACCCTGGCCGGTTCCGGCCAGTTGGGCCTGGCGCGCATGGAGGAAACCATGCACCACGTGATGGGTGCGGCCGACCTGGTCAACGCCAAGCTGGCGATCCTCAACGAGAAGGCCGGCAACATCAACCAGGTGGTCACCACCATCGTCAAGGTCGCCGACCAGACCAACCTGCTCTCGCTGAACGCCGCCATCGAGGCGGAGAAAGCCGGCGAGTACGGCCGCGGGTTCGCCGTGGTGGCCACCGAGGTGCGCCGGCTGGCGGACCAGACCGCGGTCGCCACCTACGACATCGAGCAGATGGTGCGCGAGATCCAGTCGGCGGTATCGGCCGGGGTGATGGGCATGGACAAGTTCTCCGAGGAGGTCCGCCGCGGTATCGCCGAGGTCGGCCAGGTCGGCGAGCAACTGTCGCAGATCATCCAGCAGGTGCAGGCGCTGGCGCCGCGGGTGCAGATGGTCAACGAGGGCATGCAGGCCCAGGCTACCGGTGCCGAGCAGATCAACCAGGCGCTGGTGCAACTGGGCGAGGCCACCGGGCAGACCGTGGAGTCGCTGCGCCAGGCCAGCTTCGCCATCGATGAGCTGAACCTGGTGGCGAACGGGCTGCGCAACGGCGTATCCCGCTTCAAAGTCTGAGGCTGTGACCGTGTCCCGCTCCACCGGCGATCATCGACGCACCAGCAAGCTGTTCCTGCTGTTCCGCATGGAAGGCGACCGCTATGCCCTGGATGCCCGCGAAGTGGTCGAAGTGCTGCCGCTGCTGCGCCTGAAGCGCATTCCGGAGGCGCCGGAATGGGTCGCCGGGGTGTTCTCCCATCGCGGCGTCCTGGTCCCGGTGCTCGACCTCTGCGCAATGGCCTTCGGCCGCGCGGCGCTGGCCCGCACCAGCACGCGCATCGTGCTGGTCGAATACCGCGCCCGCCAGGACCGAGAGCCGGTCTGGCTCGGACTGATCCTCGAACAGGCCACCGATACCCTGCGCTGCGAACCGTCGGCGTTCCGCGACTATGGCCTGGACAACGGCGGGGCCCGCTATCTCGGCCCGGTCTATGAAGGACCACGGGGACTGGTGCAATGGGTGCGGGTCGAGGCATTGCTGCCCGACGAAGTGTGCGCCCTGCTGTTCCCGCCGGAGTGCGGCGAGGGGGCGGCATGAACGATCGCTTCGAACGCCTGCTCAAGAGCAGGATCGGCCTGGATGCCAGCTCGGTGGGCAGCGCGGTGATCGAGCGCGCGGTACGCCAGCGCATGAGCGGCCTCGCGCTGCACGACGAGGACGAATACTGGATGCGCCTGAACGGCTCGCCGGGCGAGGTGCAGGCGCTGATCGAAGCGGTGGTGGTGCCGGAGACCTGGTTCTTCCGCTACCCGGAGTCGTTCACCACCCTCGCCAGGCTGGCCTTCGAGCGCCTGCCGAGCCTAGGCGGCGGACGCGCGCTAAGGATCCTCAGCCTGCCCTGTTCCACCGGCGAGGAGCCGTATTCCATCGTCATGGCCTTGCTCGATGCCGGGCTCTCCGAGTACCTGTTCGAGGTCGACGCCCTGGACGTCAGCGCTCGGGTGATCGAGCGCGCCAGCCTCGGGGTGTACGGCAGGAATTCCTTCCGCGGCGATGAACTGGGGTTTCGCGACCGCCATTTCAGCGAGGTTGCCGATGGCTACCAGTTGGCCGAGCAGGTTCGCCGCAAGGTGCGCTTCCGCTGCGGCAATTTGCTCGATCCCGGGCTACTGGCGGGCGAGGCACCCTACGATTTCGTGTTCTGTCGCAACCTGCTGATCTATTTCGACCGCCCGACCCAGAGCGAGGTGGTCGAGGTGCTCAAGCGCCTGTTGCGGCCGGACGGCGCGATGTTCATCGGACCAGCCGAGGCGAGCCTGCTCAGCCAGCATGGCATGCAGCCGATCGGCGTGCCGCTGTCTTTCGTGTTCCGCCGGACCAGCGAGGCGCCCCGCGGCGCGCGGCCCAAAGCGGTGAGCGACGGAGCGCGCCCGGTCGTTGCCGCCGCCGTGGAGCGTGCGAGTATTCGGCCTTCGCCGCCGCCACCGGCGAAACCGCGCCAGCGGCTGTCCAGCCTGGTTCCGCCAGCCAGCGGCCAGCCCCTCGCCACTCCCGTCGGCGAGTTCGACGAAATCGCCCGCCTGGCGGATGCCGGCCAGCACCGCGAGGCGCGCGCCGCCTGCGAGCGCCAACTGGCCGCGCGTGGGCCGTCGGCCACGGTCTTCTACTGGCTCGGGCTGCTCAGCGATGTCGCCGGGCAGGAGCAGGAAGCCCAGGATTTCTACCGCAAGGCCCTGTACCTGGAGCCGCAGCACGCCGAGGCGCTGGCGCACCTGGCGGCGCTGCTCGCCGCTCGCGGCGACCATGCCGGCGCCCGGCGCCTGCAGCAACGTGCGGCCCGTGGAGTGAACAAAGATGGTTGAGGCGAGCCTGACCTTGCTCGATACCCAACAGGTGGATGACTGCTGGAACCGCATCGGTGTGCATGGCGACAAGTCCTGCGAACGCCTGGCCGAGCATGTCCATTGCCGCAACTGCGAGGTTTACGCTGCCGCGGCGACCTACTTGCTGGACCGCATCGCCCTGCGCCAGGACCAGCTCGACAGCGCCGAAACGATGGACAGCCAGCGCGAACAGAGCGACCTCGGCGAGACGCGCTCGATCCTGGTGTTCCGCCTGGGCGAGGAGTGGTTCGGTCTGGCCACCGGCAGCCTGGTGGAAGTGGCGCCGATGAACCCTATCCATTCCCTGCCGCACCAGCGCTCGCGCGCCCTGCAAGGGGTGACCAACGTGCGCCGCGCGCTGGTCGCCTGTCTTTCCCTGGGCGAACTGCTGGATCTCGAACCCGGCGCCGCGCCGGTCAGCGAGCGCCGGGTGGTTCCGCGCATGCTGATCATTTCCGCCGCCGGCGGTCCGGTGGTGGCGCCGGTGGAGGAAGTCGACGGCATCCATGCGATTCCGCTGGCGCGGATACTGCCGCCCAACCACGCCGACGGCCAGGCCTCGCGCCGGCACGTGGCCGGCGTGCTGCAATGGCGTGAGCGGAGCATCACCCTGCTCGACGAAGGCCCTCTCCTGCAAGCCGTAGCGCGGAGCCTGGCATGACCCCGGACCAGATGAGAGACGCGTCGCTGCTCGAGCTGTTCCGGCTCGAGGCGGAGGCCCAGACCCAGGTGCTCAACGCCGGCCTGATGGCGCTGGAGCGCAGCCCGACCCAGGCCGACCAACTGGAAGCCTGCATGCGCGCCGCGCACTCGCTGAAAGGCGCGGCGCGGATCGTCGGGCTGGACGCCGGCGTGCGCGTGGCGCACGTCATGGAGGATTGCCTGGTGGAGGCGCAGGACGGACGCCTGCTCCTGCAATCGGAACATATCGATGCGTTGCTCCAGGGCTGCGACCTGTTGCTGCGTATCGGCACCCCGCCCGCCGGCGACGCAGGCTGGGCCGAAGGCGCCGGGCGGGAAGAGATCGACGGTCTGGTGCAGCGCCTCGAAGGCCTGGTGCGCAGCGGCCTGCCGCTGGCCCGCGCGGAGCTGCCGGCGACGACTCCCGGCCTGCCGGAAGCGGCCCCCGAGGCGCCGCCAGCGGCATCAGCGGCCGCTAGCGACGACAACGACGAGGAGCCCGCCGGGCAGGCGGGCGGCGAACAAGCCGAGGAGCGCCGCAGCCGGGTCCTGCGGGTCACCGCCGAGCGCCTGGACCGGCTGCTGGATATCTCCAGCAAGTCGCTGGTGGAGTTCCAGCGCATCAAGCCGCTGGCCGATTCCCTGCAACGCCTGCGTCGTCTGCAGTCCAGCGCCAGCCGCGCGCTCGACGTGGTACGCGAGACGGTCCAGGAAACCGCCCTCGACCCGCAGGCCCAGGCCATGCTCGGCGAGGCGCGGCAACTGATCGGCGAATGCCAGCAGATGCTGGTGCAGCACATCGCCGATCTCGACGAGTTCGCCTGGCAGGGCGGCCAGCGCGCCCAGGTGCTCTACGACGCGGCGCTGGCCTCGCGGATGCGGCCATTCGCCGACGTCCTTAGCGGCCAGGCGCGGATGGTTCGCGACCTGGGCCGCTCGCTGGGCAAGCAGGTGCGCCTGCTGGTCGAGGGCGAAAGCACCCAGGTCGACCGGGATGTCCTGGAAAAACTCGAAGCGCCGCTCACCCACCTGCTGCGCAATGCCGTCGATCACGGTATCGAGGCGCCGGAAACCCGCCTCGCCGCCGGCAAGCCGGCCGAGGGCAGGATCACCATCCGCGCCCGCCACCACGCCGGCATGCTGGTCCTGGAACTGAGCGACGACGGCGGCGGCATCGATCTGCAGCGCCTGCGCGAGACCGTGCTCAATCGCCAGTTCGCCACCGCCGAGACCGCGGCGCAATTGAGCGAGGAGGAACTCCTGGCGTTTCTCTTCCTGCCCGGTTTCAGCATGCGCGAGCAGGTCACCGAGGTGTCCGGTCGCGGCGTCGGACTGGACGCCGTGCAGCACATGGTCCGCCAGTTGCGTGGCGGCGTGCGCATGGAGCAACGCCAGGGGCAGGGCACGCTGTTCCACGTCGAGGTGCCGCTGACCCTGTCCGTGGTGCGCAGCCTGGTGGTGGAGATCGGCGAGGAGGCCTACGCCTTCCCGCTGGCGCATATCGAGCGCATGTGCGAGCTGGAAGCGGAGGAGATCGTCCAGCTCGAAGGTCGCCAGCACTTCTGGTACGAGGGTCGCCATGTCGGCCTGGTCTCGGCTGCGCAACTGCTGCAGCGGCCCGAGAGCAGCCGCACCGAAGGGGCCATCCCGGTAGTGGTGGTGCGCGACCGCGATGCGGTCTACGGCGTCGCCGTGGAGCGTTTCGTCGGCGAGCGTACCCTGGTGGTGATGCCTCTCGATCCGCGCCTGGGCAAGGTGCGCGACGTTTCCGCCGGCGCCTTGCTGGACGACGGTTCGCCGGTGCTGATCCTGGACGTCGAGGACCTCCTGCATTCGGTCGGCAAGCTGCTCAGCAGCGGCCGCCTGGAGCGCATCGATCGCAGCCGGCGGCAGGCCGGTGGGGCGCAACGCAAGCGCATCCTGGTGGTCGACGACTCGCTCACGGTGCGTGAGCTGGAACGCAAGCTCCTGCTCGGCCGCGGCTACGACGTGGCAGTGGCGGTGGATGGCATGGACGGCTGGAACGCCCTGCGCTCGGAGCATTTCGACCTGCTCATCACCGATATCGACATGCCGCGCATGGACGGTATCGAACTGGTCACCCTGGTGCGTCGCGACAGCCGCCTGCAGTCGCTGCCGGTGATGGTGGTGTCCTACAAGGATCGTGAGGAGGACCGTCGGCGCGGTCTCGACGCCGGCGCCGACTATTATCTGGCGAAGGCCAGTTTCCACGATGAGGCCTTGCTGGATGCCGTCGTCGTCCTGATCGGAGAAGCACAGGGTTGAGGATCGGAATCGTCAATGACATGCCGTTGGCCGTCGAGGCGCTGCGCCGCGCGCTGGCCTTCGAGCCGCAGCACCAGATCGTCTGGGTCGCCAGCAACGGTGCCGAGGCGGTGACCCAGTGCGCCGCCGATACGCCCGACGTGGTGCTGATGGACCTGCTCATGCCGGTGATGGACGGCGTCGAGGCAACTCGTCGGATCATGGCGGAAAGTCCTTGCGCGATCGTGATTGTTACCGTCGATATCGAGCAGAATGTGCACCGGGTTTTCGAAGCGATGGGATATGGGGCGCTCGATGCGGTGAACACGCCGGCGCTGGGCATCGGCAACCCGCAAACGGCGGCGGCGCCGTTGTTGCGCAAGATTCAGAACGTCGGCTGGCTGATCGGCCAGCGCGATAACCGTGGCAAGGTCCAGGTGGTGCCGCCGAAGGCCGGCGGGGCGCGCCAGCGTCTGGTGGCGATCGGCGCCTCGGCTGGCGGTCCGGCGTCGCTCGCGGTGTTGCTCAAGCAACTGCCGGCCAGTTTCAATGCCGCGGTGGTGCTGGTGCAGCATGTCGACGAGGTCTTCGCCGCCGGCATGGCCGAATGGCTGGCCAGCGAATCGAAGCTGCCGGTGCGCCTGGCGCGCGATGGCGAGCCGCCGATACCGGGGCAGATCCTGCTGGCGGGGACCAACAATCACATCCGCCTGTTGCGCAACGGTTCGCTGGTGTACACCGCCGAACCGCGTTCTTTCGTCTACCGGCCGTCCATCGACGTGTTTTTCGAGAGCGTGGCGAACTACTGGCGTGGCGACGCCGTGGGCGTGCTGCTGACCGGCATGGGCCGCGACGGCGCCCAGGGCCTCAAGCAGATGCGCGAGCGCGGCTTCCTCACCATCGCCCAGGACCAGGCCAGTTGCGCGGTCTACGGGATGCCGAAGGCCGCGGCGGCGATCGATGCCGCGGTGCAGATCCTTTCCCTGGAAAAGATCGCCCCGCGCCTGGCGGAGGTATTCGATTAGCCGGGCGCGAGTCCGGTCAGGCGCCAGGGTAGGCGCCGGCGCCCGCCGTGGCGGTGCGTGGAACAGCATTCAATTTGATACGAGGGGCCCCGGTCCCGGAGAGAAACATGCACAACCCTCATGAGAGCAAGACCGACCTGGGCGCCCCTCTGGACGGCGCGGTCATGGTACTGCTTGTCGATGATCAGGCCATGATCGGAGAGGCTGTGCGTCGCTCGCTGGCGAGCGAGGCGGGCATCGACTTCCACTTCTGTTCCGATCCGCAGCAGGCGGTGGCGGTGGCCAACCAGATCAAGCCGACGGTGATCCTCCAGGACCTGGTGATGCCCGGCGTCGACGGCCTCACGCTGCTCGCCGCCTACCGCGGCAACCCGGCGACCCGCGACATCCCGATCATCGTCCTGTCGACCAAGGAAGAGCCGACGGTGAAGAGCGCGGCGTTCGCCGCCGGCGCCAACGACTACCTGGTCAAGCTGCCGGACGCCATCGAGCTGGTGGCGCGGATCCGCTACCACTCGCGTTCGTACATCGCCCTGCAGCAACGCGACGAGGCCTATCGGGCGCTGCGCGAGAGCCAGCAGCAGTTGCTGGAGACCAACCTGGTGCTGCAGCGGCTGATGAACTCCGACGGCCTGACCGGGCTCTCCAACCGTCGTCACTTCGACGAATACCTGGAGATGGAGTGGCGCCGCTCGCTGCGCGAGCAGTCGCAACTGTCGCTGCTGATGATCGACGTGGACTATTTCAAGAGCTACAACGACACCTTCGGCCACGTCGCCGGCGACGAGGCCCTGCGCCAGGTCGCCGGGGCCATCCGCGAGGGCTGCAGTCGCTCCTCGGACCTGGCGGCGCGCTATGGCGGCGAGGAGTTCGCCATGGTCCTGCCGGGCACCTCGCCGGGCGGCGCGCGGCTGCTGGCGGAAAAGGTCCGGCGTACGGTGGAGAGCCTGCAGATCAGCCACGACCAGCCACGCCCGGGCTCGTACCTGACCGTCAGCATCGGCGTCAGCACCCTGGTGCCGGGCGGCGGCGGACAGACCTTCCGGGTTCTCATCGAGATGGCCGACCAGGCGCTCTACCAGGCCAAGAACAATGGCCGCAACCAGGTTGGCCTGATGGAACAGCCGGTGCCGCCAGCCCCGGCGGGCTGAGCGGCGCGCGGCGGCCATGCGTCGCCGGCCGGCATTAAATAGAGGCCGGCGTACTGCCCGCAGGGCGCAAGTGCAGTATACTTCGCAGCTTTTCGACGTTTTCCCGCGAGTGAGCGCCAGCCATGGAAATCAACCCGATCCTCAACAGCATCAAGGACCTCTCCGAGCGCACCCAGACCATTCGGGGGTATCTTTGACTACGATCAGAAGCATGATCGCCTGGTCGAAGTAAACCGCGAGCTCGAAGACCCCAACGTCTGGAACAACCCCGAATACGCCCAGAACCTCGGCCGCGAGCGCGCCCAGCTGGCGCAGGTGGTGGAAACCCTGGACGACCTGACCAGCGGCCTGGCCGATTCCCGCGACCTGCTGGACATGGCGGTCGAGGAAGACGACGAGGGCGCCGTCGACGACGTTGCCAACGAAGTCGAGCGTCTGCGCGAGATCCTCGAGAAGCTGGAATTCCGCCGCATGTTCAGCGGCGAGATGGACCCGAACAACGCCTACCTGGACATCCAGGCCGGCTCCGGCGGCACCGAGGCCCAGGACTGGGCCAACATGCTGCTGCGCATGTACCTGCGCTGGGCCGACAAGCACGGCTTCGACGCCACTATCATCGAGCTGTCCGAGGGCGAGGTCGCCGGCATCAAGGGCGCCACCGTGCACATCAAGGGCGAGTACGCCTTCGGCTGGCTGCGCACCGAGATCGGCGTGCACCGCCTGGTGCGCAAGAGTCCGTTCGACTCCGGCAACCGTCGTCACACCTCGTTCACCGCGGTGTTCGTATCGCCGGAAATCGACGACAACATCGAGATCGAGATCAACCCGGCCGACCTGCGCATCGATACCTACCGCTCCTCCGGCGCGGGCGGTCAGCACGTGAACACCACCGATTCGGCGGTGCGGATCACCCACGTGCCGACCAATACCGTGGTGGCGTGCCAGAACGAACGCTCCCAGCACGCCAACAAGGACACCGCGATGAAGATGCTGCGGGCCAAGTTGTACGAGCTGGAAATGCAGAAGCGTACCGCTGCGTCCCAGGCCCTGGAGGACTCCAAGTCCGACATCGGCTGGGGCCACCAGATCCGCTCCTACGTGCTCGACCAGTCGCGGATCAAGGACCTGCGTACCGGTATCGAGCGCAGCGACTGCGACAAGGTGCTCGACGGCGATCTAGACGAATACCTCGAAGCCAGCCTCAAACAGGGGCTGTAAAGCTGCTGCGCCTGGCCAGGCCGCGTTGGAAAATGGTTCGGACTGCTCGTTTTTTACGATCGTGAACTCCGTGTCCTCGCCATTTCCCGCCTTGCCTGGCCGGCGTTCGCTACGCTTTTCGCCCCTGTTGCAATCCGTTTCCACAGGCAAGAGAGCCTAACCAGGAACCACCAAGACCATGAGCGACCAACAACTCGACCAGCACGAACTGCAACAGGAAGAAAACAAGCTGATCGCCCAGCGCAAGGAAAAACTTGCCGCCGTGCGCGAAGCCCGGGCCATCGCCTTCCCCAACGACTTCCGCCGCGACGCCTACTTCGCGGACCTGCAGAAACAGTACGCCGACAAGACCAAGGAAGAGCTGGAAGCCGCAGCGATCCCGGTCAAGGTGGCCGGTCGGATCATGCTCAACCGCGGTTCCTTCATCGTCCTCCAGGACAGCAGCGAGCGCCTGCAGGTCTACGTCAACCGCAAGACCCTGCCGGAAGAAACCCTGGCCGAGATCAAGACCTGGGACCTGGGCGACATCATCGGCGCCGAAGGCGTGCTGGCCCGCTCGGGCAAGGGCGACCTGTACGTCGACATGACCAGCGTGCGCCTGCTGACCAAGTCGCTGCGTCCGCTGCCGGACAAGCACCATGGCCTGACCGACACCGAGCAGCGCTACCGCCAGCGCTACGTCGACCTGATGGTCAACGAGGAAACCCGCCACACCTTCCGCGTGCGTTCCCAGGTCATCGCCCACATCCGCCGTTTCCTCAGCGAGCGCGGTTTCCTCGAAGTGGAGACCCCGATGCTGCAGACCATCCCCGGCGGCGCCGCGGCCAAGCCGTTCGAGACCCATCACAACGCGCTGGACATGGCCATGTTCCTGCGCATCGCCCCGGAGCTGTACCTCAAGCGCCTGGTGGTCGGCGGTTTCGAGAAGGTCTTCGAGATCAACCGCAACTTCCGTAACGAAGGCGTCTCGACCCGGCACAACCCCGAGTTCACCATGCTCGAGTTCTACCAGGCCTACGCCGACTACGAAGACAACATGGACCTGACCGAGGAACTGTTCCGCGAACTGGCCCAGGCGGTACTCGGTACCACCGACGTGCCCTACGGCGACAAGGTCTTCCACTTCGGCGAGCCGTTCGTGCGCCTGTCGGTGTTCGATTCGATCCTCAAGTACAACCCGGAGATCAGCGCTGCCGACCTCAACGACGTCGAGAAGGCGCGGGCCATCGCCAAGAAGGCCGGCGCCAAGGTCCTCGGCCACGAAGGCCTGGGCAAGCTGCAGGTGATGATTTTCGAGGAACTGGTGGAGCACAAGCTGGAGCAGCCGCACTTCATCACCCGCTACCCCTTCGAGGTTTCGCCGCTGGCCCGCCGCAACGACGAAGACCCGAGCGTCACTGACCGCTTCGAGCTGTTCATCGGCGGCCGCGAGATCGCCAATGCCTATTCCGAGCTGAACGACGCCGAGGACCAGGCCGAGCGCTTCATGTTGCAGGTCAAGGAGAAGGACGCCGGCGACGACGAGGCGATGCACTACGACGCCGACTTCATCAATGCCCTGGAATACGGCATGCCGCCGACCGCCGGCGAAGGCATCGGCATCGACCGTCTGGTGATGCTGCTGACCAACTCGCCGTCGATCCGCGACGTGATCCTGTTCCCGCACATGCGCCCGCAGGCCTGAGTGCCGCAACAGTCCATGGAAAAGCCGCCTTCGGGCGGTTTTTTCATGGCCGCGCGGCGTCCCGGCCGCCGGGCCAGGGGTCGATAGCCGCCGATCCGCCGGCTGACCACGGAAGGTGCGGGTGGGATCGGAGCTTCCCCGATAGCGGCCGATTGATTCCACGCGAAAAAGTCCGAACAATGCCCCATCGTCCGCGAGCGGAGGAAACACCGTGTCCCGAGTAGCTCCCAGAGACAGCGCCGCGCAGGCCGCCAGCGCGGTAGCCGAAAGCGTTCGTTACCAGGGCCGCAAGGCCAGCCGCCAGGGCAGCGAGCAGCGGCGCCAGGCGATTCTCGATGCCGCCATGCGCCTGATCGTCCGCGACGGCGTACGGGCCGTGCGCCACCGCGCGGTGGCCGCCGAGGCCCAGGTGCCGTTGTCGGCCACCACCTACTACTTCAAGGACATCGACGATCTCATCACCGACACCTTCGCCCTCTTCGTCGAGCGCAACGCAGAGGCGCTATCGGCGTTCTGGAGCAGCGTGGAGGGCGACCTCCAGGAGATGGCCGCGGTGCTGGCCGACGACCCCGGCGCCCGTGGCTCGCTGGTGGAACGGATCGTCGAGCTGGCCGTGCAGTATGTCCAGGTCCAACTCACCGAGCGCCGCGAGCACCTGCTGGCCGAACAGGCCTTCCGCCAGGAGGCGTTGCTCAACCCGCGCCTGCGCGAACTGGCCGATGCCCACCAGCGGATTCTCTCCCTCGGCGCCGTGCATTTCTTCCAGGTGCTCGGTTCCGGGCAGCCCGAGCAGGACGCCAAGGTGTTGACGTCGATTATTCTGCAGATGGAATATCAGGGCCTCGTGGACGGGGTCGAGCAACTGGCCGTGGACGAAATGCGCGCCATACTCAGACGGTACCTGAATCTGGTCATGGGCCTGTGACCTGAGCGTCAACCCCGCCATGGCGGGGTTTTTCATACCCGAACCTTCCCTCGGCCAGCCGGTCGCAGGTTGCGGAGGGTTCCTAAGGAGCGTGTGATGAAAGCCTGGCGTTGCCTGGTGGTCCTGAGTTTCCTGCTGTTGGGCGGTTGCCTGGTCACCTTCAAGGAGCCGATACCGCCGCGCGAGGCGGCGCCGAGCCATCTGCTCGGGACCTGGAGCCGCGAGAACGAGTGGAAGGAAGAACAATTCCTGGAGATCACCCGTTCCGGCAGCAATGTCTACCGTGCGCTCAGCTACGTGGACAGCAAGGACAATACCGAGAGCCTGGAAGACTACGGCTTCACCGTCTCCCACCAGGGCAAGCGCTGGTACCTGTCGGCCGGCCTGCCGAAGAGCCTGGGCGGCAACTTCATCATCGCCGGCTTCGAGATCACCGACGGTGACGAGCTGGTGATCTACAACCTCGACGTCGAGCGCATCGTCGAGGACCTCGGCGCCGGCCAGCTCGACGGCGAGACCGTTGACAGCGAGCAGGGCAAGGGCGCGCTGGTGCGCAGCCCGTTGGAGAAGGTCTTCGCCTACCTGAACGATCCCGCCAATTCCGACGTGTTCGTCGAGGCCGCCCGCTTCCAGCGGGTCACCCAATGAGATTGCCGATGAGCCAGCGCAAGGCGCAGAACGACTACCAGAAGATCATCCGCTCCCTGTCCGATCGCATCGTCGAGGCGCAGACGCCGATCCGCGTGCTGGATGCGATCAAATGGGACGACGGGATCCGCCAGGACTTCCTCAAGGGCCGCGGCAAGCATGCGCCGAAGGTCGACCGCGGCTACTACGACAGCCGCCCGCTGGCCTTCGACGCCAGCGCCAAGAAGCAGGAATTCCAGAACATCGAGCGCGACATCACCCGCCAGTTGGGCCAGTTCAACCCGGTCGGGCAGATCATGCGGCGGATGTGCAAGGAATACCGAATGGTCATTCGCATGCTCGAGGCGCGCGGCACCCCGGACCTCGGGCTGATCTCCCAGGAACTCTACGGCTCGGCCTCGGACGCCTTCCATGCCGGCGATCCGACCCTGGCCGACCTCGGCCTGATGCTCTCCGACTACCTGAACAACATCGCCGACCGCGGCGATCTCAAGGACGAACCCAAGACCCTGACCGCCAAGGAGGTCGTGCCGATCCTCCAGGCGCGGCTGAACACCGTGTTCGGCGAGGAGGAGGGCACCATCCGCGTGTTCGAGTCCGACGGCATCGTCGCCGACGCGGCGGCCGGCGCCGACTACATCAAGGTGCGCGCCGACGCCCTGTTCAACGAGCGCGACGTGCGCGCGCTGGAGGTCCACGAGGGCCTGGTGCACGTCGGCACCACCCTGAACGGCCTGAGCCAGCCGATCTGCACCTTCCTCGCCAAGGGGCCGCCGTCCTCCACAGTGACCCAGGAAGGCCTGGCGATCCTGATGGAGGTGATCGCCTTCGCCTCCTACCCGACCCGCCTGCGCAAGCTGACCAATCGCACCCGGGCGATCCACATGGCCGAGGAGGGCGCCGATTTCCTCGACGTGTTCCACTTCTATCGCGAGCAGGGCTACAGCCTGGAGGACAGCTACCAGAACGCCAGCCGGGTCTTCCGCGGCTCGACCCCGGATGGCCTGCCGTTCACCAAGGACCTGTCCTACCTGAAGGGCTTCATCCTCATCTACAACTACATCCAGCTCGCCGTGCGCAAGGGCAAGCTCGAACAGATCCCCCTGCTGTTCTGCGGCAAGACCACCCTGGAAGACATGCGCACCCTGCGCCAACTGGTGGACGAGGGCCTGGTGGCGCCGCCGAAGTACCTGCCGCCGCAGTTCCGCGACCTCAACGCGCTGTCGGCCTGGATGTGCTTCTCGAACTTCCTCAACCACCTCAGCCTGGACCGCATCGAAGCGGACTACGCGAACATTCTCTGACCGTTCCCCGCCGTGCCGGTCTTTCCCGGTGCGCGCGGGCGGTCGGGCGGCAAGCAAGGAGAACGGCGATGGCCAGCCACGAACTCGACTACCGCATCCTCGGCGAATCCATGCAGACCGTGGAGATCGAACTCGACCCCGGGGAAACCGTGATCGCCGAGGCCGGGGCGATGAACTACATGACCGGCGACATCCGCTTCACCGCGCGGATGGGCGACGGCTCCGACGGCAGCCTGCTGGGCAAGCTGTGGAGCGCCGGCAAGCGCAAGCTCGGTGGCGAGTCGGTGTTCATGACCCACTTCACCAACGAAGGCCAGGGCAAGCAGCACGTGGCCTTTGCCGCGCCCTATCCGGGCAGCGTGGTGGCGGTGGACCTGGACGATGTCGGCGGGCGCCTGTTCTGCCAGAAGGACTCGTTCCTCTGCGCGGCCTATGGCACCCGGGTCGGCATCGCCTTCGCCAAGCGCCTGGGCGCCGGTTTCTTCGGCGGCGAGGGCTTCATCCTGCAGAAGCTCGAGGGCGATGGCCTGGTCTTCGTCCATGCCGGCGGCACGCTGATCCGCCGCCAGTTGAATGGCGAGACGCTGCGGGTCGACACCGGTTGCCTGGTGGCCTTCACCGATGGCATCGACTACGACGTGCAACTGGCCGGCGGCCTGAAGAGCATGCTGTTCGGCGGCGAAGGATTGCTGCTGACCACCCTCAAGGGCAGCGGCATCGTCTGGCTGCAGAGCCTGCCGTTCTCGCGCCTGGCCGGGCGCATCTACGACGCCACCTTTCGCGCCCGCGAAGAGGTAAGGACCAACAACGGATGAAGCGCCTGCTGATCCCGCTGCTGGTACTCGGCGCGCTGTTCCTCGGTGGCTGCAGTTCGCTGCTGTTCTATCCCGAGCCGGTGGTGCAGATCACTCCGGCGCGCGCCGGGCTGGAGTACCGCGACGTCACCCTGACCACCGCCGACGGCGTGCGCCTGCGCGCCTGGTGGCTGCCGGCGAAGAAAGGCGTGCCGGTGAAAGGCACCGTGCTCTACCTGCACGGCAACGGCGGCAACCTGTCCTGGCACCTCGGCGGCACCTGGTGGCTGCCCGCCGAGGGCTACCAGGTGCTGATGCTCGACTATCGCGGCTACGGCCAGTCGGAGGGCGAGCCGGGACTGCCGGAGGTCTACCGCGACATCGACGCAGCGTTCGCCTGGCTCGACCAGGCGCCGGAGGTGAAGGGCACCGAGCGCGTGCTGCTGGGGCAGAGTCTCGGCGGCGCGCTGGCGATCCACTACCTGGTCGAGCATCCGCAGCGCCAGGGCCAGTTCAAGGCGCTGGTGTTCGACGGGGTACCGGCGAGCTACCGCGGCATCGCCCGGCACATGCTGGACGGTTCCTGGCTGACCTGGCCGCTGCAGGTGCCGCTGTCCTGGCTGGTGCCCGACGACGACAGCGCCATCCATTCGGTGGCGCGGCTTTCTGGCGCACCCATGCTGTTCTTTCACAGCATCGACGATACCATTGTGCCCCTCGAGAACGGCATCGCCCTGTACCGCCAGGCGCGGCCGCCGAAGGTCCTGCAACTGACCCGAGGCGGCCACGTGCAGACCTTCGCCGAAGCGACCTGGCAGGAAGTGATGCTGCGCTTCCTCGACGATCCCCATGGCTTCACCGGCCTGCGCCGGCTGGCCGAAATCCCGAACCGCGAATCCGCGAAACCCGAAGGCAATCCATGAGCGACCGTAACGTACTCCCCTGCATCCTGACCGGCATCGGTACCATCTTCGTCACCGTCGGCGTGCTCTGGTACTACGGCTACCTGCATTTCGCCAAGCCGCAGGACGCCCTGTTGCTGGCCGACTTCACCATGCTGAAGAGCCTGCCCGGCGAAGATGTGAAGCTGTCCCTGGAGCCGGCCAAGCAGGTCGCGCAGTGCATCGATGGCGTCCTGGTGCTGTTCGACACCGAGCAGAAGGGCCTTTCCGGCGTGCTGGTGGACAACAGGAAGCACGCCGTGCGCTGCGCCGGACAGGAAGTCCCGCAGGAAGTGAAATGACCGAGGTCCGCGTCTGGCAGGGGGACATCACCCGTCTTGCGGTGGATGCCATCGTCAACGCGGCGAACTCCTCGCTGCTCGGTGGGGGCGGTGTCGACGGCGCCATCCACCGCGCCGCCGGTGCCGAACTGGTGGCGGCCTGCCGCCTGCTGCACGGTTGCAAGACCGGTGAGGCGAAGATCACCCGTGGGTTCCGTCTGCCGGCGGCCCACGTGATCCACACCGTCGGCCCGGTCTGGCGCGGCGGCGACAACGGCGAAGCGGAGCTGCTGGCCAGCTGCTACCGGCGCAGCCTGGCCCTGGCCGAGCAGGCCGGGGCGGCCAGCGTCGCGTTCCCCGCCATCAGCTGCGGCATCTACGGCTATCCCTTCGAGCAGGCCGCGGCCATCGCCGTCGAAGAGGTCTGCCGGCAACGCCCGGCGCACAGCAGCCTGGAGGAAATCGTCCTGGTTGCCTTCGATAGCTCGATGGCCGAGCGCTACCAGCGCTTGCTCGGCGAGCGGCCTGTGGCCCGCTGATACCTGGAAAGCTCGGGCCCCGCCCATGAAAAAGCCCCGCCGGATGGCGGGGCTTTTGGGCTTCCGTAGGGCTTATCAGCCGCTGACGGAGGAGCGTGGCGCGACCGGCTTGGCGGCGTTGGAAATGGTGACTTCCACCCGACGGTTCATGGCACGGCCGGAGCTGGTGCCGTTGCTGGCCACCGGATATTCCTTACCGTAGCCACGGGTGGCTACGCGTTCCGGGCTGATGCCGCGGCTGAGCAGGGCCATGCGCACCGAGTCGGCACGACGCTCGGACAGGCGCTGGTTGTAGTTGGCGGAACCGGTGCTATCGGTGTAGCCCTCTACGATCACCTGGCGCTCCGGGTTCTGCTGGAGGAACTCGGCCAGTTGCTGGATGTTGCGCATGGCGCCGGGCTTCAGGTCGGACTTGTCGAGATCGAACAGAACGTCGCCGAAGGTCACCATGGTGCCGCGCGAGGTCTGCTTGGCATTCAGTTGGCTACGCAGCTTGTCCAGTTGCGCGGTGCGCGCGTCGAGGCGGGCCTGGGCGCGCTGGGCGGAGGCGTTCTGCAACTGCGCCTCGGCATTGCGCAGGACGATGGTCTGCTTGGCCAGTTCGATGCGCTGGTTGGTCAGGTAGGCCAGTTGGTCCACGTCGCGCTGGTCTTCGCCATCCTGGTAGGCCTTGTCGGCCTTGGCCAGCCAGTCGCCGGCGTCCTTGGTTTCCAGGGCCGCGACCTTGGTCGCGTCGGGCTGCGACTGCAGCGCGGAGAAGTTGCTGCGGGCCTGTTCCAGGTTGGCGTTCGGCGGCGTGGAGCAGGCGGCCAGCGCCAGGGCCAGCAGGGATACGGCGGGGAGGGCAATGTACTTACGCATAGGGGTCATCCTTAATCACGAATCGACGAAAGAAGGGCGGAATCCGGCTTAGTGCTGCGTATCGCGCATGCCTTCCTCACGCAGTTCCATGACGCCCTGCTGGGCATCCTTCACGGCTTTCTGCGCCTTGGCGGCCTGGGTCTTGCGCTCGGCGACCCGGGCGTCCCACTCGGCCTGCTGCGCCAGGCGCTTGGCCTGGTCGTATTCCTTGTCGTTCATGGCGATGCGCGCCTGGCTCAGCTTGTCCTGAGCGGACTTCATCTCGACCGGGGCATATTCCGGGCCGCCGGCGCTCACCGCGTTATTCACCGCGGATTCGGTCACGGCGAACTGCTCGGTCGGCGGGTTGCCGGCGCAGCCGGCCAGGACCAGGCTGCTGCCTACGGCCAGCAGGGCCAGCTTGAGGCCACGCAGGGAACCGGTGTGTTGCTTGCTCATCGCTTTTTGCTCCATGGGAAATTTCCTCTGACAGGGATGCTGATTCCTTGGCTTTCATCTCTGGCCATTACCGTGGGCGCGTTTCCGGCCCTCCGGTCTTTTCTTCCTGCTCACTGAGCAAGCCTCTGCCAGGCCTCTGTTTCAGGGGCTTGGCGATTGGCCATGTACTTTTAGTGACTCCCCCGCTGGTTCAGGGGTTCAAAAAAAAATCTGAAATTTTCTGACTGAACAGTCGGCTTCCGGCGTGGTCGCGGAACGCCGTCGCTCGTCATGAAAGCCCGTCGTACGGGGCTTTCGACCGTGAAGCGGGCAACCACGGCAGCGTTCCCAGCAGGTACGCCATCGCCTGCTTGTGCTTTTCCCAGGGCAGAAAAAAGCCCCACCTGAGTGGGGCTGGAGGAGGCCAGTGGGGCCTTTCAGAAACGCTTGCGCAACAGTCGCAGACCGTTGAACACCACCAGCAGGCTGGCGCCCATGTCGGCGAATACCGCCATCCACAGGGTGCCTTCGCCTGCCAGGGTAAGGGCGAGGAACACCGCCTTGATGCCCAGGGCCAGGGTGATGTTCTGGACCAGGATCGCGTGGGTGGTGCGCGACAGCCGGACGAATTGCGGCAACTTGCGCAGGTCGTCGTCCATCAGCGCGACGCCGGCGGTCTCGATGGCCGTGTCGGTGCCCGCCGCGCCCATGGCGAAGCCGATGTCGGCGCGGGCCAGGGCCGGCGCGTCGTTGATCCCGTCGCCGACCATGCCGACCCGCGAGCCGTCGGCCTGGCGCGCTTCCACTTCACGCAGCTTGTCCTCCGGCAGGAGGTTGCCGCGAGCTGCGTCGATGCCTACCTGGGCAGCGATGGCGGCTGCGGTGTGCGGGTTGTCGCCGGTGAGCATCAGGGTCTTCACGTCCAGCGCGTGCAGCTCGCGGATCGCCTCGCGGCTGCTGTCCTTGACCCCGTCGGCGACGGCGAAGAGGGCCCGCACGCGCTGCGCATCGCACAGCGCGATGACCGTCTTGCCCTGGCGCTCCAGGGCGTCCAGGCGCTCTTCCAGGGCCGGCGAGCAGAGGCCCAGTTCCTCCACCAGGCGATGGTTGCCGAGGTGGTAGAGGACGCCGTCGATGCGTCCGCTGACGCCTCGTCCCGGCAGGGCGGCGAGGTCCTCGACCACGCCCAGGGCAAGGCCGTCCTCTTCCGCTGCGTTGGCCACGGCGCGCGATACCGGGTGGTCGGAACGCGCGGCCAGGCTGGCGGCGAGCAGGCGCGCATCCGTCCCGTCAGCCTCCGCGATCGGCAGGTAGTCGGTCTGTTGCGGTTTGCCATGGGTGATGGTGCCGGTCTTGTCGAGGGCGACCCAGGACAGCTTGCGCCCGAGTTCGAGGAACACCCCGCCCTTGATCAGGATGCCCAGGCGCGCCGCGGCGGAAAGGCCGCTGACGATGGTCACCGGGGTGGAGATCACCAGCGCGCAGGGACAGGCGATCACCAGCAGCACCAGGGCGCGGTAGATCCAGTCCAGCCAGGCGCCGCCGAACAGCAGCGGCGGCAGCACCGCGGTGGCGAGGGCGATGAGGAATACCACCGGGGTGTAGACGCGGGCGAAACTGTCGACGAAACGCTGGGTCGGTGCGCGGGAACCCTGGGCTTCCTCCACGGCGTGGATGATCCGGGCCAGGGTGCTGTCGTCGGCGCGGCGGGTGACGCGGTACTCCAGCGCGCCCTCGCCGTTGATGCTGCCGGCGAACACCGGCTCGCCGACCTCCTTCTCCACCGGCAGGCTTTCGCCGGTGATCGGCGCCTGGTTGACGCTGGAGCGGCCGCTGGTCACCTCGCCGTCGAGGGCGATGCGTTCGCCGGGCTTCACGCGCACGGTGGCTTCCAGTTCCACTTGCTTGGCCGGCAGCTCCTTCCATTCGCCGCCGACCAGTACCGTGGCCTGTTCCGGAGCCAGTTGCAGCAGGCCGCGGATGGCGTTGCGCGCGCGATCCAGGGACTTCGCCTCGATCAGCTCGGCGATGGCGAACAGCACGCTGACCATCGCCGCTTCCGGCCACTGGCCGATGAGCACGGCGCCGGTCACGGCGATGCTCATCAGGGCGTTGATGTTCAGGTTGCGGTTCTTCAGGGCGATCCAGCCCTTGCGGTAGGTCGGCAGGCCGGCGCCGAGGATGGCCAGCAGGGCGAGGCCGGCGACCACCCAGTCCGGCGCCAGGCCGAACCATTCGACGATCTCCGAGGCCAGCGCCATCGCGCCGGCCAGGGCCAGCGGCCACCAGGGTTTCGCCGGCGCTTGCGAGGGGCCGTCGGTATTTTCGCCGGCATCCAGCGGCACCGCTTGCATGCCGAGGCCGGCGATCAGCTTCTGCAGCGGCTCGACGCTGTCGAAGCGATGCTGGACGCGCAGCAGGCGCTGCATCAGGTTGAATTCCAGCGACTCCACTGCCGGCTGGCGACCGAGGGCGTCGCGGATCAGGCGTTCCTCGGTCGGGCAGTCCATCGCTTCGATGCGCAGGTCGCTCCAGCGCAACTCGGCGTTGCCGGCCAGGGTTCCGATGGCGGCCACCGCCGGGCGAGGCGCGTGGCGGTGCCCATGATCATGTCCGTGACCGTGACAGCAAGTGTCGGCGTGTTCGTGGCTCATGGAAACAATTCCCGTTTGACGTGTTGGGTGCGATTGCACACCCTGTAGCAACTACAGAGTCAAGCGGTACTGCCAATTCGGGTAGCCGCGTCGGCGATTGGAGGAGGGTTGGCATGAAGATCGGTGAGCTGGCGAAGAGAACCGGTTGCCCGGTGGAGACCATCCGTTACTACGAGCGCGAAGGCCTGTTGCCCGAGCCCGCGCGTAGCGAAGGCAACTATCGGCAATACACCCTGGCGCATGTCGAGCGCCTGTCGTTCATCCGTCACTGCCGCTCGCTGGACATGACCCAGGAGGAAATCCGTACCCTGCTGGCGTTGCGCGACCGTCCCGAGGCGGATTGCGGCACCGCCAACCGGCTGATCGACGAGCACCTGCATCACGTCGAGGTGCGCATCGCCGAACTCCAGGCATTGCGCGAGCAACTGCAGGATCTCGGCTCACGCTGTACGGTCGCCGGCAACAGCCAGGCCTGCGGCATCCTCCGCGAACTGGAGCAGCCCGCGCCGCTGTCGCCTATCCCCGAGGAATGCGCCGAGGCCGGGCACATGCACGTTCCCGGCGTGCACCGCCGGCATGGCTGAAGTCGCGCTCAGTGACTGGAGGTGTCCTGTTGCGCGACCAGTTCGTGCAGGTACTTGCGCGAGAGCGACAGGAAGCGTGGGGTAGGGCCGACATCCTCATAGAGCGGATCGCCCTGTTCGTCGGTGGCCACCACCTGACTCCCCTTCACGTAGGGGAAGCTCGCCTCCAGTTCTTCCAGGGCGGCGCCGACCAGCTCGCCCAGTAGTTCCTCGACGCTGCGCCGCGGATACATCTCGTGCAGCGCGGCGAGGCGCGCGGCGCTTTCGACGTCCAGCGGGATGCTGTAGTGGTTGCGGGCCATGCGGCCCTTGGCGGTGTGTTCCCAATGGCGGACAAGCTCACGGATCTTCATGCTGACCTCTTCAGCCCGGTCGTGGCGGGCGTGCTGGGGTGCCCTCGTGGGGCCGTGCCTCGGTGCGGGCACTTCCTTCAGACTAGACCCGATCGGCGCCGGCAGCCTCGCTTCCGGCCCGGCGGCGCCGTACTGGCACCCTGCGGGCTTGTAAGCGCGGGGGCGCCTGAGCCAAGCTGGTTTCCCACCCGCAGTGGAGACAGGTCATGCCGGAAATCGATGCGCGCCTGCGCGAGGACGTCCACCAACTGGGCGAATTGCTCGGCGACACCATCCGCGAGCAGTACGGCCCGCGGTTCCTCGACAAGATCGAGCTGATCCGCAAGGGCGCCAAGGCTGCCCGCCGCGGTTCCGCGGAGGGCGCCCAGCAGCTCACCGCCACCCTCGACGGGCTCGAGGAAGACGAACTGCTGCCGGTGGCGCGGGCCTTCAACCAGTTCCTCAACCTGGCCAATATCGCCGAGCAATACCACCGTATCCGCCGGCGCCGGCCGAACGAGCCGGAACCCTTCGAGAACCTGGTGCTGGAAGAGCTGCTGGGGCGTCTCAAGGACGCCGGGCATGCCCCCGGGCAACTGGCTCGCCAGCTCGCCGGGCTGGAGATCGAACTGGTGCTGACCGCCCATCCCACCGAGGTGGCGCGGCGCACGCTGATCCAGAAATACGATGCGATCACCGCGCAGCTGGCGGCCAAGGACCATGCCGACCTGCTGCCGGAGGAGCGCAGTCGCATCCAGCAGCGCCTGCAGCGGCTGGTGGCCGAGGCCTGGCATACCGACGAGATCCGCAAGGTCCGGCCGACCCCTGTGGACGAGGCGAAATGGGGCTTCGCGGTGATCGAGCATTCTCTCTGGCAGGCCTTGCCGAACGTCCTTCGGCACGTCGACGAGGTACTCCTGCGCAGCACCGGCGAACGCCTGCCGTTGACCGCCGCGCCGCTGCGCTTCGCGTCCTGGATGGGGGGCGACCGCGACGGCAATCCCAACGTCACCGCCAGCGTGACCCGCGAGGTCCTGCTGCTGGCGCGCTGGATGGCCGCCGACCTGTACCTGCGCGATATCGACCGACTGGCCGCCGAGCTGTCCATGCAGCAGGCCTCGCCGCAGCTGCTGGCGCGGGTCGGCGATAGCGCCGAGCCCTATCGCGCCCTGCTCAAGCAATTGCGCGAGCGCCTGCGCGTGACCCGCAACTGGACCCACCAGGCCCTGGCCGGCGAGGTGCCGGCCGCGGAGGGCGTCCTGGAGCACAACCGCGACCTGGTCGAGCCGCTGCAACTGTGCCACGAGTCGCTGCACGCCTGCGGCATGGGCGTGATTGCCGACGGCGCGTTGCTCGACTGCCTGCGCCGCGCCGCCACCTTCGGCCTGTTCCTGGTGCGCCTGGACGTGCGCCAGGACTCGAGCCGCCATGCCGCCGCGCTGAGCGAGATCACCGAGTACCTGGAGCTGGGCAGCTACGACGAGTGGGACGAGAAGACCCGCCTGGAATTCCTTCTCGAGGAACTGAACAGCCGCCGCCCCCTGCTGCCGGCGCACTACCAGCCTTCGGCGGATACCGCCGAGGTGCTCGCCACCTGCCGGGCGATCGCCGCCGCACCACCGGCGTCGCTGGGTTCCTACGTGATCTCGATGGCCGGCCAGCCGTCCGACGTGCTGGCGGTGCAACTGCTGCTCAAGGAAAGCGGCGTCGACTGGCCGATGCGCGTGGTGCCGCTGTTCGAGACCCTCGACGACCTGGACAACGCCGGCCCCTGCATGGAGCGCCTGCTGACGCTGCCGGGCTACCGTTCGCGGCTCTCCGGGGTGCAGGAAGTGATGATCGGCTACTCCGATTCGGCCAAGGACGCCGGTACTCTCACGGCGGCCTGGGCGCAGTACCGGGCGCAGGAGAAACTGGTGGAGATCTGCCGCCAGCACGAGGTCGAGCTGCTGCTCTTCCATGGCCGCGGCGGCACCGTCGGCCGCGGCGGCGGGCCGGCCCACGCGGCGATCCTGTCGCAGCCACCGGGTTCGGTGGCCGGGCGCTTCCGGGTCACCGAACAGGGCGAGATGATCCGCTTCAAGTTCGGCTTGCCGGACATCGCCGAACAGAACCTCAATCTCTACCTCGCCGCAGTGCTGGAGGCGACCCTGATGCCGCCGCCGGCTCCCGAGCCGGCCTGGCGCGCGCAGATGGACCGCCTGGCGAAGGACGCGCTGCTGGCCTACCGCAGGGTGGTGCGCGACGATCCGCAGTTCGTCGAGTATTTCCGCCTGGCCACGCCCGAGCAGGAACTGGGCCGTCTGCCGCTGGGCAGCCGCCCGGCCAAGCGCCGCGAAGGCGGGGTGGAGAGCCTGCGGGCGATTCCCTGGATCTTCGCCTGGACCCAGACGCGCCTGATGCTGCCGGCATGGCTTGGCTGGGAGACCGCCTTGCTGAACGCCATCGAGCGTGGCGAGGGCGCGCTGCTCGGGCAGATGCGCGAGCAATGGCCGTTCTTCACCACCCGCATCGACATGCTGGAAATGGTCCTGGCCAAGGCCGACGCGGATATCGCGCGGCTCTACGACGAACGTCTAGTGCCGCTCGAGCTGCGTCCGCTGGGGCGTCGTTTACGCGACCTATTGTCGCAGGCGGTGCGCGTGGTGCTGGGACTGACCGGGCAGTCGCTGCTGCTCGCCCACGCCAGCGAGACCCGCGAGTCGATCAGCGTGCGCAACAGCTATCTAGACCCGCTGCACCTGCTCCAGGCTGAGCTTCTGGCCCGTTCGCGGCGCTGCCGGGGCGACGCCTGCGGCGGCCTGGAGCAGGCGCTGCTGGTGACGGTCGCGGGGGTCGCCGCCGGACTGCGCAACACCGGATGAGGGAAGGCGGGGGGCAACTTTCGGTGTCTTGTGCGGTGGGGGGGCGCTGTGTATCTTGGACAGCCTTTTCGGCGCCATACAGTGCCGTTTCCTGCAAATACGAGATTGGCCCCACGAGGCGGATCCAGACTTTCGCTTACCAATTCTAAGGAGCATATCGATGCGTGTGATTCTGCTCGGGGCACCCGGTGCCGGCAAAGGCACCCAGGCACGGTTCATCACCGAGAAGTTCGGCATTCCGCAGATCTCCACCGGCGACATGCTGCGCGCCGCAGTCAAGGCCGGCAGCCCGCTCGGCCAGCAGGTGAAAGGCGTGATGGACAGCGGCGGCCTGGTATCCGACGACATCATCATCGCCCTGATCAAGGAACGCATCACCGAGGCCGATTGCGCCAAGGGCTTCCTGTTCGACGGCTTCCCGCGGACCATCCCGCAAGCCGAAGCGCTGAAGGACGCCGGCGTGACCATCGACCACGTGGTCGAGATCGCCGTCGACGACGAGGAGATCGTGTCGCGTATCGCCGGTCGTCGCGTGCACCCGGCCTCCGGCCGCGTGTACCACACCGAGCACAACCCGCCGAAGGTCGCCGGCAAGGACGACGTTACCGGCGAAGAGCTGATCCAGCGCGAGGACGACAAGGAAGAGACCGTGCGTCACCGCCTGTCGGTCTACCATTCGCAGACCAAGCCGCTGGTCGACTTCTACCAGAAGCTGTCGGCCGCCGAAGGCACCCCGAAATACCACAGCATCGCCGGCGTCGGCTCGGTCGAGCAGATCACCGCGAAAGTGCTTTCGGCCCTGAGCTGATCCGCAGCGCTGTAGCACCGACGGCCCGCTTGCGGGCCGTCGGCGTTTCCGGGGCGGAGAAGGCTGGTACAATCGGCGTCTTTTTCACCACGCGGAACCGTCGATGTCCACTCTGTTGGCCCTGGATACCTCCACCGAAGCCTGCTCCGTCGCCCTGCTCCACGAGGGGCGGGCGCTCAGTCACTACGAGGTGATCCCGCGCCTGCACGCCCAGCGCCTGCTGCCGATGGTCCGCGACCTGCTCGACGAGGCCGGCGTCGCTCTGTCCGCAGTGGACGCCATCGCTTTCGGGCGCGGTCCGGGCGCCTTCACCGGCGTGCGCATCGCCATCGGCGTGGTCCAGGGTCTGGCCTTCGCCCTGCAGCGCCCGGTACTGGCGGTCTCCGACCTGGCGATCCTGGCCCAGCGGGCCTACCGCGAGCAGGGTGCGGAGCGGGTCGCCGCGGCCATCGACGCGCGGATGGACGAGGTCTACTGGGGTTGCTACCAGTTGCAACAGGGCGAGATGCGCCTGGCCGGCAGCGAAGCGGTACTGCCGCCCGAGCGGGTCGCCGTACCGTGGGACGCCGCTGCCGCGGATTGGTTCGGCGCCGGCACCGGCTGGGGCTACGTCGAGCGCATGCCGCAGCGCCCGGCCGCGCTGGACGCGAGCCTGCTGCCGCATGCCGAGGACTTGCTCAACCTGGCCGGCTTCGCCTGGGCGCGCGGCGAAGGCGTGGAGGCGGAACAGGCGCTGCCGGTGTACCTGCGCGACAACGTGGCGACGCCGAAAAAAGCGCCCTGAAAATGCCGCGCAGCGGTAATTGCCAAGCCTTTCGGGGCTGGCTAGAGTGTGGAGACTTCCCCGGGTTTTGATCATGCGTATCGACGGACTTTCTTCCTCTTCGTTGCCGCTGGAGCGCAGCGCCCGACCGGGCTCGGCGGTCACGCCGTATCGCGACGTGCAGCGCGAGGTCGAGGCGCGGCGCGAGCAGCCGGCGCCGGTTTCCGGCAGCCAGGGCTTCGAGCAGGCGCCGCAGGCGCGCAAGGTCCAGGCCAGTTCGGCGGGCGGCGACAGCCTGCCGGTGAGCGCCCGCGACCTGCTGGCGTTCCAGCGCCCGGTAAGCAGCCATGCGGCGATGGCCCTGGCCAGCTACAACTCCACCGCCAGCCTCAACATCGACGCCGGCGCCGAGGATGTCCTCGGCCTCGACCTCTACGCCTGAGCGGCTCCGCGCGCTCCCGTGGTTTCCCTTCCTTATTTCCTCGGTTGTCCATCCTGGAACGAGGCGGCCTGGCGCGGCAGCTTCTATCCGCGCGAATTGCGTTCCGCCGACTACCTCGGACACTACGGCGGCATCTTCAACGCGGTCGAGGGCAATACCACCTTCTATGCCCGGCCTTCGGCGGAAACCGTGCGGCGCTGGGCCGAGACGATGCCGGCGGGGTTCCGCTTCTGTGCCAAGTTTCCCCGCGATATCAGTCACGAAGGCGACCTGCGCGAACGGCTCGGGGCCGCCGACGACTTCCTCGAACTGCTGGCGCCGCTTGGCGAAAGGGTCAGCCCGCTGTGGCTGCAACTGTCGGCGGCGTTCACCCCGCAGCGCCTGGGCGAACTGCTGTATTTCCTCGATGAGCTGAGTCCGCGACGGATTGCCGTGGAAGTACGCCACCCGGCGTTCTTCGACAAAGGCGAGGACGAGCGCCTGCTCAACCGCCACCTGCGCGAGCGTGGCGTGGAGCGCATCTGCCTGGATTCGCGGGCGCTGTTCAGTTGCCGTTCGGACGATCCGGCGGTGCTCCACGCCCAGTCGAAGAAGCCGCGCCTGCCGATCCGTCCGGCGGCCTTCAGCGATACGCCACAGGTGCGTTTCATCGGCGGTCCCGACCTGCCGGCCAACGAGGTGTTCCTTTTGCCCTGGGTCGACAAGGTGGCCGACTGGATCGAGGCCGGCCTGACTCCATACGTATTCCTGCATACCCCCGACAATCACCTGGCGGCCCAGCAGGCCCAGCGTTTCCATGCGCTGCTGGGCCAGCGCCTGCCAGGCTTGCCGGCGCTACCCGAGCCGATCCCGGCCCCGGAAGTGGAGCAACTGGGCCTGCTCTGAGCGCGGCGCTCGACGCTCCGCCGGCCTGCGCCTAGGCTAGGGAGTCCTTTCCCCGCCACGGAGCCCGCCGCCATGACCAGCCAACGCCAACGCGCCGAACGTTTCCGCGACCTGCACCAGGGGCCCGGCATGCTGGTCCTGCCCAATCCCTGGGATGCCGGTTCGGCGAAGATGCTCGCCAGCCTCGGCTTCGACGCCCTTGCCACTACCAGCGCCGGCCTGGCGTTCTCTCTGGGCCGGCGCGATGCGGAAGGCGCGGTGAGCCGGACCGAGGCGCTGGAAAACGCCCGGGCGATCGTCGCCGCCACCGATCTGCCGGTCGCCGCCGACCTGGAAAACGGCTACGGCGATGCTCCGCAAGACTGCGCCACGACCATCCGCCTGGCCGCCGAGGCCGGCCTGGTCGGTGGTTCCATCGAGGATGCCAGCGGGCGCGCCGGACAGCCCATCTATGAGTTCTCCGCCGCGCTGGAGCGGGTCGCTGCCGCGGTCGAGGCGGCCCGTGCGTTGCCATTCCCGTTCACCCTCTGCGCCCGCGCGGAGAATTTCCTGCATGGTTGCGAGGATCTCGACGACACCCTGCGGCGTCTGCGCGCCTACGCCGATGCCGGCGCCGATGTGCTCTACGCGCCCGGTTTGAACCGCCGCGAACAGATCGTCGCGGTGCTCGAAGCGGTGGCACCGAAGCCGGTCAACGTACTGGTCGGTTCGCCGCGCCTGGAGCTGTCGCTGGACGAGCTGGAAGCCCTCGGCGTCAAGCGCGTGAGCCTGGGCTCGAACCTTGCCCGGGTCGCCTTCGGCGCTTTCCATGAGGCGGCGCAGGCGCTGGCGCGGCGCGAGCTGGAAGCGACCCGTGCGGCGATGCCTTTCGACCGTATCAACGACCTGTTCCGCTGAACCCGTGCGCCGCCTGGCCTGGTTGCTGCCATTGCTGCTGCTGGCGGGGGCCGTCGGCGCCCTGCGCAACCAGTGGCTCGATCTGCCGGCGCGCTGGAATCCCTGGCTGCCGCTGGACGTGCGCGAACCGCCGAACCTGCTGACCCGCTACAAGCTATGGCGGCTGGCCGACGACCGGAGCCTCTGCGACGCCGCCCTGGCCACCTCGCAACTGCGCTACCAGCGGGTCGCCGACGATCCGCCATCGGCTACCTGCCCGTTGAGCAACAGCCTGCGCGTGCGTGGGGCGGCATTGGAGTTGAGCAGCAGCTTCCTCGCCAGTTGCCCGTTGGCAGTGAGCTATGCATTGTTCGAGCGCCACGTGCTGCAACCGGCAGCCCTGGATATCTATGGCCAGCCGCTGACGCGGGTCGAGCATATCGGCAGCTTTGCCTGCCGCAACGTCTACAACCGCGAGAACGGCCGGCGCAGCCAGCATGCTTCGGCCAATGCCCTGGACATCAGCGGTTTCCGCCTGGCCGGCGGGAGGCGAATCCGCCTGGCCACGGACTGGGCCGACCAGGGCGCCGACGGGCGCTTCCTGCGCCGCGTGCGGGACGGCGCCTGCGCCAGTTTCAATGCGGTGCTGGGGCCCGACTACAATGCCGCCCACCGGGATCACTTCCACCTCGACATGGGCCTATGGAAGGTCTGCCGGTGAGCGCGCGCGGGCCAACTCTGGCAAAATCCGCGCTTTCCACGACGATTGCCCGACCATGACCGATTCCGCCGCTCCTCGCCTGCATGTCCAAGCCCTGTCCGCCGATTGCGCCGAGGCTGCGCGGCGCTGGGCGGAGCGGCTCGGCCTGCCGTTGGCGGCGGACGACGAGGCGGAGTTCGCCGTGCAGGTCGGCGAGCAGGGCTTGCAGGTCTTGCAACTGGGGGCGGATTCCCCCGGTCCGGTGCGGGTCGATTTCGTCGAGGGCGCCAGCGCCCACCGGCGCAAGTTCGGCGGCGGCAGCGGGCAGATGATCGCCAAGGCGGTCGGCGTCCAGCCAGGCATCCGCCCGCGCGTCCTGGATGCCACGGCCGGCCTGGGCCGGGATGGGTTCGTCCTCGCTAGCCTGGGTTGCGAGGTAACCCTGGTCGAGCGCCAGCCGCTGATCGCCGCCCTGCTCGAGGATGGCCTGGAGCGCGCCGGGCGCGATCCCGACGTGGCGCCGATCGCCGCGCGGATGCGTCTGCTCGGCGGCAACTCGGCGGACCTGATGCGCGCCTGGGACGGCGAGGCGCCGCAGGTGGTCTACCTCGACCCGATGTTTCCCCATCGCGACAAGAGCGCATTGGTGAAGAAGGAAATGCGTCTGTTCCGGCCGCTGGTGGGCGACGATCTCGACGCTCCGGCGCTGTTGCAGGCGGCCCTGGCCCTGGCCAGCCACCGGGTGGTGGTGAAGCGCCCGCGCAAGGCGCCGATCATCGAAGGGCCCAAGCCCGGCTATAGCCTGGAAGGCAAGTCCAGCCGCTACGACATCTATCCGAAGAAGGCCCTGGGCAAGGGCTGAGTGTCGACACCGCAGGGAGGCGGCGAGCATGCAGCAGACCATCGATTGTCCGATTCGCCGGCGCCTGGCGCACCTGCCCTGGGCCAACGACGGGCGTGCCGGCGCCCGCCACTGGCTGGAGATGCAGCGCGATCCGCTGGCCTGGTTGCAGAAGATGCACGTCGCGCAGCCGGACCTCGCGGTCGCCCGCATGGGCCCGCAGCGCCTCTGGTGCCTGTTCCATCCGCAGGCGGTGCAGGAATTGATGGTCGATCGCCGCGATGACCTGCAACGCTGGCAGCCGGCGCTGTGCATGCTGAAACAGTGGAACGGGCGCAGCTTCATGATGCGTGAGGGCGCCCCCGCCCAGGCCCGGCGCAAGGAGGTACGGCCGCACCTGGCGCCGCCGCCGGCCAGCGAGGTTCGCCGCCTGGCCGCGGAGTGGAGCGAGCGGGTGGAGGAGGGGCGCGAATACGACCTCGACCTGGAAATGGCTGCGTTCAGCGTCACCCTCAGCGGTCACGCGCTGTTCGACGTCGACCTGCAACCGTCGGCCTATCGGATCGCCAAGGCGGTGCGCCTGCTGTCGCGGGTGGCATTGCTGGAAATGAGCACCGGCCTGCCGCTGGGCCACTGGTTCCCGAGCAAACTGTGTCCGCGCAAGCGCTGGGCGCTGGGCCAGTTGCGCGAGGCGGTGGGCGAGGTGGCGGAGCGCTCGCCGCGGCCGCTGGCGGACCTACGCGATGAACTCTGCACCCTGCTCATGGCGTCCCACCAGTCCACTGGAGTGACCCTGACCTGGAGCCTGTTGCTGCTGGCCCAGCGTCCCGAGTTGCTCGCGCGGCTACGCGCCGAGCTGGCGGGAGTGAATTGGACGGCGATCCGCTCGGTCGCCGACCTGCGCGATTGCGCGCTGCTCAGGGCGGTCCTGCAGGAGTGCCTGCGCCTGTACCCGCCGGCCTACGGCCTGGCGCCGCGGCAGGTGACGGCGGACATCGAGGTGTTCGGCCAGCGGCTGAAGCGCGGCGACGTGACCATGGTCTCGAGCTGGATCACCCAGCGCGATCCCCGTTGGTTCGAGGCGCCGCTGGAGTTCCGTCCCGAGCGCTTCCTCGAACCGGCGCGCTGGCCGCGTGGCGCCTACTTCCCCTTCGGCCTCGGCGACCGCGCCTGCCCCGGCACCGCGATGGCGATGATCGATCTGGCGGCGGCGCTGGCCTACTGGGTCGAGCACTGGGACATCATGCACGACGGCGACCTGGCGCCGCGCGGCTGGTTTTCCCTGCGTCCGCAGCGAGCGCGGGTGCGTTTCCGCCGTCGCGCCTGAGCCGCGTCAGCCGCCCGCGGCGAAGGCGCGCAGGAACAGCGCCACCACCTCTTCCACGTGCCGCTCGCCTTCGGCCTCGTCCAGCGGTTCGGCGCAGCCGATCAACAGGCGGTAATTGGCGCAGCCCTTGACCAGCATGAAGAAGTGTTCGGCGGCGTGGCGCGCGTCCGGGAACGCCAGCTTGCCGCTGCGGCGGGCCTGCTCGAGGAGGCGTTCCATCTCGTCGATCACCTGCTTCGGCCCGGCCTCGAAGAACAGCTCGGAAAGCTTGGGGTTCTGCCCGGCCTGCGCGGCCATCAGGCGGGTCAGGGCGATCGCCTCGTGGCTGTTGATCAGCCGGTGGAAGCCGCGGGCGATATTCAGCAGGACCTTTTCCAGCGGCGCGCCTTCGGCCAGTTGGAAGTACAGGGCGGGAAGCTGCTCGGCGCACTTGGCCTTCACCGCTTCGCTGAACAGGGTTTCCTTGTCGGTGAAGTGGCTGTAGACGGTGAGCTTGGAAACGCCGGCTTCCGAGGCGATGGCTTCCATGCTGCTGCCGTCGTAGCCGTTGCAGAGGAACAGGCGCTTGGCCGCCTCGAGAATGGCTTCCCGTTTGGCCGGGTCCTTGGGCCGGCCGGGACCGACGGAGGAGGTGGGTTCTGACATGCGCTTATACAATTGAAATACTGGACTGATGGGTTCTGTATTTTTACTATACCGCCCAGTATAAGAACTCGAACGCAGTTTGCGGAAGGTGTCACATGTACCGCCATATCCCGCTCGTCGCCCTGTCCCTGCTTTCCTCCCTGTTCCTCGCCGCCTGCGGCAACGGCACGCCGCCGCCAGCCGCGGCGCGTCCGGCGATCGTCGTCCAGCCCCAGCCGGCGGGGGAGGTGAGCCAGGCCTTTCCCGGCGAGATCCGCGCCCGCCACGAGCCTGAGCTGGCCTTCCGCATCGGCGGCAAGGTCATCCGCCGGCTGGTGGAAGTCGGCGAGCGGGTGAAGAAGGACCAGCCCCTGGCCGAACTCGATCCCCAGGACGTGCGCCTGCAACTGGAGGCGGCGCGGGCCCAGGTCAGTGCCGCCGAGGCCAACCTGCAGACCGTGCGCGCCGAGTACCGGCGCTACCGCACCTTGCTCGACCGCAACCTGGTCAGCCATTCCCAGTTCGAGAACATCCAGAACAGCTACCGCGCCGGCGAGGCGCGGTTGAAGCAGATCCGCGCCGAATTCAACGTCGCCGACAACCAGGCCGGCTACGCCGTGCTGCGCTCGCCCCAGGATGGCGTGATCGCCAGCCGGCGCGTCGAGGTGGGCCAGGTGGTGGCGGCCGGGCAGACGGTCTTCAGCCTGGCCGCCGACGGCGAGCGCGAGGTGCTGATCGGCCTGCCGGAACACAGCTTCGAACGTTTCCGCATCGGCCAGCCGGTGTCGGTCGAACTCTGGTCGCAACGCGACAGACGCTTCGCCGGGCATATCCGCGAGCTCTCGCCCGCGGCCGATCCGCAATCGCGTACCTTCGCCGCCCGGGTGGCCTTCGACGACCGCGCGACTCCGGCCGAACTGGGCCAGAGCGCCCGGGTCTACGTCGCCGCCGCCGAGGCGGTGCCGTTATCGGTTCCCTTGTCGGCGCTGACCGCAGAGGCCGGCCAGGCGTTCGTCTGGGTGGTCGAACCGGGCAGCTCGACCCTGCGCCGGCAGCCGGTGCGCACCGGTCCCTATGCCGAGGACCGGGTGCCGGTGCTCGAAGGCCTGAAGGCTGGCGACTGGGTGGTGGCCACCGGGGTCCAGGTGCTTCGCGAAGGGCAGCAGGTGCGTCCGATCGACCGGGCCAACCGCACGGTGAAACTGGCGGCCAAGGAGTAGTCGCATGTCCTTCAACCTTTCCGCCTGGGCGTTGCAGAATCGCCAGATCGTCCTGTACCTGATGCTCCTGCTTGGCGCGGTTGGCGCGCTGTCCTACAGCAAGCTGGGGCAGAGCGAAGACCCGCCGTTCACCTTCAAGGCCATGGTGGTGCAGACCAACTGGCCGGGTGCCAGCGCCGAAGAGGTGGCCCGGCAGGTCACCGAGCGTATCGAGAAGAAGCTGATGGAAACCGGCGACTACGATCGCATCGTGTCCTTCTCCCGCCCCGGCGTCTCGCAGGTGACCTTCATGGCCCGCGAGGACATCCATTCCAGCGAGATCCCCGAACTCTGGTACCAGATCCGCAAGAAGATCAGCGACATTCGCGCCACCTTGCCGCAAAGCATCCAGGGCCCGTTCTTCAACGACGAGTTCGGCACCACCTACGGCAATATCTATGCGCTCACCGGCAAGGGCTTCGACTATGCGGTGATGAAGGACTATGCCGACCGCCTGCAACTGCAATTGCAGCGGATCAGGAACGTCGGCAAGGTCGAACTGATCGGCCTGCAGGACGAGAAGATCTGGATCGACCTGTCCAACACCAAGCTGGCCACCCTCGGCCTGCCCCTGGCGGCGGTGCAGAAGGCGCTGGAGGAACAGAACGCGGTGGCCTCCTCCGGGTTCTTCGAGACCGCCAGCGACCGCGTGCAATTGCGCGTTTCCGGGCGTTTCGATTCGGTGGAGGAGATCCGCGACTTCCCCATCCGCGTCGGCGACCGCACTTTCCGCATCGGCGACGTGGCCGAGGTTCGCCGCGGCTTCAACGATCCGCCGGCGCCGCGCATGCGCTTCATGGGCGAGGACGCCATCGGCCTGGCGGTAGCGATGAAGCCGGGCGGCGACATCCTGGTGCTGGGCAAGGCCCTGGAAACCGAGTTCGCCCGCCTGCAGCAGTCGCTGCCGGCCGGACTGGAACTGCGCAAGGTGTCCGACCAGCCGGCGGCGGTACGTACCGGGGTCGGCGAGTTCATCCGGGTGCTGGCCGAGGCGCTGGTGATCGTCCTGCTGGTGAGCTTCTTCTCCCTCGGCCTGCGCACCGGCCTGGTGGTGGCGCTGTCGATCCCGCTGGTGCTGGCGATGACCTTCGCCGCCATGCATTACTTCGGCATCGGCCTGCACAAGATTTCCCTCGGCGCCCTGGTGCTGGCGCTGGGATTGCTGGTGGACGACGCGATCATCGCGGTGGAGATGATGGCGGTGAAGATGGAGCAGGGCTACGACCGCCTCAAGGCGGCCAGCTTCGCCTGGACCAGCACCGCCTTCCCGATGCTCACCGGCACCCTGATCACCGCCGCCGGCTTCCTGCCGATCGCCACCGCGCAGTCCGGCACCGGCGAATACACCCGCTCGCTGTTCCAGGTGGTGACCATCGCCCTGGTGGTCTCCTGGTTCGCCGCGGTGGTCTTCGTTCCCTACCTGGGGGCCAAGCTGCTGCCGGACCTGGCCAGGCTGCACGCGCAGAAGCACGGCGGCAGCGCCGACGGCTACGATCCCTATGCAACGGCCTTCTACCAGCGTTTCCGGCGCCTGGTGGAGTGGTGCGTGCGCTACCGCAAGACGGTGATCGTCCTGACCCTCGCCGCCTTCGTCGGCGCGCTGCTGCTGTTCCGCCTGGTGCCGCAGCAGTTCTTCCCGCCCTCGGCGCGCCTGGAGCTGCTGCTGGACATCAAGCTGGCCGAGGGCGCCTCGCTGCGCTCGACCGGCGAGGAAGTCCAGCGCCTGGAAAAAATGCTGCAGGGCCATGACGGCATCGACAACTACGTGGCCTACGTCGGCACCGGCTCGCCCCGCTTCTACCTGCCGCTGGACCAGCAATTGCCGGCGGCCAGCTTCGCCCAGGTGGTGGTGCTGGCCAAGGACCTGGAGAGCCGCGAGGCGCTGCGCAAGTGGCTGATCGAGCGGATGAACGAGGACTTCCCGCACCTGCGCAGCCGCATCAGTCGCCTGGAGAACGGGCCGCCGGTGGGCTATCCGGTGCAGTTCCGGGTTTCCGGCGAGGACATCCCGCAGGTTCGCGAACTGGCGCGCAAGGTCGCCGACAGGATGCGCGAGAACCCGCACGTGGTGAATGTGCACCTGGATTGGGAAGAGCCGAGCAAGGTGGTGTACCTGAGCATCGACCAGGAGCGCGCCCGTGCCCTGGGGGTGAGCACCGCCAGCCTGTCGCAGTTCCTGCAGAGCGCGCTGACCGGTTCGCATGTGAGCTTCTTCCGCGAAGACAACGAGCTGATCGAGATCCTCCTGCGCGGCACCGAGCAGGAGCGTCGCGACCTGTCGTTGCTGCCGAGCCTGGCGGTGCCGACCGAGAATGGCCGGAGCGTGGCGCTGTCGCAGATCGCCACGCTCGAATACGGTTTCGAAGAGGGCATCATCTGGCACCGCAACCGCCTGCCGACGGTCACCGTGCGCGCCGATATCTACGACGATTCGCTGCCGGCGACCCTGGTCGCGCAGATCGCCCCGACCCTGGAACCGATCCGCGCCGAGCTGCCGGACGGCTACCTGCTGGAGGTGGGCGGAACGGTGGAGGACGCGGCGAAGGGCCAGAGTTCGGTGAACGCCGGCGTGCCGCTGTTCATCGTGGTGGTGTTGAGCCTGCTGATGGTGCAGTTGCGCAGCTTCTCGCGGATGGCGATGGTATTCCTCACCGCACCGCTGGGCCTGATCGGCGTGACCCTGTTCCTGCTGCTGTTCCGCCAGCCGTTCGGCTTCGTGGCGATGCTCGGGACCATCGCCCTGGCCGGCATGATCATGCGCAACTCGGTGATCCTGGTAGACCAGATCGAACAGGACATCAGCCATGGACTGGATCGCTGGCACGCCATCATCGAGGCTACCGTGCGGCGTTTCCGGCCCATCGTGCTGACCGCGCTGGCGGCGGTGCTGGCGATGATCCCGCTGTCGCGCAGCGTGTTCTTCGGGCCGATGGCGGTGGCGATCATGGGCGGGCTGATCGTCGCCACCGTGCTCACCCTGCTGTTCCTGCCGGCGCTCTATGCCGCCTGGTTCCGCGTGAAGAAGGACGAGGCGCGGGCCTGACGGGAGAAGGGGACGGGGCGATCGCGCCCCGTCCGTCGACTCACCTGGCCGCGCCGAAGACCTTCTTGGCCAGGCTGGTGGCGGCCGCCGCCGGGTTCTGGCGGATGCTCTTCTCCTGCTTGGCGATCATCTCGAAGAGCCCGTCGAGGGCCTGTTCGGTGACATAGCCCTCGACGTTGGCGCTCTTCGCATCGACCACCCCAAGGGTCGCCGCCTGGCTGGCGAAGGCGTTGTACTGCTTGACCAGGCCGACCTCGTCGGTGGCCTGCTTGACGATCGGCAGGAACTTCGCGCGCAGCTGTTCGCGGCTGGACTTGTCCAGGTATTCGGTGGCGGCGTCGTCACCGCCCTTGAGGATGCCCTTGGCGTCGGCCACGGTCATCTTCTTCACCGCCTCCACCAGCAGGCCCTGGGCCTGCGGCACGGCAGCCTCGGCGGCGCGGTTCATGCTCGCCTCGAGCTGGTCGACCTGGGCGCCCATGCCGAACTGCTTCATCAGCTTCGCCGCCTTGCCCAGCTTGCCGGGCAGTTCGATGCGCACGTCCGGGTTGTTGTTGAAGCCGCCCGGCTGGCCAAGCTGGCGGACGGCGATCTGCGCGCCCTGGGTCAGGGCGTCCTTCAGGCCGCTGGAGGCGTCGTTCTGCGACAGGTCGGCGAGGGACAGGGCGAGGGCGTTGGCCGAGAGCAGCAGGCCGGCGCAGAGGGCAGTGAGTCGGAACATGACAGCGTCCTTGATGTGGAACGTACGGGGTATCCGGCCGCTCGTCGTGAGGTGGATCGGCAACCGGTAGCGAATAGGAGGTGGAGTGTACTGGAGGGAACCGCCGGTTCGCACCGGCGGCTTGCCGCGGTGTGCTTCAGCGCGCCGATTCGACCTGCACGCGATAGGGCTGCGGGTCGCTGCCGTCGAGTTTCACCGAGTGGCGGGTGGTGTTGATGAACAGCAAGCGGCCGTTCAGCTCGATGCGCGCGCTCACCGCATAGCTGTGGCCCGGCTTGACCTGCTTCGGGTCGTACTCCAGGTGGAACGCCAGCGGCACCTGGCTGGTGATCTCGCGGGTCTGGCTGGCCAACTGCACCGACGGGGCGTCGGCCAGGGACACGTCTTCCAGGCTCACGCTCAGGCGCGCCGAGGGCGGCAGGGCGATACGCTCGCGGTAGAAGACCTCACCATCGAAGCTGGCGTTCGAAGTCGATTGCTGGGTACCGCAGCCGGCGAGGACGCTGGCGGCGAGCAGCAATGGCAGTTTTTTCATGGGAGCCTCCTTTCAGACGGAACAAAAAACGAGCGGGCCTCTGACCCGGGAAACCAGCATAGGTTGCCGGGCCGGAACAGGGAAAGGTCGCAGGATATTTCAGCGGAGCGGCGCCCGCCCCTCGCAGGGCGGGCGCCGGGTCTCAGTTGGCGGCTGCGTCGTTGCTTTCGGCGGCGGCTTCCTCGGCGGGACGCTCCAGCGCCACCTGGCGGATCGACAGGCGGATCTCCGCCGGCAGCACGCGCTTGGCGGCGCCTTCGGCCAGTTCGCCGAGCAGTTCGTGGTAGCTCAGTTTGCCGGCCTCGTCCTTGCGCAGCACACGCAGGTCGAGAAGGGTCTGGATGAAGTGGCGGAACAGGCTCTTGTCGAAGAACTCCGGGGCGTTCAGGCCATGCAGGATCGACAGGCGCTGGGCCATCACGGTGCAGAGGTTCTCCAGTTCCTCGGCGGTCAGGGCGTTCTGCCCGGCGTTGAGCAGCAGGGCGATGGCCATGTAGAAGCGCTGCAGGGTCTGGGTCACCGAACGAGCGAGGAGGATCAGCAGCACGTATTGCCGCGAGCTTGGCGCCGGGCGGATGAAGGTGTCGTTCTCCTGGCGCAGCAGGCCCTGCTCCACCAGGGCCGCCAGCCACTGGTCGATCACCGCGTCGAGTTCGTCCAGGCTCCAGCGGATGAACAGTTCCGCCTGCAGGTAGGGATAGAGCGCGCGGGCGAAGCGCAGCAACTGTTCGCGGCTGATCCGCGAGTTGCTCTGGAAGAAGCTGGCGATCAGCGCCGGCAGGGCGAAGACGTGGAGGACGTTGTTGCGGTAGTAGGTCGCCAGCACCGCGTTCTGTTCGTCGAGATAGAGGATGCGGCCCAGCGCGTCCTTCTGCTCGGCCAGCAGGTTCATGCTCTTCACGTATTCGATCAGGGCCTGGCCGTCGCCGTCCGGCAGGGTCGCGCTGGGCGAGTAGGGCACCTTGCGCAGCAGCGCCAGGTAGAGGTCGAGGATTCGCGCCAGGGCGCTTTCGTCGAGGGCCTGGCGGCTGGTGGAGAGCAGCGCCAGGGCGACCAGGTTGACCGGGTTGATCGCCGCCGCGTCGTTGAGGTGGCGGGCGACGTCCTTGGCCAGCAGGTTGGTGGTCTGCGGCAGCCAGGCGGGGCGGTATTCCGGGCCGAGGTCCTGGTCCTGCCAGTCGGGCTGGTGGCGGTCGAGGAACTGGTCGAGATGGATCGGCTCACCGAAGTTCACCCAGACCTGGCCAAAACGCTGCTTCAGGGCGCCGACCACCTTGAACAGGTCGAAGATCGACTCCTTCTTCTTGGTCGCGCCGCGCAGTTCGCCGAGGTAGGTGCGGCCTTCCAGCACGCGCTCGTAGCCGATGTAGACCGGCACGAAGACGATCGGCCGGCGCGAGTCTCGGAGGAAGCTGCGCAGGGTGATGGCGAGCATGCCGGTGCGTGGGTGGAGCATGCGCCCGGTGCGCGAACGACCGCCCTCGACGAAGTACTCGGTGGAGAAGCCGCGGGAGAACAGGGTGTGCAGGTACTCGTTGAACACCGCGGTGTAGAGCTGGTTGCCCTTGAAGCTGCGGCGCATGAAGAAGGCCCCGCCGCGGCGCAGGATCGAGCCGATCACCGGCATGTTCAGGTTGATCCCGGCGGCGATGTGCGGCGGGGTCAGGCCGTTGCGGAACAGCAGGTAGGAGAGCAGCAGGTAGTCGATGTGGCTGCGGTGGCAGGGCACGTAGACGATCTCGTTGCCCTGGGCCACGTCCTGCACCCGCTCGATGTGGTTGACCTTGACCCCTTCGTACAGCTTGTTCCAGAACCAGCTGAGGATGACTTCGAGGAAGCGGATCACCGGATAGGAGAAGTCCGAGGCGATTTCATTGGCGTAGCGCAGCGCGATGCCTTCGGCCTTCTCCTGGGATATCCGTTCGCTCTCGCATTCCTCGTTGATCGCCTGGCGTACCAGCGGCGCGCGCAGCAGGCCCTTGACCAGGTTGCGGCGGTGCGACAGGTCGGGACCGATTACCGCTGTCTTCAGGTTGCGGAAGTGCACCCGGAGGATACGGTTGACCATGCGCAGCGTGCGTTCGTGGCCCTTGCCCTGTTCCACCAGCTCGCGCAGGTGGATCGGCGCGGAGAACTGCACGCGGGTCTTGCGTCCGAGAATCAGGATGCGCGCCAGCTTGCGCAGGCGCCCGGTGACCGCCCAGTTGTCGGCGAACAGCAGCTTCCAGGGGCTCGATTCGCTGTCCGGCGATTGTCCCCAGAACACGCTGACCGGAATGATCTGCGCGTCGTCGAGACCGTTCTGGCCGACCGCGGCGAGCATGCGCACCAGGGTCGGCGAGGCGCCGCGCTTGTCCTGGCGGCCCAGCCAGTCGGGTTCGGGCGTCAGGTAGAAGAATGCCGCCGGCTCGATGGCGTCGCCTACCGCTACCGGCATCACCGGACGCGGCAGCCCGGCCTTGCGGCATTCGGTATCCACTACCGCGAGATCGCTGACCGAAGGCTGTTGCAGCACGTAGAGCACCGGCTTGCTGCGGTCGATCTTCAGGGTGAAGGCCGATTGGTTGATGGTTTCCGAGCGTACCCAGAGGTACAGCAGGCGGCGCAAGGCGCCAAAACCAAAGCGGCGGAACGGGTAGCGGGGCATACGGTGTCTACTGGCAGTTGATCGGGACCCGGCGTGACGGGCGCGGCTAGTTTGCCGCAATCCCCGGAGGGCCGCAAAAGAACGCAACGCGTCCTACGGCGAACGGCGGCGAACAGGTTGCGAATGTAGAACCTTCGGCAAGCGTTCGGGTTCTGTCACGTTTTGCCAAGGTTCTCCCGATGCCCCGTATTGCCAGGCGGCGGGGCGCTTCGGCTATAGTCCCTGCGCGTTTTTCGCGGCCCTGGCCGGACATGGCGGCGGCCGCCGGAACAGGTAGGGGACCATGATCGAAACAAGAAACCTCGGCAAACGCTTCGGCTCGCGGGTGGCGGTGGACGACCTGTCCTTCCAGGTGGCGACGGGGGAGGTACTGGGCTTCCTCGGTCCGAACGGCGCCGGCAAGTCCACCACCATGAAGATGCTCACCGGCTTCCTGGCGCCCAGCGCCGGCACCGCGAGCATTTTCGGCTTCGACATCCGCAGCCGCACGCTGCAGGCGCAGCGGCTGATCGGCTACCTCCCGGAAGGTTCGCCCTGCTACGCGGAAATGACCGTGCAGGGCTTCCTCGATTTCATCGCCGAGATCCGTGGCTACCGTGGCGCCGGCAAGCGCGAGCGGGTCGCCCGGACACTGGGGCTGCTGGAACTGGACGAGGTGCGCCGGCAGACCATCGAAACCCTCTCCAAGGGCTTCCGCCGGCGTGTCGGCCTGGCCCAGGCGATCCTCCACGAACCGCGGGCGCTGGTGCTCGACGAGCCCACCGACGGGCTCGATCCGAACCAGAAGCACCAGGTCCGCGAACTGATCCGCGGCCTCGCGCAGGAGCGCATCGTGATCATCTCCACCCATATCCTCGAGGAAGTCTCGGCGCTGTGCAGCCGCGCCCTGGTGATCGGCGGCGGGCGGCTGCTGGCGGACAGCACGCCGCTGGAGCTGGCCAGCCGCTCGCGCTACCACCAGGCGGTGACGCTCTACAGCGACGACCCCCTGGATACCGTGGCGCTGGCGGTGCTGCCGGGCGTGGCGGGCATCGAGGAGAACCCCGCCGAAGGCAGCCTGACCGTCCTGGCGCAGCCGGGCGCGGTGATCTTTCCCCAGGTCAGCGGGCTGGTCGCCGAGCGCGGCTGGCGGATCCGCGAACTGGACGTGGAGCGCGGCCGGCTCGACGAGGTATTCCGCAACCTGACCCGGGGGACGGAGGCATGAAGCAACTGCCGGTGATCTTCAAGCGCGAGCTGGCGAGTTATTTCGCCACGCCGCTGGCCTATGTGTTCATCGTGATCTTCCTGGTCCTGGCGGGCGTGTTCACCTTCTACCTGGGCAACTTCTACGAACGCAACCAGGCCGACCTGGCCTCCTTCTTCGCCTTCCATCCCTGGCTCTACCTGTTCCTGGTTCCCGCGCTGGCCATGCGCCTGTGGGCGGAGGAGCGCAAGTCCGGCTCGATCGAGCTGCTGATGACCCTGCCGCTGACCCGCTTCGAAGCCGTGGCCGGCAAGTTCCTGGCCGCCTGGGCGTTCGCCGGAATCGCGCTGCTGCTGACCTTCCCCATGGTGCTCACGGTGAACTACCTGGGCGAGCCGGACAACGGTGCGATTCTCGCCGGCTACCTGGGCAGTTGGCTGCTGGCCGGCGGCTACCTGGCCATCGGTTCGTGCATGTCGGCCCTGGCGAAGAACCAGGTGATCGCTTTCATCCTCGCCGTGGCCGCCTGCTTCCTGTTCATGCTCAGCGGCTTTCCGCTGGTGCTCGATGCGTTCAGCCAGTGGGCGCCGCAGTGGTTGCTCGATGCGGTGGCCTCGCTGAGCCTGCTGACCCGCTTCGATGCCGTCAGCAAGGGCGTCATCGACCTGCGCGACCTGCTGTATTTCGTCAGCCTGATCGTCGCCTGGCTGGCCGCCACGGCGGTGGCGGTCGAGCTGAAGAAAGCCGAATGAGGGGGAGTCGATGAAACGCGTGTTGTCCTCTGGCGCCGGGCTGTTGCTGATCGCGCTGGCGTTCCTGGCCTTCAACATGGTCTCCGGCCTGCTGTTCAGCGGCGCGCGGCTCGACCTGACCGAGCAGAAGCTCTACACCATCAGCCCCGGCACCAAGCGGATCCTGGCCGGCCTCGACGAGCCGATCAACCTGTACTTCTTCTATTCGGATAGCGGTGCCCGGGAACTGGTGCCGCTGCGCAACTACGCCAGGCGCGTCGAGGAACTGCTGCGCGCCTACGAGCGCGAGGCGAACGGCAGGATTCGCCTGCAGGTGATCGATCCCGAGCCGTTCTCCGAGAACGAGGACAAGGCCACCGAGTTCGGCCTGCAAGGAATTCCCCTGCAGCAGGGCGGCGACAACCTGTACTTCGGTCTGGCCGGCAGCAACGCCCTGGACGGAGTCCAGGTCATACCCTTCTTCCCGCTCGATCAGGAGGAGTTCCTCGAATACGACATCAGCCGCCTGGTGCAGACCCTGGCCCAGCCGCAGCGGCCGGTGGTCGGCCTGATGTCGTCGCTGCCGCTCAATGGCGGCTTCGACATGGCCAGCCGGCAGCCGACCTCGCCGTGGATGGTCATGGAGGAAATCCGCCAGCAATTCGACCTGCGCAGCCTCAAGAGCGATGCCACGGAAATCCCGCCGGAGGTCTCGGTGCTGCTGCTGGTGCATCCCAAGCAGTTACCCGAGCAGACGCTATACGCCATCGACCAGTTCGTCCTGCGCGGGGGCAAGCTGCTGGCGTTCGTCGACCCCTTCAGCGAGGCCGACAGCGGCAGCGATTTCGCCGCTACGCTGGATGGCGACAAGTCGTCCGACCTCGCGCCGCTGTTCGAGGCCTGGGGGCTGCGCCTGCTGCCGGGCAAGGTGCTCGGCGACGGCGCCTATGCGATGTCCATCAGTCTTGGCCGGGACCAGCGTCCGGCCCGGCATCCGGCCTGGCTCAGCTTGCCGCGCGAGGCGCTGGACCAGGACGACATCGCCACTGCCGGCCTGGAAAGCCTGACCCTGGCGACGCCCGGCATCCTCGAAAGGCTCCCCGGAGCGAGCACCAGCTTCACGCCTTTGCTGCAAAGCTCGGCCCAGGCGATGCCGTTCGATGCCTCGCGCTTCGGCCTGCTGCGTGACCCCGGCGATCTGATGCGCGAGCTGCGCCCGAGCGGCCGGCGGCATACTCTCGCCGCCCGTATCCAGGGGCCGGCGAAGAGTGCCTTCGCGGAGGGCATCGAGGGGCATCGCGAAGGCCTGAAGGAGGCGCGCAACATCAATGTCATCGTCGTGGCCGATACCGACCTGCTCAGCGATCGCATGTGGGTCCAGGTGCAGGACTTCTTCGGCCAGCGCGTGCCGCAGCCCTGGGCCGACAACGGCGCGCTGGTGGTCAACGCGCTGGACAACCTGTCGGGCACCGACGCGCTGATCAGCGTGCGCTCCCGCGGCCGGTTCAGCCGGCCGTTCGTGGTGGTCGAGCGCCTGCAGCGCGAGGCCGAGACGAGCTTCCGGCAAAAGGAGGACCAGCTCAAGCAGCGCCTCGCCGATACCGAGCAGCAACTCGCCGCCCTCCAGCAGGGCGCCGCCCCGGAGAAGGCCGTCGAACTGACGCCCGAACAGCAGGCCACGGTGCGCCAGTACATGCAGGAGAAGCTGCGCATCCGCAAGGAGCTGCGCGAGGTGCAGTACCAGTTGAACGCCGATATCGACGCACTGGGCCGCACCCTGAAGCTGGTCAATATCGCCCTGGTTCCCTCGTTGCTCACGGTCGGCGTGCTGCTCGGCTGGCTCTGGCGGCGCCGGCGCATGGCCCGGGGAGGGCATTGACGCATGCGGCGCAATACGCTGATCGTCCTGCTGGCGCTGGTGGCGGCGCTGGCCGGAACCTTCGCCTGGCTGCAGCGCGAGCGCGCAGCCGAGGTACCTGCCTTGCCGGTGGCAGAGCGCTGGCTGCCGGAACTGGACAGCGCGACGCTGAGTGGCCTGCACGTGCAGTTTGCCGACGGTTCGCCGGATATCCGGGTCGAGCGGCGTGCGGGCGCGTGGGTCCTGCCGGCCAAGGCCGGCTATCCGGCCGACCGGCTACGCTTGTCGGCGCTGCTCAAGGCACTGGCAGAGGCGCGCAAGGTCGAGGCGAAGAGCGCCAACCCGAAGAACCACGCGCTGCTTGGCCTGGCGGAGCGTGGCGAGGGGCAGGCGCTACGCCTGAGCCTGCAGCGGCAGTCCAGCGAGCCTCTGGTGCTGCTGGTAGGCAAGGATGCGCAGCATGGCGGTAGCTTCGTACGACGACTGGGCGATCCGCAGGCCTGGCTGATCGACAAGCGGCTGCCGTTGCCGAACAACGAACTGGAGTGGCTCGACCGGCGGATCGCCACGCTGCCCTTCGCCCGGGTGCGCGAACTGCAACTGCGCTATCCGAAGGGCGAGCGCCTGGATCTCTATCGCGACGACGCCGGGCAGCCGAACCTGCAGGTCCGGCAATTGCCCTCAGGGCGCAAGCTGGCCTATGAGGCAGCGGCCAACGGCGCGGCGGCGCTGTTCGCCGACCTGCGTTTCGCCGATGTAGCGCCGCTGGCGCAGGTGGGATTCAGACAGGCGCCATTGCTCCTGGTGTTCAGCCTGCGGACGTTTTCCGGCGCGCGCCTGGATGGCGAGATTCGGCGCCAGGGCGAGCAATACTGGTTGTTGCCGAAGAGCGTCGAGGGCTTCGCCGAGGGCGAGGTCGCCGCCCATCCTGACTGGGCCTATCGGATCGAAGAGGACCGCTACCGCGCCCTGGCCCGGCACCTGCCGGAACTGCTGGCGCGCTGAGCGGGCTCAGCCGGCGGTCTGGCCGGCCAGTTCGCGCATGCGTTGCAGCACGGCGTTCAGGCCGTTGCTGCGCGAGGGCGACAGTTGGCGGGAAAGACCCAGGCAGGTGAACCAGTCGTTGAGGTCCAGGCGCGCCAGTTCGCGAGTCTCGATGCCGTCGACCCGTGCCAGCAGCACCGCCAGCAGGCCGCGGATCAGGCGCGCGTCGCTGTCGGCACGGAAGCGCCAGTGGCCGTCGCGCTGCTCGCCGAGCAGCCAGACCAGGCTTTCGCAACCGTGCACGCGATGCTCTTCCTGGCGTTCGTGTTCCGCGAGCGGCGCCAGGCGCTCGCCCCATTGCAGCAGCAGACGCGCACGCTGTTCCCAACTGGCGGTGTGACCGAAGGCGTCCAGTGCCTCCTGGGCCTGTTCGGGGAGAACCGGGTTCATCGCAGCAACTCCAGTGAGCGGTCGAGGGCCAGGAAGAAGCGCTCCAGGTCGTCGGCATCGTTGTACAAGCCCAGCGAGACACGCAGGGCGCCGGGTACCTCGAGGCGTTGCAGCAGCGGCATCGCGCAATGGTGGCCGGCGCGCACCGCGATGCCCTGTTCGCCGAGCAGGTGGGCGAGATCTGCGACGTGCACGCCGTCGACGCAGAAGCTAGCCAGCGCCGCCTGCGGTTCGCCGAGCAGGCTGACGCCGTCGCGCGCCAGCAGGCCGGCGAGCAGGCGGGCGTGGAGGGCGCCTTCGTGGGCGGCGACTTCGGCTTCGTCCAGGGTGGCCAGCCAGTCGATGGTCGCGCCCAGGCCGATCGCCGCGGAAACCGCCGGGGTGCCCGCCTCGAAGCCGAGCGGAGCGGCATGGAAGCTGGCTTCGTGGAAGCCGGTGTGGCGTACCATCTCGCCGCCGAACTGCCAGTGCGCCAGTTGCTCCAGGGCCTGTGGGCGACCCCAGAGCACGCCGATGCCGTCGGGGCCGTAGAGCTTGTGGCCGGAGAATGCGTAGAAGTCGCAGCCCAGGCCCGGCAGGTCGTGGCGTCCGTGGACGCTGCCCTGGGCGCCGTCGACCAGGGTCCAGGCACCGCGCTCGCGGGCCAGCTGGATCAACTCCACCACCGGTTGCCAGGTGCCGAGAACGTTGGACAACTGGCTGATCGCCAGCAGGCGGGTACGCTCGCCGATGATATGGCGAGCCTGCTCCAGGTCGATCACCCCGCGCTCGTCCAGCGGCAACACGCGCAGGACCAGGCCGCGGCGCAGGGCCAACTGCTGCCAGGGAAGCAGGTTGGCATGGTGTTCCAGGGCACTGACCAGCAGTTCGTCGCCAGGACGGAAATGCCGCTCCAGCCCATAGGCCACCAGGTTAATCGCCTCTGTGGTACCGCGGGTGAACAGCACCTCGGCCGGGTTGCCGGCGTGCAGCCAGTGGGCGACGCGGCTGCGCGCGGCCTCGAAGGCCCGGGTGGCACGCTCGCCGGGGACATGTTGGGCGCGGTGGACGTTGGCGGCGCCGCCAAGGTAGTAGCCGTTCAGGGCGTCGAGTACGGCCTGTGGCTTCTGGGTGGTGGCGGCGCTGTCGAGGTAGGTCAGGCCTTCCGCGGCGAAGGCGGAAAAGGCCGGAAAGTCGGCGCGCCAGGGAGACGGCAGGGACATGGCGGACACTGTGCGAGGACGGTTACAGGGGAAAGGGTAGCGCACCCGGCGGCGCTGGCGAGCGCCGTCGGGCGAGCGGGGAGGCGAGCTGGGCTCAGTTGTGCGCGTGCAGCGCTTCGTTCAGCTCGATGGCGGTCTTGTTGGTCTTGCACTCCACCGCACCGTTCTGCGAGTTGCGGCGGAACAGCAGGTCGGGCTGACCGGCCAGGTCGCGGGCCTTGACCACTTTCACCAGAGCGTTCTGCTCGTCGAGCAGGGCGACCTTGGTGCCGGCGGTGATGTACAGGCCGGCCTCGACGATGTTGCGATCGCCCAGCGGGATGCCGATGCCGGCGTTGGCGCCGATCAGGCAGCCTTCGCCGACGCTGATGACGATGTTGCCGCCACCGGAAAGGGTGCCCATGGTCGAGCAGCCGCCGCCCAGGTCCGACCCCTTGCCGACGAACACGCCGGCGGATACGCGGCCTTCGATCATGCCCGGGCCTTCGGTGCCGGCGTTGAAGTTGACGAAACCTTCGTGCATCACCGTGGTGCCTTCACCGATGTAGGCGCCCAGGCGCACGCGGGCGGTGTCGGCGATGCGTACGCCGGCCGGGACCACGTAGTCGGTCATCTTCGGGAACTTGTCGACGGAGAAGACTTCCAGCAGCTTGCCCTTCAGTCGCGCTTCCAGTTGCAGTTCGGCCAGTTCGGCCAGGTCCACCGCGCCGATGTTGGTCCAGGCCACGTTCGGCAGGAGCGGGAAGATGCCGCTCAGGTTCACAGCGTGCGGTTTGACCAGGCGGTGGGAGAGCAGGTGCAGCTTGAGGTAGGCCTCCGGGGTGGAGGACGGCGCGGCGTCTTCCGCCAACAGGGTGGCGACCAGCGGCTTCTGGCTTTCCGCCAGGCGCGAGAGCAGGGCCGACTGAGCGGCGTCGATACCCTTCAGGGCGTCGGCCAGCTGGTAGGCCTGCTGCGAAGTGAAGGTCAGCGCCTGGTTGCCGGCTGCGTAGCCAAGGATCGGTGCGACGGCAGCGACGATTTCGCTCGAAGGCTTGAGCAGCGGCAGCGCGTAGAACACTTCCAGCCAGGCTTCCTGGCGGTTCTGGGTGCCGACGCCGAAGGCCAGGCTGAACAGGGATTGCGACATGTGGGTTTCCTCGAAACGGAGTGTAACGGTCAGGCCGGACGGCGGCTGAGCAGCAGGCCCAGCCCCGCGCTGCCGAGCAGCGCGGCGCAACCGCGGTTGAACAGACGCCGGGCCCGCTGGCCGGCGAGCAGCCGGCCGAGGTGGAGCCCGGCATAGGAATAAAGAGCGATGGCCAGCCATTCGAGCAGCAGGAATGCCGCGCCGAGCTGGGCGAACTGGGCGCCCAGCGGTTGGCCGGGATCGACGAACTGCGGCAGGAAGGCGGTGAAGATCAGGATCGCTTTCGGGTTGCCCGCCGCCACCAGGAACTCCTGGCGCCCCAGGCGCCAGAGGCTGGGACGCGCCGGGCTGGCTTCGTTCGCCAGTGGCTGCGCATCGGCCCGCCACAATTGCAGCGCAAGCCACAACAGGTAGGCAGCGCCGAGCAGCTTGATCGCCAGGAACAGCCAGGCCGAGGTGTGCAGCACCAGCGCCAGCCCGGAGGCGGCCAGGGCGAGCATGCCGGCGAATGCCAGCAGGCGCCCGCCGCCGGCCAGCGAGGCGGTGGCGAAACCGTGCCGCGCGGCGTTGTTCAGCGACAGCAGGTTGTTCGGCCCCGGCGCCAGGTTGAGGGCGAAGCAGGCGGGTACGAACAGGGCCCAGGCGATGCTCATGCGGCCTCCCGTTCAGGCCAGCGCGGCGGCGTAGGCGTCGGGCTTGAAGCCGACCAGCGTCCTGCTGCCCAGTTCCAGCACCGGGCGCTTGATCATCGACGGCTGGGCCAGCATCAGCTCGATCGCCTTGGCTTCGTCGAGATCGGCCTTCTGCGCTTCGTCGAGCTTGCGGAAGGTAGTGCCGGCGCGGTTGAGGACGGTCTGCCAGCCGTGCTCCGCGCACCAGCGCCGCAGGTGTTCGCGGTCGATGCCGACGGCCTTGTAGTCGTGGAAGTCGTAGGCGACCTTGTGCTCGTCGAGCCAGGTCCGAGCCTTCTTCATGGTGTCGCAGGCTTTGATGCCGTAGAGAACGTAGGTCATTGCTTCTCCCGAGGCCCGGGTCTTCCCGGGCCCTGCCGATAGGTCGCCGAAAGGTGATCGCCGGATTATGCCACGTCGTTCCGCCCCTGTGCGGTCTCGGGGCTACCGCGCTCGGGAGCGGCGTGACGGCAGATAGCCGTGGACGGGCGGGCGGACAGGGAGCCGGGCTGTTTCCCTGGCCGGGAACGGAGAGAGCGCAGGTTGAACAGGTCGATTCGGCTCGCTGGAGAGCATCCTTACCGGTACTTTCGGAATGCTCCGGTCCGCGCTGTACAATCCTTCCCCCGCCGAGGAGATTTCCCATGAGTTGCATCGGTCGCCAGATAGACCAATTACGCCTGCAGATACCGGGCTTCGCCTGCAAGCCCGGCTGCCACGATTGCTGCGGGCCGGTTACCGCCTCGTCGGAAGAGATGGCCCGCCTGCCGCTGAAGAGCGAGGCCGAACACGACGCCGCCCTGGCCGAGTGGAACTGCGTCCATCTCGGACCGAACGGCTGCGAGGCCTATGAGGAACGTCCGCTGATCTGCCGGCTGTTCGGCACCACGCCGAACCTGCCCTGCCCGGAGGGGCGGGGGCCCGAAGTGCCGGTGGCGGAGCAGGTGGAGCGACAGGTCCATGCGCTGATCGCCAGCACTCGCCAGGTGCTGGTGTAGCGGCCTGCCCGCCGCTAGGTTTCCGCGCTCTCGGTGGCGCGGGACTGCAGGGCCGGTTCGAAGGCTGGTTCGGGCGGCGTTTCCTCTAGGGGCATCGGCTCGTCCGCAGAGAGTTTCTGGAGAACCGCGGCGATCCGCTCGATGCTCTCTTCGAGCTCGAGCACCCGGTTGACCATGTACAGGATCATCTCCGGCGAACTCAGGTGCGCCAGCCGCATGGTCGCCTGCAAGTCGTCGTGGCGGTTGTCCCGGTCGGCCATCAGTGTTTCCGCCAGGCTCTTCAGCAACAGCATCTCGGCGCGCCTCATGGGCCGCTGCTCCGCGATTCCGCGGTAGGGGAAAAAGCTCGTTCCATCTCGCGACCTACCCGAAACGACTACATCCAAAGGTGTAATTCTACATTGCCATCACTTCGATCGTCGGACAATAGCCGCGTTCCAGACGCCTTGCACAGGTGACGAACGGGACTCGAAGCGGCCTGGTCTGCATGGCCGGGTGATGGGCGAGTTCCTTGATGCGGGGCGGCGGCTGTTTGGCGCAGGACAAAAAAAGCCCCGCCGGGTAGGCGAGGCTCAGGGGGAGAACAGCGTGCGGGGGCTCGCTGTCCGGGATGAATCGTCGTGGTGCGCTTAGCCGCAGGGCTGCTGCGGACCGCCGGTCATGCTCTCGACGCTGTCCAGCACGGCATGGCCCTTGCCGACCTTCTGCACGTCGTCGACGTCGCGCATGATGCTGCCGCCGTCGCTCATCTGGTTGCGGGTCTTGATCAGGTTGGTGGTGATGTCCAGCAGGCTGCGACCGGTAGCGATCAGGTCATTGGTGGCGCTGGGGGTGCAAGGGGTGTTGGCGGAGGCTACCTGGGCCTGGCCGGGTTGCCCGGGCTGGGTGGTGCGGTAGCCCTGGGTCAGTGCGTTCTGCTGGAGGCAGCCGGAGGTGGCGGCGAACATCGAGGCGAGCAGCAGTGCGGAAGTAAGTCCCTTGCTTGTCATGGCGGCATTCCTTTGTCTGAGTGGGCGCTGCACCCCGTACTCCTTCGGGGCGTCGTCCTGGCCGACGCTACGGCGGGCCTGGACTGAAGGGGAGTGTAGGAGCGTCTCGCGCCGCAATGAAATAGCTCGGATGTACTAGTGCGGGAACCTTGTCCGGGCGCTCCGGTCGCCGCGGCGGAAGAGGTGGAAGTGCGGGGTAGAGCGGCGGGGCTAGGAAAGACCGTACGGATTGTGCGAATGTCGGATAGCTGCCTACCGATCGCGATGGTGCAATCGGCGCAGTCGCATCGTCCAGGGACGAAGCCGGAGATCCCCGCCCTCATGCAAACCGTGTACACCGTTCTGACCCTGCTGCTGGTCGTCGGCGCCACCCGCCTGGCCGCCCAGTTGCTGCCCTTGCCGCTACCGCTGATCCAGATCGCCGCCGGGGCCCTGCTGGCCTTGCCGTCCCTCGGGCTGCACATTGCCCTCGACCCGGAACTGTTCCTCTTCCTGTTCATTCCGCCGCTGCTGTTCGTCGATGGCTGGCGTATTCCCAAGCGGGAAGTCTGGCGGATGCGCTGGCCGATCCTGATGATGGCGTTCGGCCTGGTGTTCTTCACCGTGGTCGGCGCCGGCTATTTCATCCACCTGCTGATCCCGGAAATTCCCCTGGCGGCTTCCTTCGCCCTCGCCGCCGTGCTGTCGCCCACGGACGCCCTGGCGGTCTCGGCGATCACCCAGGGGCGGCTGCCCAAGCGCCTGATGCACCTGCTGGAGGGCGAGGCGCTGATGAACGATGCCTCTGGCCTGGTGGCATTCAAGTTCGCCATCGCCGCGGCGATGACCGGCGTGTTCTCGCTGGTGGACGCCAGCCTCAACTTCCTCCTGGTCGCGGTCGGCGGCCTGGCCATCGGGGTGTTCCTCAGCTGGTCGCTGGGCCGCATCCGCGCCTGGATGATCTCCCGTGGCTGGGACGACCCGGCGACCCACGTGGTACTGATGCTGTTGCTGCCGTTCGCCTCCTACATGGTGGCGGAACACCTGGGCGTCTCCGGGATTCTCTCGGCGGTGGCGGCCGGCATGATGCAGAGCTGGGTCGACCTGCTGCCGCGGCAGACTTCCACGCGCCTGCTCAACCGCAGCGTCTGGTCGATGCTGGAGTTCGCCTTCAACGGCGTGGTGTTCCTGCTGCTCGGCCTGCAGTTGCCGGACATCATGAAGTCGGTGGCCAACCACCACGGCGACCTGCTCTGGCGTTCCTCGCTGCTGCTGGCCTATGTGGCGGCGATCACCGCCGTGCTGATGCTGATCCGCTACGGCTGGGTCTATGGCTACTGGAAGTTGTCGCTGCGCATCGACCGCTGGCGCGGCAAGAGCCCGCCCGGGCTGAGCGGCATCTCCCTGCGCCGTCTCTCCGCCCTCAGTGCATTGAGCGGCGTGCGTGGTGCGGTGACCCTGGCGGCGGTGCTGTCGGTACCGATGAGCCTGATGGATGGCAGCGCCTTCCCGCAGCGCGACCTGATCATCTTCATCGCCACCAGCGTGATCCTGATTTCCCTGATCGGCGCGACCATCGGCCTGCCGCTGCTGCTGCGCGGGCTGCCGGCGAGCAACGATGGCGCCCACGAGCGCGAGCGGCGCGAGGCCTGGCGCAAGACCGCGGAGGCGGCGATCCGGGCCCTGGAGAGCGAGGAACTGCCGCAGGTGGAAGGCAACGATGCGGCGAATACTTCGCGGGTCGCCGAGGCGCGTGCGCAGATCATGGCCGAATACCGCCAGTCGCTGGATACCGCACCGACCACCGATGAGGCCCGCGACCAGGCCCAGGCCCTGGAGATCGCCGACAAGGCCTTGCGCCTGAAGGCGTTGCGCGCGCAGCGCCTGGAACTGTACCGGCAGCGGCGTAACAACGAGATCGACGACGAGACCCTGGGCGATATCCTGCGCGAGCTGGACCAGCAGGAAAGCTGGCTGACCAATCGCTTCGCCCGCTGGGTGTGAACGAAAAGGGATCGCCGCGGCGATCCCTTTTCGTTTCTCCGCGCAGGCTTCAGCGCGCCCGCAGGTAGTCGCGGATGCGCTCGGCGGCTTCGACGCACTCGGCCAGTGGTGCCACCAGGGCCATGCGCACGCGGTTGGCGCCGGGGTTCTCGCCGTCCACCTCGCGCGACAGGTAGGAACCCGGCACCACCGTCACGTGCTGCTGCTCGAACAGTTCGCGGGTGAATACGGTGTCGTCCACCGGGGTGCGTGCCCACAGGTAGAAACTGCCGTCCGGGCGCTGTACGTCGAGCACGCCGTCGAGGATCGCCAGCACGGCGTCGAATTTCTCGCGGTAGAGGCTGCGGTTGGCGCGCACATGGACCTCGTCGTTCCAGGCGGCGATGCTCGCCAACTGGGTCTGCACCGGCATGGCGCAGCCGTGGTAGGTGCGGTAGAGGAGGAATTTCTTCAGGATCTCCGCGTCGCCGGCGACGAAGCCCGAGCGCAGGCCGGGCAGGTTGGAGCGCTTGGACAGGCTGTGGAACACCACGCAGCGGCTGAAGTCCGTGCGGCCCAGCTCGGCGCAAGCGTTGAGCAGGCCGGGCGGCGGGGCGTTTTCGTCGAAGTAGAGTTCGCTGTAGCACTCGTCGGCGGCGATCACGAAGTCGTAGCGGTCGGCCAGGGCGATCAGCTTCTTCAGGGTCTCCAGCGGTACCAGGGCCCCGGTGGGGTTGCCTGGCGAGCAGAGGAAGAGAATCTGGCAGCGCTGCCAGGTCGCCTCGTCGACCGCGTCGAAATCGGGGTTGAAGCCGTTTTCCTCGCGGCAGGGCAGGTAGTGCGGCACGGCTCCGGCGAGCAGCGCCGCGCCTTCGTAGATCTGGTAGAACGGGTTCGGGCTGACCACCAGGCCGGGCGCCTCGCCGGGCTCGCTGCGGCGGACCACGGTCTGGGTGAAGGCGAACAGCGCCTCGCGGGTACCGTTCACCGGCAGTACGTGGCGCGCCGCATCCAGCCAGCCGGCCGGTACCGAGAAGCGCCGCTCGCACCAGCGCGCGATGGCTTCGCGCAGGGCCGGCAGGCCGAGGGTGGTCGGGTAGACCGCGAGCTGGTCCAGGTTCTCCGCCAGGGTTTCGGCGACGAAGCTCGGCGAGCGGTGCTTGGGCTCGCCGATGGACAGTGCGATCGGCTTCAGCGTCGCGGGCGGCCGGGCGCCGCCGAGCAGGGCGCGGAGCTTCTCGAAGGGGTAGGGCTGCAGGTTGTCGAGTGCGGTATTCATGGCGTTGGCAAGGCTTCTCAGAAGTTTATCCGGGTAGGCAGGGTGTCCCGTCCGTTGTCTTGTGACAGCTGCTCGACCAGGGCGGCCTGCAGGCGTTTGCACAGGTCGGGGTCGGCGAGCGGCTGGTTGCGCGCATCGGTGATGTAGAAGACGTCCTCCACGCGCTCGCCGAGGGTGGCGATCTTGGCGTTCTGCACCGACAGGTCGAAATCCAGGAAGATGCCGCCGATCCGCGCCAGCAGGCCTGGGCGGTCGGGGGCGATGACTTCGAGCACCGAGACCTGGCGCAACGCGTCGGTGGAAATGGTCACCTGCGGGGCGAAGGCGAAGTGCTTGAGCTGGCGCGGCACCCGGCGCTGGATGATGGTCGGGTAGTCGTCGGGGTTCTTCAGCGCGTCGATAAGCCCCTCGCGGATCTCGGCGATGCGCTCCGGGTTGTTGCCGATGGAGTCGCCGTCGGCGTCGAGCACGATATAGGTATCGAGGGTGAACTGGCTGGTGGAGGTGATGATCCGCGCGTCCTGGATGCTCAGGTTGAGCTGGTCCATGGCGGCCACGGTGACCGCGAAGAAATCGTGCTGGTCGGCGGCGTAGATGAAGATCTGCGAACCGCTCTCGAACTCGCGCTGGGTGGTTTCCTTTATCAGCACCAGCGGCGTGCCGTCGTCCGGGTGCTGGAGGATCGCCTCGGTGTGCCAGGCCACGTCGCCGGCGGTGTGGCGCAGGAAGTAGTCGTCGCCGAGCTGGCTCCATAACTGCTCGGCATCGTCCTGGTCGATGCCGTTGCGTACCAGTTGGTCGAGGGCCGCGGTCTGCGTCTGGCGGATCTGCTCCTCGCGGTCCACCGGGTTCTCCAGGCCGCGGCGCAGGGCGCGCTTGGTCTCGGTGTAGAGCTGCCGGAGCAGGCTGGCGCGCCAGGAGTTCCAGAGCGTCGGGTTGGTGGCGTTGATGTCGGCCACGGTGAGCACGTACAGGTAGTCGAGGTGGGTCTGGTCGCCGACCAGTTGGGCGAAATCGAAGATCACCTGCGGGTCGGAGAGGTCCTTGCGTTGCGCGGTGGTCGACATCACCAGGTGGTTCTGCACCAGCCAGGACACCAGTTGGGTGTCCCAGAGCGGCAACTGGTGGCTCTGGCAGAAGGCCTCGGCGTCCACCGCGCCGAGTTCCGAGTGGTCGCCGCCACGGCCCTTGGCGATGTCATGGTAGAGACCGGCGATGTAGATCAGTTCCGGCTTGGGCAGACGATCGATGATCTTGCTCGCCAGCGGATATTTCTCGGCCATCTCCGGCCGATTCAGCTTGCGCAGGTGCTTGATCAGGTTGAGGGTGTGGGCGTCCACCGTATAGATATGGAACAGGTCGTGCTGCATCTGCCCGATGATATGGCCGAACTCCGGCAGGTAGCGGCCGAGGATGCCGTAGCGGTTCATCCGCCGCAGGTTGCGGTGGATACCCTGGCTGCTCTTGAACAGCTCGATGAACAGGCTGGTGTTGCGGATGTCGTGGCGGAACTCGTCGTCGATCAGGTGTCGGCTGTCGCGCAGCAGGCGAATGGTGTCGGCGCGCACGCCCTTGATTTCCGGGTGCTGTGCCATCAGCACGAAGATTTCCAGGAGGGCGAACGGGGTGCGCTTGAAGACGTTCGGGTGCGTCACCTCGATGTAGCCGTCGCGCAACTGGAAGCGACTGTTCAGCGGCTGGATCTGCACCGGCTGCTCGCAGGGCAGGATGACTTCCTCGAAGTGCTGGATGATGAGGTCGTTCAGCTCGGAGATCGCCATCACCACCCGGTAGTACTTCTGCATGAAGCGTTCGACCGCCAGCTTGACGTCGTTGTCTTCGTAGCCGAACAGACGGGCGATGCTGCGCTGGTGATCGAACAGCAGGCGATCCTCGGCGCGCCCGGCGAGCATGTGCAGGGCATAGCGGACCCGCCAGAGGAACTCCTGGCTGGAGGCCAGCATGCTGCACTCGCTTTCCACCAGGAAGCCTTCGCGCACCAGGGCGTGCAGGTTGAGGCTGCCGAACTGGCGGCGGGCCATCCAGAGGATGGTCTGGATGTCGCGCAGGCCGCCGGGGGAGCCCTTGACGTTGGGCTCGAGGTTGTACTCGGTGTCGTTGTACTTGGCGTGGCGGCGCTGCTGTTCGTGGCGTTTGGCCAGGAAGAACTCCTTGCTCGGCCACATGTGCGCGCTGCCGGTAACCTGCAGCATGCGCTGGCGCAGGCTGTCAGGGCCGCAGATGGTGCGGCACTCCATGAGGGTGGTGATCACCGTCAGGTCGGCGCGTGCTTCCTCCGCGCACTGCTGCACCGAGCGCACGCTCTGGCCGACTTCCAGGCCGATGTCCCAGAGCAGGGTGAGGAAGCCTTCGATCGGTTCGCGGAAGCTCTCCTGGTCCTCGCTGTCGAGGAGGATCAGCAGGTCGACGTCGGAGTAGGGGTGGAGTTCGCCGCGGCCGTAGCCGCCCACGGCGACCAGGGCGATGTCGGCGTCGTCTCCCCAGTCGAAGCGCTGCCAGGCCTGTTGCAGGATCTGGTCGACGCACCAGGCGCGATCTTCGATCAGGCGGCGGATGTCGCGGCCGCTGTTGAAACGGTTGTCGAGCACTTCGCGGAATTGCCGGATGGCCTTCTTGAAGGCCGCGATCGGGCTGGACTTCAAGGCCAGTTCCGCCTGGAACTGCCCGCGATCGAACAATTCGGGATCCACCTGCGGCATGCGGCCTTCCTTTATCTGCTAGCGGTTGGGTTCGATACGCGAGCGCCCCGTTTTGGTGCGTTTATGCGCTGTATTGGTGCGCGCGCTGCGCCGAATCGGGGCGTCGGCCCCGCCGGAATGGGGCGGGGCGTCGAGGCGCACGGCTGGCAGCAAAAGCCGGGCCGGATCAGGCTGCCGAGGTGCGCGGGAAGGTTTCGTCGTTGCGCAGGGTGAGGATCTCGTAGCCATCGGCGGTGACCAGCACGGTGTGCTCCCATTGCGCGGACAGCTTGCGGTCCTTGGTGATCGCGGTCCAGCCGTCGCCGAGCAGGCGGGTCTCCGGGCGGCCCTGGTTGATCATCGGCTCGATGGTGAAGATCATGCCTTCCTTCAGCTCGATGCCGGTACCCGCACGACCGTAGTGGAGGACCTGCGGCTCCTCGTGGAACACCTTGCCGATGCCATGGCCGCAGTATTCGCGGACCACCGAGAAGCCGTTCTTTTCCGCGTGCTTCTGGATGATTTCGCCGATATCGCCCAGGTGCGCGCCCGGACGCACCACGGAAATGCCCTTGTACATGCATTCCTGGGTGATCTGGCAGAGGCGGTCGGCCCATTCCGGGGTCTTGCCGACCAGGAACATCTTGCTGGTGTCGCCGTGGTAGCCGTCCTTGATGACGGTGATGTCGACGTTGAGGATGTCGCCTTCCTTCAGCGGCTTCTCGTTGGGGATGCCATGGCAGACCACATGGTTGATCGAGGTGCAGATCGACTTGGGAAAGCCCTTGTAGTTCAGCGGGGCGGGAATCGCCTTCTGCTCGTTGACGATATAGTCGTGGCAGATGCGATCCAGCTCCTCGGTGGTCACGCCGGGCTTGATGTGTTCGCCGATCATTTCCAGCACTTCGGCGGCCAGGCGGCCGGCGATGCGCATCTTCTCGATATCGTCGGGCGTCTTGATGGTGACGGTCATGCGAATTCTCTTCGGGCGTGCAAGCACGCATGAATAATAAGGAATACGCGATTCTAGCAGACCTGACCGACCGATCTACTCCCGCCCGGCCATCCGCGGCGGGTTTCACTGCGTCCACGGTTATGGTATAAAGCGCCCCGCTCCGAGGCTGCGGCCTTTTCCGGAGCACAAACCCACACATGCATCGACACGATGGCCTGGGTGCCCGCAAGGGTTGGTCATTGGGATGCGTGGAGGCCTAACCCGACTTATCGAGGAACTATCATGTCCCAAGTCAACATGCGCGATATGCTGAAGGCCGGTGTGCACTTCGGCCACCAGACCCGTTACTGGAACCCGAAAATGGGCAAGTTCATTTTCGGCGCGCGCAACAAGATCCATATCATCAACCTCGAAAAGACCCTGCCGATGTTCAACGAGGCCCTGACCTTCGTTGAGCGCCTGGCCGCTGGCAAGAACAAGATCCTGTTCGTCGGCACCAAGCGTTCCGCCGGCAAGATCGTTCGCGAGGAAGCCGCTCGTTGCGGCATGCCGTACGTCGACCATCGCTGGCTGGGCGGCATGCTCACCAACTACAAGACCATCCGTCAGTCGATCAAGCGCCTGCGCGACCTGGAAACCCAGTCCCAGGACGGCACCTTCGACAAGCTGACCAAGAAAGAAGCCCTGATGCGCAGCCGTGACCTCGAGAAGCTCGAGCGCAGCCTGGGCGGCATCAAGGACATGGGCGGCCTGCCGGACGCTCTGTTCGTGATCGACGTCGACCACGAGCGCATCGCCATCACCGAAGCCAACAAGCTGGGCATCCCGGTCATCGGCGTTGTCGATACCAACAGCAGCCCGGAAGGCGTCGACTATGTAATTCCCGGTAACGATGATGCCATCCGCGCCGTGCAACTCTACCTGAACTCGATGGCCGAAGCGGTAATCCGCGGCAAGCAGGGCGCTGCCACCAGCGCCGACGAGTTCGTCGAGGAAGCGCCGGCCGAATCCGCCGAAGGCTGATTCCGGGACGTTCAGACGTCCGACGGTGCGCAGGAAGGGGGCTAGGCCCCCTTTTTGCCACCTTTGAGTTTCTGCCCGGCAGGCCGGGCACAAAGGTTTTTTGAGAGCTACCACTCAAGAGGATTTCGAAATGGCAGAAATTACTGCAGCCATGGTTAAAGAACTGCGCGAGCGTACCGGCTTGGGCATGATGGAGTGCAAGAAGGCGCTGACCGCCGCTGGCGGCGACATCGAGAAGGCCATCGACGACATGCGCGCTGCCGGTGCGATCAAGGCTGCCAAGAAGGCCGGCAACATTGCCGCCGAAGGCTCGATCGCCGTCAAGATCGCTGCCGACAACAAGGCCGCCGTGATCATCGAAGTCAACTCCCAGACCGACTTCCTGGCCCTCCAGGACGACTTCAAGGGCTTCGTCGCCGAGAGTCTGGAAAAGGCCTTCAACGAGAAGCTGACCGACGCCGCTCCGCTGGTCGAAGCACGTGAGGAAGCTCGTCTGGCTCTGGTCGCCAAGACCGGCGAGAACGTCAACATCCGCCGCCTGACCCGCGTCGAGGGCGACGTGGTCGGCGCCTACCTACACGGCCACCGCATCGGTGTCGTGGTCAACCTGAAAGGCGGCAACCCGGAACTGGCCAAGGACATCGCCATGCATGTCGCCGCCAGCAACCCGCAGTTCCTGAGCGCTTCGGAAGTTTCCGAAGAAGCGATCGCGAAAGAGAAGGAAATCTTCCTGGCGCTGAACGCCGACAAGATCGCCGGCAAGCCGGAGAACATCGTCGAGAACATGGTCAAGGGCCGCATCAGCAAGTTCCTCGCCGAAGCGAGCCTGGTCGAGCAGCCTTTCGTGAAGAACCCGGAAGTGAAGGTCGGCGACCTGGCCAAGCAGGCCGGCGCCGAAATCGTTTCCTTCGTTCGTTACGAAGTGGGCGAAGGCATCGAGAAGGCCGAAGTGGACTTCGCTGCCGAAGTTGCCGCTCAAGTAGCCGCCACCAAGCAGTAACAAAGACGGTTTCGACTGTCGCCCCGGAAGAGGCTGCCCGCTGATGCGTGCGGCCTCTTCGTCAAATGGGGAAGCGTTCGGGGCAGCTTCCGCGTTGCCGGCCCGCTCGGCGGGCTCGCACGCAACGCAGGCGCAAAGTCGTCTCCACCCACGACGGCCCGGCCGTCACGTATTTTTATCGCCGCAGGAGAAAAGGTCATGGCTCAGCAACTGAGCGCTCGTCAACCTCGCTATAAACGCATTCTTCTAAAGTTGAGCGGCGAAGCCCTGATGGGCTCGGAGGAGTTCGGCATCGATCCCAAGGTGCTGGACCGCATGGCGCTGGAAATCGGCCAGTTGGTCGGGATCGGCGTGCAGGTCGGCCTGGTCATCGGCGGCGGCAACCTGTTCCGCGGCGCGGCGCTGTCCGCGGCCGGCATGGACCGGGTGACCGGCGACCACATGGGGATGCTGGCCACCGTGATGAACGGCCTGGCGATGCGCGATGCGCTGGAGCGCTCGAACATCCCCGCGCTGGTGATGTCGGCGATCTCCATGGTCGGCGTGACCGACCACTACGACCGCCGCAAGGCCATGCGCCACCTCGGCGGTGGCGAGGTGGTGATCTTCTCCGCCGGTACCGGCAACCCGTTCTTCACCACCGACTCGGCGGCTTGCCTGCGCGCCATCGAGATCGACGCCGACGTGGTCCTTAAGGCTACCAAGGTCGATGGCGTGTACACTGCCGACCCGTTCAAGGACCCGAATGCCGAGAAGTTCGAGCGCCTGACCTATGATGAAGTGCTCGACCGCAAGCTCGGCGTGATGGACCTGACCGCCATCTGCCTGTGCCGTGACCAGAACATGCCGCTGCGGGTGTTCAACATGAACAAGCCGGGCGCATTGCTGAATATTGTTGTTGGTGGTGCCGAAGGCACCCTGATCGAGGAGGGTTGAGAATGATCAACGAGATCAAGAAGGAAGCGCAGGAGCGCATGGGCAAGACCCTGGAAGCGCTGGGCCATGCCTTCGCGAAGATTCGCACCGGTCGCGCGCATCCGAGCATCCTGGATAGCGTGATGGTTTCCTATTACGGTGCCGATACGCCGCTGCGCCAGGTCGCCAACGTCACCGTGGAAGACTCCCGCACCCTGGCCCTGGCCGTGTTCGACAAGAGCATGATCCAGGCGGTCGAGAAGGCCATCATGACCTCCGACCTGGGGCTCAACCCGGCCACCGCCGGCACCACCATCCGCGTACCGATGCCGGCCCTGACCGAGGAGACCCGCAAGGGCTACACCAAGCAGGCGCGTGCCGAGGCCGAGCAGGCGCGGGTTTCCGTGCGCAACATCCGTCGCGATGCGCTGGCCCAGCTGAAGGACCTGCAGAAGGAAAAGGAAATCAGCGAGGACGAAGAGCGCCGCGCCGGCGACGACGTGCAGAAGCTGACCGACAAGTTCATCGGTGAGATCGAGAAGGCACTGGAAGCCAAAGAAGCGGACCTCATGGCTGTCTGAGGCCGGGCTGACGTCATGGAAAAGACCCGGAAGGATGTGTGCGTGCCACGCCACGTGGCCATTATCATGGACGGTAACAATCGCTGGGCGAAGAAGCGTCTTCTGCCCGGCGTCGCCGGCCACAAGGCCGGTGTCGATGCCGTCAGGGCGGTGATCGAGGTCTGCGCCGAGGCAGGGGTCGAGGTCCTCACCCTGTTCGCGTTCTCCAGCGAGAACTGGCAGCGTCCGGCGGACGAAGTCAGCGCGCTGATGGAGCTGTTTCTCGTGGCCCTGCGCCGCGAGGTGCGCAAGCTCGACGAGAACGGCATCCGCCTGCGCATCATCGGCGATCGCACGCGTTTCCATCCGGAGTTGCAGGCGGCCATGCGCGAAGCGGAAGCCGCCACTGCCGGCAATACCCGTTTCCTCCTCCAGGTCGCCGCCAACTACGGCGGCCAGTGGGACATCGTCCAGGCCGCACAGCGCCTGGCGCGCGAGGTCCAGGGCGGGCACCTGGCGGCGGACGATATCTCCGCCGAGCTGCTCCAGGGCTGCCTGGTGACCGGCGACCAGCCGCTGCCCGACCTGTGCATCCGCACTGGCGGCGAGCATCGCATCAGCAATTTCCTTCTCTGGCAGCTGGCCTACGCCGAGCTGTATTTCTCCGACCTGTTCTGGCCCGACTTCAAGCACGCGGCGATGCGGGCTGCCCTGGCGGATTTCTCCAAGCGCCAGCGCCGCTTCGGCAAGACCAGCGAGCAAGTCGAGGCCGAGGCCCGTCCGTCATGCTGAAACAACGGATCATCACGGCGCTGGTGCTTTTGCCCATCGCGCTGGGTGGTTTCTTCCTTCTCGAAGGGGCGTTCTTCGCCCTGTTCATCGGCGCGGTGGTGAGCCTGGGGGCCTGGGAATGGGCGCGCCTGGCCGGCTATGAACAACAGTTCGGCCGCGTTGCCTACGCGGCGACGGTCGCCGTGCTGATGGTCGCTCTCTACCATCTGCCGCAGCTTGCCGGAGCCGTGCTGCTGCTGGCGCTGGTCTGGTGGACGCTGGCCACCGTGCTGGTGCTCACCTACCCGGAAAGCGTCGGCTACTGGGGCGGCCGCTGGCGCCGCCTGGGCATGGGCCTGCTGATCCTGTTGCCGGCCTGGCAGGGGCTGGTCCTGCTCAAGCAGTGGCCGCTGGCCAATGGCCTGATCATCGCCGTGATGGTGCTGGTCTGGGGCGCGGATATCGGCGCCTACTTCTCCGGCAAGGCCTTCGGCAAGCGCAAGCTGGCGCCGCGGGTCAGCCCCGGCAAGAGCTGGGAAGGCGTTTACGGCGGCCTGGCGGCCAGCCTGGCGATCACCCTGGCGGTCGGCCTCTACCGCGGCTGGTCCCTCGGCGCGCTGCTCCTGGCCCTGCTCGGCGCGGCGCTGGTGGTGTTCGTCTCGATCGTCGGCGACCTCACCGAAAGCATGTTCAAGCGCCAGTCCGGAATCAAGGACAGCAGCAACCTGCTGCCCGGCCACGGTGGCGTGCTGGATCGCATCGACAGCCTGACGGCAGCCATCCCGGTATTCGCGGCCCTGCTCTGGGCCGCCGGCTGGGGTGCGCCATGAGTCGACCGCAGCGGATCAGCGTGCTCGGCGCGACCGGCTCGATCGGCCTGAGCACCCTGGACGTCGTCCAGCGTCATCCCGATCGTTACGAAGCCTTCGCCCTGACTGGCTTCAGCCGCCTGGCCGAACTCGAGGCGCTGTGCCTCAGGCACCGCCCCGTCTATGCGGTGGTGCCGGAGCAGGCCGCGGCGATCGCCTTGCAGGGCTCGCTCGCCGCGGCGGGTATCCGCACCCGGGTGCTGTTCGGCGAGCAGGCGTTGTGCGAAGTGGCCAGCGCGCCCGAAGTGGACATGGTAATGGCGGCCATCGTCGGCGCCGCCGGGCTGCCGTCGACCCTGGCGGCCGTCGAGGCCGGCAAGCGCGTACTGCTGGCCAACAAGGAAGCGCTGGTGATGTCCGGCGCGCTGTTCATGCAGGCGGTCAAGCGCAGCGGCGCGGTGCTCCTGCCGATCGACAGCGAGCACAACGCGATCTTCCAGTCGCTGCCGCGCAATTATGCCGATGGCCTGGAGCGGGTCGGCGTGCGCCGGATCCTCTTGACCGCCTCCGGCGGCCCGTTCCGTGAGACGCCGCTGGAGCAGCTCGCTTCGGTGACGCCGGAGCAGGCTTGTGCGCACCCGAACTGGTCGATGGGGCGGAAGATTTCCGTCGACTCCGCCAGCATGATGAACAAGGGGCTCGAACTGATCGAGGCGTGCTGGCTGTTCGACGCCCAGCCGAGCCAGGTCGAGGTGGTGATCCACCCGCAGAGCGTGATCCACTCGATGGTGGACTACGTCGACGGTTCGGTGATCGCCCAGCTCGGCAATCCGGACATGCGCACGCCGATTTCCTATGCCATGGCCTGGCCGGAGCGAATCGATTCCGGCGTTTCGCCGCTGGATATGTTCGCCGTCGGTCGCCTGGATTTCCAGCGCCCCGACGAGCAGCGCTTCCCCTGCCTGCGCCTGGCGAGCCAGGCCGCGGAAACCGGCGGCAGCGCCCCGGCCATGCTGAATGCCGCGAACGAGGTGGCCGTGGCCGCATTTCTCGAGCGGCGCATCCGCTTCAGCGACATCGCGGTTATCATCGAGGACGTGCTGAACCGCGAGGCGGTGACCGCAGTCGAATCGCTCGATCAGGTCCTGGCCGCCGATCGCCGCGCCCGTTCGGTCGCCGGGCAATGGTTGACCCGACACGCCGGCTAGTCTTCGGACGGCCTGGAGGTAGGAGATGAGTGCGCTTTACATGATCGTCGGTACCCTGGTGGCCCTGGGCGTGCTGGTGACGTTCCACGAATTCGGCCACTTCTGGGTCGCGCGACGCTGCGGGGTGAAGGTCCTGCGCTTCTCCGTCGGCTTCGGCACCCCGCTGGTGCGCTGGCACGACCGGCACGGCACCGAGTTCGTGGTGGCGGCCATTCCGCTGGGCGGCTACGTCAAGATGCTCGACGAGCGCGAGGCGGAAGTACCGGCCCATCTGCTCGAACAGTCCTTCAATCGCAAGACGGTCCGTCAGCGGATCGCCATCGTCGCGGCTGGTCCCATCGCCAATTTCCTACTGGCGATTCTGTTCTTCTGGGTCGTCGCCCTGCTCGGTAGCCAGCAGGTACGCCCGGTCATCGGTTCCGTGGCGCCGGAGAGCCTGGCCGCCCAGGCCGGCCTGGAGGCCGGGCAGGAACTGCTGGCGGTGGACGGCGAGCCCGTCACCGGCTGGAGCGGGGTCAACCTGCAGCTGGTTCGCCGTCTCGGCGAGAGCGGTACGCTGGAAGTGCGGGTGCAGGAAAAGGGCTCGAATGTCGATTCCACCCACCAGGTGCGTCTGGATGGCTGGCTGAAGGGCGAGGACAATCCCGATCCCATCGCCTCGCTGGGCATCCGGCCCTGGCGGCCGGCCTTGCCGCCGGTGCTGGCCGAACTCGACCCCAAGGGGCCGGCGCAGGCCGCCGGGCTGAAGCTCGGCGACCGTTTGCAGAGCATCGATGGCATCGCCGTCGACGACTGGCAGCAGGTGGTGGACAGCGTCCGTGCCCGTCCCGGGCAGCGCGTCCAGCTCAAGGTACTGCGCGACGGCGAAGTGCTGGATGTTGCCCTAGAGCTGGCGGTGCGCGGCGAGGGCAAGGCCCGGAGCGGCTACATGGGGGCGGGGGTCGCCGGTACCGAATGGCCGGCGGAAATGCTCCGCGAAGTGAGCTACGGACCTCTGGAGGCGGTGGGTCAGGCGCTTTCCCGAACCTGGACCATGAGCCTGCTAACGCTCGACTCCATAAAGAAAATGTTGCTCGGCGAGCTCTCGGTAAAAAACTTGAGCGGGCCGATAACCATTGCTAAAGTGGCGGGCGCTTCAGCCCAGTCTGGCGTGGGGGATTTTCTCAATTTCCTGGCCTATCTGAGCATTAGCTTGGGGGTTCTCAACCTGCTGCCGATCCCTGTCCTCGATGGCGGGCATCTGCTGTTCTATCTGGTTGAGTGGGTGCGCGGGCGCCCATTATCCGAACGGGTACAGGCTTGGGGGATGCAGATCGGCATCAGTCTGGTCGTTGGCGTGATGTTGCTCGCTCTGGTCAACGATCTGAGTCGTCTGTAGTCATGTTGAATTCGAATCTGCCGCCCTTTGCGGCAGATTCTCTATTTGTCAGTTGGAAAAAAAGGACTCCATGAAACGCTTTCTGCTACCCGCGCTGCTGTCAGCGCTGATGATCGCCGAGGTTCACGCCGAGTCCTTCACTGTTTCCGATATCCGGGTCAATGGCCTGCAGCGCGTGTCCGCCGGTAGCGTGTTCGCCGCCCTGCCGCTGAACGTCGGCGAGACCATCGACGACCAGGCCCTGGTCCAGGCTACCCGCTCCCTGTTCAAGACCGGTTTCTTCCAGGACATCCAGCTCGGCCGCGATGGCAACGTGCTGGTAGTCACTGTAGTCGAGCGCCCGTCGATCTCCAGCATCGAGATCGAGGGCAACAAGGCGATTTCCAAGGAAGACCTGCTCAAGGGCCTGAAACAGTCTGGCCTGGCCGAGGGCGAGATCTTCCAGCGCGCCACCCTCGAAGGCGTGCGCAACGAGCTGCAACGCCAGTACGTGGCCCAGGGCCGCTACTCGGCCGAGATCAACGCGGAAGTGATCCCGCAGCCGCGCAACCGCGTCGCGCTGAAGATCAACATCAACGAAGGCACGGTCGCCGCGATTTCCCACATCAACGTGGTGGGCAACACCGTCTTCTCCGAAGAAGACCTGACCGACCTGTTCGAACTGAAGACCACCAACTGGCTGTCGTTCTTCAAGAACGACGACAAGTACGCCCGCGAAAAGCTCTCCGGCGACCTCGAGCGCCTGCGCTCCTATTACCTGGACCGCGGCTACATCAACATGGATATCGCCTCCACCCAGGTATCCATCACCCCGGACAAGAAGCACGTCTACATCACCGTCAACATCAACGAGGGTGAGAAGTACACCATCCGCGACGTGAAGCTGACCGGCGACCTGAAGGTGCCGGAAGAGGAAGTGAAGCGCCTGCTGCTGGTACAGAAGGGCCAGGTGTTCTCGCGCAAGGTGATGACCACCACCTCCGACCTGATCACCCGTCGCCTGGGCAACGAGGGCTACACCTTCGCCAACGTCAACGGCGTGCCGGAAGCCCATGACGACGACAAGACCGTCTCGGTGACCTTCGTCGTCGACCCGGGCAAGCGCGCCTACGTCAACCGCATCAACTTCCGCGGCAACACCAAGACCGAAGACGAAGTGCTGCGCCGCGAAATGCGCCAGATGGAAGGCGGCTGGGCCTCCACCTACCTGATCGACCAGTCCAAGGCCCGTCTGGAGCGCCTCGGCTACTTCAAGGAAGTCAACGTCGAGACCCCGGCGGTTCCCGGCACCGACGACCAGGTCGACGTCAACTACAGCGTCGAAGAGCAACCGTCCGGCTCGATCACCGCCAGCGTCGGCTTCGCCCAGAGCGCCGGCCTGATCCTCGGTGGCTCGATCAGCCAGAACAACTTCCTGGGTACCGGCAACAAGGTCAGCATCGGCCTGACCCGCAGCGAATACCAGACCCGCTACAACTTCGGCTTCGTCGACCCCTACTGGACCGTCGACGGCGTCAGCCTCGGCTACAACGCCTTCTATCGGAAGACCGACTACGACGAGCTCGACGTCGACGTCGCCAGCTACTCGGTGAACAGCCTGGGCGCCGGCATGAGCATCGGCTACCCGATCAGCGAGACCTCGCGCCTGACCTATGGCCTGAGCGTGCAGCGCGACCAGATCGACACCGGCCGCTACACCGTGGACGAGATCTACGACTTCCTCGACAAGGAAGGCGACAACTTCACCAACTTCAAGGCTTCCATCGGCTGGTCCGAATCGACCCTGAACAAGGGCGTGCTGGCCACCCGTGGTCACTCGCAGAGCCTGACCCTGGAAACCACCCTGCCGGGCAGCGACCTGTCGTTCTACAAGATCGACTACCGCGGGCAGGTCTTCGCCCCGCTGACCGACAACTACACCATGCGCTTCCACACCGAGCTGGGCTATGGCGATGGCTACGGATCCACCGAGCGCCTGCCGTTCTACGAGAACTACTACGCCGGCGGCTTCAACTCGGTGCGGGGCTTCAAGGACAGCACGCTGGGGCCTCGTAGTACCCCCTCTAGGGCTTACAAGGATGGGAAGATCATTCCTGGGCCTGATGAGCGTGGTCGCTACACCGACCCGGACCAGGATCCCGAAGCCTTCGGTGGTAACATCCTGATCACCGGCGGCGCCGAGCTGCTGTTCCCGCTGCCGTTCGTCAAGGACCAGCGCCAGTTGCGTACCGTGCTGTTCTGGGACGTGGGTAGCACCTTCGATACCGACTGCCCGACCAAGACCACCACCAACTGCGACGGCATCAAGACCGACAACCTCGCCAGTTCCGTGGGCGTCGGCCTGACCTGGATCACCGCGCTGGGCCCGCTGAGCTTCAGCCTGGCGACGCCGATCAAGAAGCCGGACAACGCGGAAACCCAGGTCTTCCAGTTCTCCCTGGGCCAGACCTTCTGATTTGTACGTAGTACCGAGTAACGAAACCATGCTTTGTGCAGGAGTGCATCGTGCGTAAGTTCACCCAGTTCGTCCTGATCACCGCAGCCATCATGGCGGCTCCTTCGGCGTTCGCTGAAATGAAGATCGCGGTGCTCAACTACCAGATGGCGCTGCTCGAGTCCGATGCCGCCAAGCAATACGCCGTGGATGCCGAGAAGAAGTTCGGCCCCCAGCTGAACAAGCTGAAGAACCTCGAACGCGACGCCAAGGCGCTGCAGGACAAGCTGGTTTCCAACGGCAGCAAGATGTCCCAGGGCGACCGCGAGAAGGCCGAGCTGGACTTCAAGCAGAAGGCCCGTGACTTCCAGTTCCAGTCCAAGGAACTGAACGAGTCGAAGGCCGCCGCCGACCGCGACATGCTGAAGAAGCTCAAGCCGAAGCTGGACCAGGCCGTCGAGGAAACCATCAAGAAAGGCGGCTACGACATGGTCATCGAGCGTGGCGCCGTGGTCGACGTCAAGCCGCAATACGACATCACCCGCCAGGTGATCGAGCGGATGAACCAGCTGCGTTGATGATGAGTACCTTGTCCTACACCCTGGGCCAGCTGGCCGCGCATGTCGGCGCGGAAGTCCGTGGCGACGCGGACCTGCCGATCCAGGGCCTGGCGACCTTGCAGGAGGCCGGACCGGCTCAGCTGAGCTTCCTGGCCAACCCGCAGTATCGCAAGTACCTGCCCGAAAGCCGTGCCGGCGCCGTCCTGCTGACGGCTGCCGACGCCGACGGGTTCGCCGGTACCGCGCTGGTGGTGGCCAATCCCTACCTGGCCTATGCCAGCCTGTCGCATCTGTTCGATCGCAAGCCGAAGGCGGCCGCCGGTATCCATCCCACCGCTATCGTCGCGGCGGACGCCGAGGTCGATCCGAGCGCCAGTGTCGGCGCCTATGCGGTGATCGAGAGTGGCGCCCGCATCGGCGCTGGCGTCAGCATCGGCGCGCACTGCGTAATCGGCGCCCGTAGCGTGATCGGCGAAGGCGGCTGGCTGGCGCCGCGGGTCACGCTCTACCACGACGTCACCATCGGCGCGCGGGTGAGTATCCAGTCGGGCGCGGTGATCGGCGGCGAAGGCTTCGGTTTCGCCAACGAGAAGGGCGTCTGGCAGAAGATCGCCCAGATCGGCGGGGTGACCATCGGCGACGACGTCGAGATCGGCGCGAACACCACCATCGACCGTGGAGCACTGTCCGATACGCTGATCGGCAACGGTGTGAAGCTGGACAACCAGATCATGATCGCGCACAACGTGCAGATCGGCGATCATACCGCCATGGCCGCTTGCGTCGGCATTTCCGGCAGCGCCAAGATCGGCAGGCATTGCATGCTCGCCGGCGGCGTTGGCCTGGTCGGCCATATCGAGATCTGCGACAACGTTTTCGTGACCGGCATGACCATGGTGACCCGCTCGATCACCGAGCCGGGATCGTATTCCTCCGGTACCGCCATGCAACCGGCGGCCGAATGGAAAAAAAGCGCCGCGCGCATTCGTCAACTGGACGACATGGCGCGTCGACTTCAGCAGCTGGAAAAACGCCTGGCTGCCGTGACCTCAAGCGGTGACGCTTCATCTGATGCGTAATTGACGTTTTTTGCGTCACCCTTTTCTGAACAGGCTCCCCCTAACATGATGGACATCAACGAGATTCGCGAATACCTGCCTCATCGCTATCCTTTCCTGCTGGTGGATCGGGTGGTAGAGCTGGACATCGAGGGCAAGCGCATTCGCGCCTACAAGAATGTCAGTATCAATGAGCCGTTCTTCAACGGACATTTCCCCGAGCACCCGATCATGCCGGGCGTGCTGATCATCGAGGCGATGGCTCAGGCGGCCGGTATCCTCGGTTTCAAGATGCTCGACGTGAAGCCCGCCGACGGCACCCTTTACTACTTCGTCGGTTCGGACAAGCTGCGCTTCCGCCAGCCGGTCCTGCCGGGCGACCAACTGCAACTGCACGCCAAGTTCATCAGCGTGAAGCGCAGCATCTGGAAATTCGACTGCCACGCTACCGTCGACGACAAGCCGGTATGCTCGGCTGAAATCATCTGTGCGGAACGCAAACTATGAGTTTGATCGATCCTCGCGCCATCATCGATCCGAGCGCCAGGCTGGCGGCTGACGTCCAGGTGGGCCCGTGGTCCATCGTCGGGGCGGAAGTGGAGATCGGTGAAGGGACGGTGATCGGTCCGCACGTGGTGCTCAAGGGCCCCACGAAGATCGGCAAGCACAACCGCATCTACCAGTTTTCCAGCGTCGGCGAGGATACTCCCGACCTGAAATACAAGGGCGAGCCGACGCGCCTGGTGATCGGTGACCACAACGTGATCCGCGAAGGCGTGACCATCCATCGCGGAACCGTCCAGGATCGCGCGGAAACCACCATTGGCGACCACAATCTGATCATGGCCTATGCGCACATCGGCCATGACAGCGTGATCGGCAACCATTGCATCCTGGTGAACAACACGGCGCTGGCCGGGCATGTCCACGTGGACGACTGGGCGATCCTGTCCGGCTACACCCTGGTGCACCAGTACTGCCGGATCGGCGCGCACAGCTTTTCCGGCATGGGCAGCGCCATCGGCAAGGACGTCCCGGCCTACGTGACGGTCTTCGGCAACCCGGCCGAAGCCCGCAGCATGAACTTCGAAGGCATGCGTCGGCGCGGCTTCAGCAGCGAGGCCATCCATGCCCTGCGGCGTGCCTACAAGGTGGTCTATCGCCAGGGACATACCGTCGAGGAAGCCCTGGCCGAGCTGGCCGAAAGCGCTGCCCAGTTCCCCGAGGTCGCGGTGTTCCGTGATTCCATCCAGAGCGCAACCCGCGGCATCACCCGCTGAGCCATGGCTGACGGATTGCGCGTAGCCCTGGTCGCCGGCGAGGCCTCCGGCGACATCCTCGGGTCCGGACTGATGCAGGCGCTGCGGGCGCGGCACCCGGATATCGAGTTCATCGGCGTCGGTGGGCCGCGCATGGAGGCCGAAGGGCTGTCCAGCTATTTCCCCATGGAGCGCCTGTCGGTGATGGGCCTGGTCGAAGTGCTGGGCAGGCTGCCGGAGTTGTTGCGACGGCGCAAGCGCCTGATCCGCACGCTCATCGAGGCCCGGCCGGATGTGATGATCGGCATCGACGCTCCCGACTTCACCCTCGGCGTCGAGCACAGGCTGCGCCAGGCTGGCCTGCGCACCGTGCATTACGTCAGCCCTTCGGTGTGGGCCTGGCGGCAGAAGCGGGTGCTGAAGATTCGCGAGGCCTGCGACCTGATGCTGGCATTGTTCCCCTTCGAAGCACGTTTCTACGAAGAGCATGGGGTGCCCGTGCGTTTCGTCGGCCACCCCCTGGCCAACACCATTCCCCTGCAGGCCGATCGCGCTGCGGCCCGCGCGCGGCTCGGATTGCCGGCGGACGGACAGGTGGTGGCGCTGATGCCGGGCAGTCGCGGCGGCGAGGTCGGCAAGCTCGGCGCCTTGTTCCTCGACACCGCCCAGCGCCTGCTCGTCGAACGGCCGGGCCTGCGTTTCGTGCTGCCCTGCGCCAGCGCTGCACGGCGCGAACAGATCGAGCAGATGCTCCAGGGCCGCGAGCCTCTGCCGCTGACGCTGCTCGACGGCGCTTCCCATGAAGCGTTGGCCGCCTGCGATGCGGTGCTGATCGCCTCCGGTACCGCGACCCTCGAGGCGCTGCTCTACAAGCGGCCCATGGTGGTGGCTTATCGGGTCGCCGGGCTGACGTACCGGATTCTCAAGCGCCTGGTGAAAAGCCCTTACATCTCCCTGCCGAACCTGCTGGCCGGGCGCCTGTTGGTGCCGGAACTGATCCAGGACGCCGCCACCCCGCAAGCGCTGGCCGCAACCCTCTCGCCGCTGCTGGACGACGGCTCGCAGCAGGTGGAATTCTTCGATGCCATCCATCGGGCCTTGCGCCAGGATGCTTCGGCACAGGCGGCGGAAGCCGTCCTGCAACTGGTGGAGCGCCGCTGATGCAACTGGGCCTGGATTTCAATCTGGTGGAGGATCTGGTCGCGGGCGTCGACGAGGTCGGTCGCGGTCCGTTGTGCGGTCCGGTGGTCACCGCCGCGGTGATTCTCGACCCGAGCCGCCCGATCCTCGGCCTGAACGACTCGAAGAAGCTCAGCGAAGCTCGTCGCGAGGCGCTGTTCGAAGAGATCCGCGAGAAGGCCCTGGCCTGGTGCATCGCCCGCGCCGAGGTCGAGGAGATCGACCGGCTGAACATTCTGCATGCCACCATGCTCGCCATGCAGCGCGCGGTCGAAGGCCTCAGCGTGACTCCGCGGCTGGCCCTGATCGACGGCAATCGCTGTCCGAAACTGGCGGTGCCCAGCGCGCCGGTGGTCAAGGGCGACAGCCAGGTACCGGCGATCGCCGCGGCGTCGATCCTGGCCAAGGTCAGTCGCGACCGGGAAATGGTCGAGCTGGACCGGGTCTATCCGGGCTATGGCATGGCCGGGCACAAGGGCTATCCGACCGCGGTCCATCTCGAGGCGCTTTCCCGTCTCGGCCCGACGCCGATCCATCGACGCTCGTTTGCTCCGGTTCGCGAATTGCTGGATGTCCCTGTTCAATAATTGAGCGGATGTCGCGTGACTGACCGTATCCGTCGCCTGGTGACAAGCGGTGAGCGGCGTCAATAGCGGAAAGTCCTGCCCCTTCCTGCCAGGTACCATTCACAGCGAAATTTCCTTCGGCTCGCACGTCATTCCGTGTGTGTCCGAAACACGCGGCCTTCTACCCGGGAGGTCGGCTGACAACAATCCGCCATAAGCGGAACAGGGGAGTTATCCATGCAAGAATTCGCCACTCAGGTCGTCGACCTGCTCAACGGCCTTATCTGGGGCAAGATCCTCATCTGGCTGCTGGTCGGTTGCGGCCTGTACTTCACTGTGCGCCTGGGATTGATCCAGTTCCGCCACTTCGGCCATACCTTCAGCGTGCTCAAGGGCAGCCGCCAGTCGGACGACTCGGGAATCTCCTCGTTCCAGGCGCTCTGCACCTCTCTGGCGGCGCGGGTCGGTACCGGCAACGTCGCCGGCGTGGCGGTAGCGATCACGCTCGGCGGTCCCGGCGCAGTGTTCTGGATGTGGGCGATCGCCCTGGTGGGGATGGCGACCGGCTTCGTCGAGGCGACCCTGGCCCAGTTGTTCAAGATTCGCGACGACAAGGGCCAGTTCCGTGGCGGCCCGGCCTACTACATGGAGAAGGGCCTGGGTGCGCGCTGGATGGGCATCCTGTTCTCGATCTTCCTGATCATCGCCTTCGGTTTCGTCTTCAACTCGGTGCAGGCCAATACCATCACCGGTGCCATGCAGGGTGCCTTCGGCGTGCCGACCTGGATCAGCGGCATCGCCGTGGTGATCCTCACCGCGTTGATCATCTTCGGCGGCCTGCGTTCCATCGCGCGCTTCTCCGAACTGGCGGTACCCTTCATGGCGGTGGCCTACCTGCTGCTGGCGGTGGGCATCATCCTGTTCAACCTCAGCGAACTGCCGGGCGTCCTGGCGATGGTGGTGAAGAGTGCCTTCGGCTGGCACGAGGCCGCCGCCGGCGGCATCGGCGCGGCGATCCTCAACGGCTTCAAGCGCGGCCTGTTCTCCAACGAAGCAGGCATGGGCTCGGCGCCCAACGCCGCCGCCTCGGCCACGCCCTATCCGCCGCACCCGGCGTCCCAGGGCTATGTGCAGATGGCCGGCGTGTTCATCGATACCCTGCTGATCTGCACCGCTTCCGCCGCCATCATCCTGCTGGCCGGACCGCAGGAAGGCGAGGGCATCATGCTGGTGCAGAATGCCCTGACCAGCCAGGTCGGCGACTGGGGCCGCTACTTCCTGGCGGTGATCATCCTGTTCTTCGCCTTCACCTCGATCGTCGCCAACTACTTCTATGCCGAGAACTGCCTGGTATTCCTCGAGCACAACCACCTGGCGGGCCTGTTGATCTTCCGCCTGATCGTGCTGGCGATGGTGATGTTCGGCGCGCTGGCTTCGCTGCCGTTCGTCTGGAACCTCGCCGACGTGTCGATGGGCCTGATGGCGATCACCAACCTGATCGCCATCCTGCTGCTGTCCAACCTCGCGATCAAGCTGGCCAAGGACTACAACGCCCAGCGCAAGGCCGGCAAGCTGCCGACCTTCGACGCCAGCCAGTTCCCTGAAGTCCAGCAGAAGCTCGAACCGGGTATCTGGGACGACCGCCGCGCCTGAGCGCGGGGCGGGCGACGTTTCTCGGCGCAGCCGAGGCGCATCGTCCGCTCTTGAACCTGTAGCTTTGCCACCGGGCCCGGTACAATCCGGGCCTTGTCGTTTTTGCGTTATTTCTGCTCCGGGGCCTTCATGACCGTATCCTTCGTTCACCTGCGTCTGCATACCGAATTCTCCCTGGTCGACGGCCTGGTCCGGGTCAAGCCCCTGGCCAAGGCAGTGGCAGGGCTGGGCATGCCGGCGGTGGCGGTCACCGACCAGAGCAACATGTGCTCGCTGGTGAAGTTCTACAAGACCGCCATGGGCGCCGGCATCAAGCCGATCTGCGGGGCCGACATCTGGCTCGCCAGCCGCGAGGAAGATGGCCCGCTCAGCCGCCTGAGCCTGCTGGCGATGAACGCGAAGGGCTATCGCAACCTCACCGAGCTGATTTCCCGCGGCTGGAGCGAAGGCCAGCGCAATGGCGAGATCATCATCGAGCGCGACTGGGTCAAGGAGGCGGCGGAAGGCCTGATCGCGCTGTCCGCGGCCAAGGAAGGCGAGATCGGCCACGCGCTGCTCGACGGCGAGGAGGCCAAGGCCGAGGCGCTGTTGCGCGAGTGGATGGAGGTGTTCCCCGAGCGCTTCTACGTCGAAGTGCAACGTACCAGCCGGGTCAACGACGAGGAGCACCTCCACGCGGCGGTGGCTCTGGCGTCACGCTGTAACGCGCCGCTGGTGGCGACCAACGACGTGCGCTTCATCAAGCAGGAAGACTTCGAGGCCCACGAGACCCGCGTCTGCATCGGCGAGGGGCGGACCCTCGACGATCCGCGGCGGCCGCGTACCTATTCGGACCAGCAATACCTGAAGTCGCCGGCGGAAATGGCCGAGCTGTTCAGCGACCTGCCGGAAGCGTTGGAAAACACCGTCGAGATCGCCAAGCGCTGCAACATCGAGGTGCAACTGGGCAAGTACTTCCTGCCGGACTTCCCCACGCCCAATGGCATGGGCATCGACGACTACCTGCGGCACGCCTCCTTCGAAGGTCTCGAGGAGCGCCTGGAGGTGCTGTTGCCGAAGGACACCCCGGACTACGAGGCCAAGCGCCAGGTCTATGTCGATCGCCTGAACTTCGAACTCGACATCATCATCCAGATGGGTTTCCCCGGTTACTTCCTCATCGTGATGGACTTCATCAAGTGGGCGAAGAACAACGGCGTACCGGTAGGCCCCGGGCGGGGCTCGGGCGCCGGCTCGCTGGTGGCCTACGTGCTGAAGATCACCGACCTCGATCCGCTGGCCTATGACCTGCTGTTCGAACGTTTCCTCAACCCGGAACGGATCTCCATGCCCGACTTCGACGTCGACTTCTGCATGGAGGGCCGCGACCGGGTGATCGACTACGTGGCCGACGCCTACGGGCGCAACGCGGTGAGCCAGATCATCACCTTCGGCACCATGGCGGCGAAGGCGGTGGTACGCGACGTGGCGCGGGTCCAGGGCAAGTCCTACGGTCTCGCCGACCGGCTGTCGAAGATGATTCCGTTCGAAGTCGGCATGACCCTGGATAAGGCCTACGAGCAGGAAGAAATGCTCCGCGACTTCCTCAAGAGCGACGAGGAAGCCGCCGAGATCTGGGAGATGGCCCTCAAGCTGGAAGGCATCACCCGCGGTACCGGCAAGCACGCCGGTGGCGTGGTGATCGCGCCGACCAAGCTGACCGACTTCTCGCCGATCGCCTGCGACGAGGAAGGCGGCGGACTGGTGACCCAGTTCGACAAGGACGACGTGGAGGCGGCCGGCCTGGTGAAGTTCGACTTCCTCGGCCTGCGGACCCTGACCATCATCAAGTGGGCGATGGAGATCATCAACCGCGAGCAGGCCAAGAAGGGCCTGGAGCCGGTGAACATCGACTTCATCCCGCTGGACGACAAGCCGACCTATTCGCTGCTGCAGAAGGCCGAGACCACTGCGGTGTTCCAGCTCGAATCGCGTGGCATGAAGGAGCTGATCAAGAAGCTCAAGCCGGACTGCCTGGAAGACCTCATCGCACTGGTGGCGCTGTTCCGCCCGGGTCCTCTGCAGTCGGGCATGGTGGACGACTTCATCAACCGCAAGCACGGTCGCGCCGAGCTGTCCTATCCGCACCCCGATTACCAGTACGCCGGCCTGGAGCCGGTGCTCAAGCCCACCTACGGCATCATCCTGTACCAGGAACAGGTGATGCAGATCGCCCAGGTCATGGCCGGCTATACCCTCGGTGGCGCGGACATGCTGCGCCGGGCGATGGGCAAGAAGAAGCCCGAGGAAATGGCCAAGCAGCGCGGCGGTTTCATCGAGGGTTGCAAGAACAACGGCATCGATGCCGATCTCGCGGGCAACATCTTCGACCTGGTGGAAAAGTTCGCCGGCTACGGCTTCAACAAGTCGCACTCGGCAGCCTACGGCCTGGTCTCCTACCAGACCGCCTGGCTGAAGACCCACTTCCCGGCGCCGTTCATGGCCGCGGTACTCACCGCGGATATGCAGAACACCGACAAGGTGGTGACGCTGATCGAAGAATGCCGGCACATGAAGCTGCGCATCGTGGCGCCGGACGTGAACAACTCCGAGTTCCGCTTCACCGTCGACGACGATGGCCGGATCGTCTATGGCCTGGGTGCGATCAAGGGCGTCGGCGAGGGGCCGGTGGAGGCGATCACCGAATGCCGCGCCGAAGGCGGGCCGTTCAACACCCTGTTCGACTTCTGCGACCGCGTCGACCTCAAGCGCATCAACAAACGCACCCTGGAAGCGCTGATCCGCGCCGGTGCGCTGGATCGCCTGGGGCCGCACTACCACGACGAGCTAAAGGCCTACCAGGCTACCGTCGACCTCAACCGCGCCGTGCTGCTGGCGGCGATGGAGGAAGCGATCCAGGCCGCGGAGCAGACCGCGCGCAGCCACGACAGCGGGCACATGGACCTGTTCGGCGGAGTCTTCGCCGAGCCGGAGGCGGATGTCTACGCCAACCACCGCAAGGTCAAGGAGCTGACCCTCAAGGAACGCCTGAAGGGCGAGAAGGACACCCTCGGCCTGTACCTGACCGGCCATCCGATCGACGAGTACGAAGGCGAGGTGCGGCGCTTCGCCCGCCAGCGCATCGTCGAGCTGAAGCCGGCGCGCGATACCCAGACGGTGGCCGGGCTGATCGTCAACCTGCGGGTGATGAAGAACAAGAAGGGCGACAAGATGGGCTTCGTCACCCTCGACGACCGCTCCGGACGGATCGAGGCCTCGCTGTTCTCCGAAGCCTTCGCCGCGGCCCAGTCGCTGCTGCAGACCGACGCGCTGGTGGTGGTCGAGGGCGAGGTCAGCCAGGACGACTTCTCCGGCGGACTGCGCCTGCGCGCCAAGCGCGTGATGAGCCTGGAGGAGGCGCGTACCGGCCTGGCGGAGAGCCTGCGGATGAAGCTGCACGCCGACCTGTTGAAGGGCGATCGCCTGCGCTGGCTGGGCGAGCTGTTCAACCGCCATCGCGGTTCCTGCCCGATCACCCTGGACTACACCAGCGCCGACGCCAAGGCCCTGCTGCAGTTCGGCGAGAGCTGGCGGGTGGATCCGGCGGACGATCTGATCCAGGCATTGCGTGACCAGTTCGGGCGCGACAACGTCTTCCTCAATTATCGTTAATCGCGATGGGCGATAACGCCGTTGTTCCGCGCTCTGCGGCGGGAAAACGCGGATCGCCCTTGCTCCCGGCTCGACCCCTGGCGCCCGATCCCGTAAGGTAGGGCGCCAAACGGAAACGGCCCACTAGAATCTGCGCACGACGGAAGCCTATGAACCCGAACTTTCTTGATTTCGAACAGCCGATCGCCGACCTGCAAGCCAAGATCGAAGAGCTGCGCCTGGTGGGCAACGACAATGCGCTGAACATCAGCGACGAAATCTCGCGTCTGCAGGACAAGAGCAAGGCGCTCACCGAAAACATCTTCGGCAATCTGTCCAGTTGGCAGATCGCCCAGCTCGCGCGCCATCCCAAGCGTCCCTATACCCTCGACTACATCGGCTACCTGTTCAGCGATTTCGAGGAACTGCACGGCGACCGGCATTTCGCCGACGACCCGGCGATCGTCGGTGGCGTTGCCCGCCTCGACGGTTCCCCGGTGATGGTCATCGGCCACCAGAAGGGCCGCGAAGTCCGTGAGAAGGTCCGGCGCAACTTCGGCATGCCGCGTCCGGAAGGCTATCGCAAGGCCTGCCGCCTGATGGAAATGGCCGAACGCTTCAAGATGCCGATCCTGACCTTCATCGACACGCCCGGCGCCTACCCGGGGATCGATGCCGAGGAACGCGGCCAGAGCGAGGCGATCGCCTGGAACCTGCGGGTGATGGCGCGACTGAAGACGCCGATCATCGCCACCGTGATCGGCGAGGGCGGTTCCGGCGGCGCGCTGGCCATCGGCGTCTGCGACCAGTTGAACATGCTGCAATACTCCACCTACTCGGTGATCTCGCCGGAAGGCTGCGCCTCCATCCTCTGGAAGACCGCCGAGAAGGCGCCGGAAGCCGCCGAGGCCATGGGCATCACCGCCGAGCGCCTGAAAGGCCTGGGCATCGTCGACAAGGTCATCGACGAACCGCTGGGCGGCGCCCATCGCGATCCGGCGAGCATGGCCGAATCGATCCGTGGCGAACTGCTGGCGCAACTGAAGATGCTCCAGGGCCTGGAAATGGGTGAGTTGCTGGAGCGTCGTTACGACCGCCTGATGAGCTACGGCGCGCCGTAAACCATCCGGCGCACTGGTACGATCGACAAGCCCGGCATTCGCCGGGCTTGTCGCATGAGGAGCGCAAGCATGCCGGCGGTGCCGCTCGAATCCCGTCTGTTACAGGCCCTGGCGCCCTGGCGCGAAGCGGGGGGCTGGTGCGTGGCGTTTTCCGGCGGGCTGGATTCCACGGTGTTGCTGCATCTGCTCGCCCAACTGGCCCGGAGCGAAGCCTTGCCGGCGCTGTCGGCGCTGCATGTCCACCATGGCTTGCAGGCTGCGGCGGACGGTTGGCCGGCGCACTGCCAGGCGGTCTGCCGGTCGCTGGGTATCCCGCTGCGGGTCGAGCGGGTGCAGGTCGCCGTTGGCGGCAGCATCGAGCAGGCGGCGCGCGACGCCCGCTATCGCGCATTCCAGGCGAACCTGGGCGAGGGACAGGTGCTGCTCACCGCGCAGCACCTCGACGACCAGGCCGAGACCTTGCTGTTCCGCCTGTTGCGTGGAGCGGGCCTGCGCGGCCTGGCGGCGATGCCGGCGAGCCGGTCGCTGGGCGGCGGCCGCCTGTGCCGCCCCTTGCTCGGGGTTTCCCGCGCCGAACTGGAAGCCTATGCGCAGGCGCACCGGCTGGACTGGGTGGAGGATCCTTCCAACCAGGATCCGCGCTTCTCGCGCAACTATCTGCGCCGGGAGATCATGCCGCGTCTCGCCTCCCACTGGCCGCAGGCCGTCGCCGGCATGGCGCGCTGCGCGGCGCATCTGCGCGAGGCCGAAGACCTGCTGGCTGAACTGGCCGCCATCGACCTCCGGGCCTGCCGCCAACCCTCGGAACTGGATTGGCCGGACTGGCTGGATCTGCCCCGGATCGCCCTGGAGCCTCTGCGCCGCCTCAGCGCTGCGCGCCAGCGCAACCTGCTGCGGGCCTGGCTGGGACAGCTGACGCGGTTGCCGGACAGCGACCACTGGGCCGGCTGGGAGTCGTTGCGCGATGCCGGCGACGATGCCGACCCGATCTGGCGCCTGGAGAGCGGCGAGTTGCGTCGCGGCGCGGGGCGGATCTGGTGGTTGCCGGCGGACTGGCGTGCAGCGGCGGGACCGTTCGTCTGGGAGCGTCCCGCTCATCCATTGCTTCTTCCCGGCAATGGCCGGCTGGCGTTGCTCGGCGAGATTCCGGCGGGACCGTTGCGCGTCGACTACCGGCGGGGTGGGGAGGTGCTGGCCCTGGCCGGGCGCGGTCGCCGCGACCTCAAGCGATTGCTCAACGAAGCGGGCGTACCGAGCTTCCTGCGCGGTCGTTTGCCGCTGCTCTTCCGAGCCGACGAACTGCTCGCGGTGGCCAACATTCCTGGCCTGGACAGTCCCCGCGAGGGGGGCTGGCGACTGTCCTGGAGCCCGCCGACGAACGACCCGGGTTTGAGCTAGTAAGCCGTTTCCAGTAGACTACGCTCCCGTCTTGTACTGCTCCCGCCGATTCCCTCCGGAATCAGCAGGAGTTTGCTTTGCCCACGGATTTGTCCGTGGCGGGAGCTGGCCTCCCTTCTCCGAATCCCCGGCGGTTGATCCCGCCTAAACGCTGACTTCTAGGGTTTTTCATGACGCGCTACATCTTCGTCACGGGTGGTGTTGTTTCTTCATTGGGGAAAGGCATCGCTTCGGCTTCTCTGGCTGCGATCTTGGAAGCGCGTGGCCTGAAGATCACGATGCTCAAGCTGGACCCTTACATCAACGTGGACCCGGGCACCATGAGCCCGTTCCAGCACGGTGAGGTCTTCGTGACCCAGGACGGCGCCGAGACCGACCTGGACCTGGGCCATTACGAGCGCTTCGTTCGTACCACCATGACCCAGAACAACAACTTCACCACCGGCCGCGTCTACATGGACGTGTTGCGCAAGGAACGCCGCGGCGACTACCTGGGCGCCACCGTGCAGGTGATCCCGCACATCACCGACGAGATCAAGCGGCGCATCATCAAGGGCGCCGGCGATGCCGACGTCGCCCTGGTGGAGATCGGCGGTACCGTCGGCGACATCGAGTCGCAGCCGTTCCTCGAGGCGATCCGCCAGCTGCGCGTCGAGATCGGCGCCAAGCGCGCGATGCTGATGCACCTGACCCTGGTCCCGTACATCGCCACCGCCGGCGAGACCAAGACCAAGCCGACCCAGCACTCGGTCAAGGAGCTGCGCTCCATCGGCCTGCAACCGGACGTGCTGGTCTGCCGTTCCGACCACCCGATCGACGTCTCCTCGCGGCGCAAGATCGCGCTCTTCACCAACGTCGAGGAGCGCGCGGTGATCGCCCTGGAAGACGTCGACACCATCTACCGCATCCCGTCGGTGCTGCATGCCCAGGGCCTGGACGACATCGTCGTCGAGCGCTTCGGCCTGGAGTGCGGGCAGGCCGACCTGTCCGAATGGGACCGCGTGGTCGATGCCAAGCTCAACCCCGAGCGTGAAGTCACCATCGCCATGGTCGGCAAGTACATGGAACTGCTGGACGCGTACAAGTCGCTGATCGAGGCGATGACCCACGCCGGCATCCAGAGCCGCACCAAGGTCAACCTGCGCTACATCGACTCCGAAGACATCGAGCAGCAGGGCACCAGCCTGCTGGAAGGCGTCGACGCCATCCTGGTCCCGGGCGGCTTCGGCCTGCGCGGCGTGGAAGGCAAGATCAGCACCGTGCAGTACGCCCGCGAGAACAAGATCCCCTACCTGGGCATCTGCCTGGGCATGCAGGTCGCGGTCATCGAATACGCCCGCAACGTGCTCGGCTGGAGCGACGCCAACTCCACCGAGTTCGACAAGTCCAGCGGCCATCCGGTGGTCGGCCTGATCACCGAATGGCAGGACGCGACCGGCGCCACCGAGATCCGCACCGAAGCTTCCGACCTGGGCGGCACCATGCGCCTGGGCGCCCAGGAATGCCAGCTGCAGACCGGCACCCTGGTGCACGACTGCTATGCCAAGGACGTGATCGTCGAGCGCCATCGCCATCGCTACGAAGTGAACAACAACCTGCTGCCGCAACTGGAACAGGCCGGCCTGAAGATTTCCGGCCGCTCCGGCGACGGCGCCCTGGTGGAAGTGGTCGAGGCCCCGGAGCATCCGTGGTTCGTCGCCTGCCAGTTCCACCCGGAGTTCACCTCCACACCGCGTGATGGCCACCCGCTGTTCAGCGGTTTCGTCAACGCCGCGCTGAAATATTCCGGGAAGGCCTGAGCATGGCACAGAAGATCGTTCGCGTCGGCGATATCCAGATCGGCAACGACCTGCCGTTCGTGCTGTTCGGTGGCATGAACGTGCTGGAGTCGCGCGACCTGGCCATGCAGGTCTGCGAAGAATACGTACGGGTTACCGAGAAACTCGGTATCCCCTATGTGTTCAAGGCCAGCTTCGACAAGGCCAACCGTTCCTCGATCCACTCGTTCCGTGGCCCGGGCCTGGAAGAGGGAATGAAGATCTTCGAAGAGATCAAGAAGACCTTCAAGGTACCGGTCATCACCGATGTCCACGAGCCGTTCCAGGCCCAGCCGGTGGCCGAGGTCTGCGACATCATCCAGCTGCCGGCCTTCCTCTCGCGGCAGACCGACCTGGTGGTGGCGATGGCCAGGACCAACGCGGTGATCAATATCAAGAAGGCCCAGTTCCTCGCGCCCCAGGAGATGAAGCATATCCTGACCAAGTGCGAGGAAGCCGGTAACGACCGCCTGATCCTCTGCGAGCGCGGCTCCTCCTTCGGTTACAACAACCTGGTGGTCGACATGCTCGGCTTCGGCATCATGAAGCAGTTCGAGTACCCGGTATTCTTCGACGTCACCCACGCCCTGCAGATGCCTGGCGGTCGCGCGGACTCCGCCGGCGGCCGGCGCGCCCAGGTCACCGACCTGGCCAAGGCCGGGCTCAGCCAGAAGCTCGCCGGGCTGTTCCTCGAGGCCCATCCGGACCCCGAGCACGCCAAGTGCGACGGTCCGTGCGCGCTGCGCCTGAACAAACTCGAAGCCTTCCTGTCCCAGCTCAAGCAACTGGACGAGCTGATCAAGAGCTTTCCTGCAATCGAGACTGCCTAGTCTCCTCAGACCGCCCCGTTCATTCACTTCGGAGTGTTAACAAGAATGGCAAAGATCGTCGACATCAAGGGCCGTGAGGTCCTGGACTCCCGCGGCAACCCTACCGTTGAAGCGGACGTGATCCTGGACAACGGCATCGTCGGCAGCGCCTGCGCGCCTTCCGGTGCTTCCACCGGTTCCCGCGAGGCCCTCGAGCTGCGCGATGGCGACAAGAGCCGTTACCTGGGCAAGGGCGTGCTGAAAGCCGTGGCCAACATCAACGGCCCGATCCGCGACCTGCTGCTGGGCAAGGACGCGGCCGACCAGAAAGCCCTCGACCACGCGATGATCGAGCTGGACGGCACCGAGAACAAGGCCAAGCTGGGCGCCAACGCGATCCTCGCGGTGTCCCTGGCTGCCGCCAAGGCCGCCGCACAGGCCAAGGGCGTACCGCTGTACGCGCACATCGCCGACCTCAACGGCACTCCCGGCCAGTACTCCATGCCGGTGCCGATGATGAACATCATCAACGGCGGCGAGCATGCGGACAACAACGTCGATATCCAGGAATTCATGGTCCAGCCGGTCGGCGCGAAGAACTTCGCCGAGGCGCTGCGCATGGGCGCCGAGATCTTCCATCACCTCAAGGCCGTGCTGAAGGCCCGTGGCCTGAACACCGCCGTCGGTGACGAAGGCGGCTTCGCGCCGAACCTGTCGTCCAACGAAGACGCCCTGGCCGCCATCGCCGAGGCCGTCGAGAAGGCCGGCTACAAGCTGGGTGACGACGTGACCCTGGCCCTGGACTGCGCCTCCAGCGAGTTCTTCAAGGACGGCAAGTACGACCTGGAAGGCGAAGGCAAGGTATTCGACGCCGCCGGTTTCGCCGACTACCTGGCCGGCCTGACCCAGCGCTACCCGATCATCTCCATCGAGGACGGCATGGACGAGTCCGACTGGGCCGGCTGGAAAGGCCTGACCGACAAGATCGGCGCCAAGGTCCAACTGGTCGGCGACGACCTGTTCGTGACCAACACCAAGATCCTCAAGGAAGGCATCGAGAAGGGCATCGGCAATTCGATCCTGATCAAGTTCAACCAGATCGGTTCGCTCACCGAGACCCTGGAGGCCATCCAGATGGCCAAGGCCGCCGGCTATACCGCGGTGATCTCGCACCGCTCCGGCGAAACCGAGGACTCGACCATCGCCGACCTGGCCGTGGGTACCGCCGCCGGTCAGATCAAGACCGGTTCGCTGTGCCGCTCCGACCGCGTGTCCAAGTACAACCAGTTGCTGCGCATCGAAGAGCAACTGGGCGCCAAGGCGCCGTACCGTGGTCGCGCGGAATTCCGCGGCTGAGCCTAGTCTGGTACGGTGAAGGGGTGGCAAGAGCCACCCCTTTTCTTCTCAAGGAGTTCGAGGCTTGAGGTTACGTAGCCCCTACTGGCTGTTCGTGGTGCTGATCCTGGCGCTGGCGGGCCTGCAATATCGCCTGTGGGTCGGCGATGGCAGCCTGGCGCAGGTGCGCGACCTGCAGAAGCAGATCGCCGACCAGCATGGCGAGAACGAGCGCCTGCTGGAGCGCAACCGGATTCTCGAAGCCGAAGTCGCCGAGCTGAAGAAAGGCACCGAGACCGTCGAGGAGCGTGCGCGGCACGAGCTCGGCATGGTCAAGGACGGCGAAACCCTCTACCAGCTCGCCAAGTGAGCTGACGACCCTTCTCCCGATGACGACTTCCGACCTTCCCGCCTTCTGGACGGTGATCCCCGCCGCCGGCGTGGGTTCGCGCATGCGCGCCGACCGCCCGAAGCAATATCTCGATCTTGCCGGTCGCACCGTGATCGAGCGCACCCTCGATTGTTTCCTCGAACACCCGATGCTCAGGGGCCTGGTGGTCTGCCTGGCCGAGGACGATCCCTACTGGCCCGGGCTGGACTGCGCCGCCAGCCGGCATGTGCAGCGCGCCGCCGGGGGCGCCGAGCGCGCCGGCTCGGTGTTGAACGGCTTGCTGCGCCTGCTGGAGTTGGGGGCACAGGCCGACGACTGGGTGCTGGTGCATGACGCCGCGCGGCCGAACCTGACCCGCGGCGACCTCGACCGCCTGCTCGAAGAACTCGCCGAAGATCCGGTCGGCGGGCTGCTGGCGGTGCCGGCGAGGGACACCCTCAAGCGCTCCGACCGCGACGGCCGGGTCAGCGAAACCATCGACCGCTCGGTGGTCTGGCTGGCCTATACGCCGCAGATGTTCCGCCTCGGCGCCCTGCACCGGGCGCTGGCCGATGCGTTGGTGGCCGGCGTGGCGATCACCGACGAGGCTTCGGCGATGGAGTGGGCCGGCTATGCGCCGAAGCTGGTGGAAGGACGCGCCGACAACCTGAAGATCACCACCCCGGAAGACCTGCTGCGCCTGCAGCGCAGTTTTCCGCACTGAACCCTGGCACAAGAAAGCCGACCCGAGGGTCGGCTTTCTTGTCGTTGCAGGCTCGCTCGTTCAGCTTTCCAGCGGCACCTCTATGAGGAAGCGGAACAGCGCGCCATGCTGCTCCACCGCCAGGCATTTGTAGCCCTGGCGCTGGGTATCTTCGGGAATCCCGTGGACCGATTGCGAGCAGTCGGTGACCACTTCCAGGCGTTCGCCCGGCTGCATGGTCGCCAGGGTTTCCAGGGTGGCGATGGCGTTGTACGGGCAATGTTCGCCGCGCAGGTCAAGCGACAGGGTCGGTTTGTCGGTCTGGCTCATGGTTCGGTTTCCGCGGTCGGGTGAATCGGGAGGCGTTCAGTTGCACCAGCAGCAGGCACAGGGCCAGGCCGGCGAAGGTCAATAGCAGGCCGTTGCCGGGCCCGAAGCTTTCCAGCAGGTTGAGCTTGGGATAGGGCAGGGCGAGGCGGGTGCCCAACTGGTCCCAAAAGACCGCCACCAGGGTTCCGCCGATGACGTTGCCGATGCCGACCACCCAGAAGTGCACCTGGCCTTCCATCGAACGGTACATCCAGCCGGTCTCGCAACCGCCGGCGAGGACGATGCCGATGCCGAAGAGAATGCCGCCGATGATCGCATTCGGGCCCATCCAGAAGATCTTCGGCGCGACGCCCAGGCGGATCGCGGCGAAGGTACCGATGCAGGCGGCCGCCATGCCGAGCAGGATGCCGAAGGCGGCGCGGGTCCGGCCGGTGGTCCAGAGGTCCCGTGCGGCGCTGGTGAAGCAGATCTGCGCGCGCTCGATCAGGCCGCCGAACAGCAGGCCAAACAGGCAGGCCATGCCCAGCACCAGCGATACCTCGAAGCGCCAGGCGGCGAACAGCGCGGCGAGCGCCAGCACCGCCAGGCCCAGGCGGGCCTGCAGGCGTGTGCGTCGGGCCAGGCTTTCGGCGTCGGGCAGGGCGCTGGCCGTGGCGCCGACTTTCAGCGGCGTGCGCAGGAACGGCAGCAGGCTGATCTTCACGCCGATCCAGGCGCCGCCGACGGTGGCGAACATGAAGGCCCAGGCGTGCAGGGAAAACATCGGGATACCGGTGAAGAACGCCGCCAGGTTGCAGCCCATCGCCAGGCGCGCGCCGAAGCCGGCGACGATACCGCCGACCAGGCCCTGCAGCAGGCGGCGTTTGCTGGTCGGCCAGCGCAGGCTGACGTTGCCGGCCCAGAGGGCGCAGCACAGGGCGCCGAGGAACATGCCGATGATCATCACTCCGTCGATCCGGTCCAGCGGCGTGCCTTGAAGGCCGATCAGCCTGAAGTAGCTCCAGTCCTGTGGCTGGTAGCCGAACCAGGACAGCACGTGGCCGCCCCAGCGGGTGAATTCGCCGGTCACCGCCCAGAAGGTGCCGGTGAGCGCGAAGTAGTAGGCGGAGGCGACGCCGAGGGCGACCAGCGCCGGCAGCGGCGACCAGAACCTCACCAGGTAGCGTTGGCGAAACGCATTGAGGGCAGACATGCGACTTCCTTGAATCGATAGCGGGTGGAGCGGGAAACCGCCAAGTCTATCGCAGCGGCGAAACGCCTTACTGCTTCAGCGCAGGTTTTTCTCCCCGGCGAGTCCCGGATGGGATTGCGCCAGGCCTTCCTTGAGATAGTCCACCAGTTGCCGGACTTTCGGCGACAGGTGCCGCTGCTGCGGGTACAGCGCCCATACCGCGGTATTCGGCGGCTGGTGGCCTTCCAGCAGGGAGACCAGGCGGCCGCTGCGCAGATGCTCGATCACATAGTAGTCAGGCAACTGGCACAGGCCGAAGCCGCGCAGGGCTGCGTCGAGCACCGCCTGGCCGCTGTTGCAGCGCCAGTTGCCCTGGACCCGGTGCTGGGTTTCCCGGCCGTCCTCGAGGAAGCTCCACAGGTCACTGCTGCCGATCAGGCAGTTGAACTGGCCGAGTTCCGCCGGCGACTGCGGAGTGCCGTGGCGGCGCAGGTATTCCGGGGTGGCGCAGAGGTACATGACGCGTGGCGCCAACCGTGTGGCGACCAATCGCGAATCGCTCAGGCGGCCGAGGCGGATGGCCAGGTCGAAGCCCTCGTGGAGCAGGTCCAGTTGGCGGTTGGACAGCTCGATGTCGACCCGCAGTTGCGGATAGTCGGCCATGAAGGCATTCACCAGCGGCACGATGAAACGTTCGCCGTAGGCCACGGCGCAGGTCATGCGCAGCAGGCCCTTGGGCTCCGCGGAGAGGTCGCTGACCGCGCGCAGGGCTTCGTCGCGGGCGTCCTGCAGGCGCTGGCAATGTTGCAGGAAGGTCTGTCCGGCTTCGCTCAGCGACACTCGCCGGGTGCTGCGGTAGAGCAGGCGGGTCTGCAGGCGCTCCTCCAGGCGGGCGACCTGGCGGCTGATGTGCGACGAGGAAACGCCCATGCGTTCGGCTGCCGCGGTGAACTGCCCGGTTTCGGCGACAGCGACGAATTCGTCGAGTCCTTCCCAGCGATTCATCTGGATTGTCCCTGTATGGCAATAATGTTTTGATTATTGCCTGATTATTCCTTGAAACGCGGTTTTCTACACTTTCCGTTTCAGTGGGTCGCTTAGCGGCCCGCCGGCTTCCATCGTTCAGGAGTTCCCAGATGATCAAGTCCCGTGCCGCCGTCGCCTTCGCCCCCAACAAGCCGTTGGAAATCGTCGAGGTGGATGTGGCGCCGCCGCAGAAGGGCGAGGTACTGGTGCGCATCGTCGCCACCGGCGTCTGCCATACCGACGCGTACACCCTGTCCGGCCAGGATTCCGAGGGGGTGTTCCCGTGCATCCTGGGCCACGAAGGTGGCGGCATCGTCGAAGCGGTGGGCGAGGGCGTGACCTCCCTGCAGGTGGGCGACCATGTCATCCCGCTCTACACCGCCGAGTGCGGCAAGTGCAAATTCTGCCTGTCCGGCAAGACCAACCTCTGCCAGGCCGTGCGCGCCACCCAGGGCAAGGGCCTGATGCCCGACGGCACCAGCCGTTTCTCCTACAAGGGCGAGCCGGTCTTCCACTACATGGGCTGCTCGACCTTCTCCGAATACACCGTGCTGCCGGAAATCTCCCTGGCGAAGATTCCCAAGGACGCGCCGCTGGAGAAGGTCTGCCTGCTTGGTTGCGGCGTCACCACCGGGATCGGCGCCGTGCTGAATACCGCCAAGGTGGAAGAGGGCGCTACCGTTGCCATCTTCGGCCTGGGCGGTATCGGCCTGGCGGCGATCATCGGGGCGAAGATGGCCAAGGCCGCGCGCATCATCGCGGTCGACATCAACCCGGGCAAGTTCGACATCGCCAGGGAGCTGGGCGCCACCGACTTCATCAATCCGAAGGACTACGACAAGCCGATCCAGGACGTCATTGTCGAACTGACCGATGGCGGCGTCGACTACTCCTTCGAGTGCGTCGGCAACGTGCAGTTGATGCGCGCCGCGCTGGAATGCTGCCACAAGGGCTGGGGCGAGTCGGTGATCATCGGTGTCGCCGGCGCCGGCCAGGAAATCAGCACCCGGCCGTTCCAACTGGTCACCGGCCGCGTCTGGCGCGGTTCGGCGTTCGGCGGGGTGCGCGGGCGCAGCGAGTTGCCGAGCTATGTCGAGAAGGCGCAGAAGGGCGAGATCCCGCTGGATACCTTCATCACCCACACCATGGGGCTGGAGGACATCAACGAGGCCTTCGAGCTGATGCACGAAGGCAAGAGCATCCGCACCGTCATTCATTACTGACAAGCCGTCGCGGCGGGCCCTGCGGCTCGCCACGACCGTTTCACGGAGGTCACGTGAAGGATTCCCTCGAACTGATCGGCAGCCAGAAGTCCTTCGGCGGCTGGCACCAGCGTTACCGTCATTTTTCCCGGACCCTGAACTGCGAGATGGTCTTCGCCATCTACCTGCCGCCCCAGGCCGAGCCGGAGGCGGCGCTGCCGGCCCTGTACTGGCTGTCCGGGCTGACCTGTACCGACGAGAACTTCATGCAGAAGGCCGGCGCCCAGCGGGTCGCCGCCGAACTGGGATTGGTACTGGTGGCGCCGGATACCAGCCCGCGCGGCAGCGGTGTCCCCGGCGATCCCGACGGCGCCTGGGACTTCGGCCTGGGCGCAGGCTTCTACCTGAACGCCACGCAGGAGCCCTGGTCCGCGCACTACCGCATGCACGACTACGTGGTGCACGAGTTGCCGGCGCTGATCGAGGCGCATTTCCCGGTGTCCCGGCGGCGCGGCATCAGCGGGCACTCGATGGGCGGGCATGGCGCGCTGGTCTGCGCGCTGCGCAACCCGGGGCGCTACCTGTCGCTGTCGGCCTTTGCGCCGATCTGCCATCCGAGCGATTGCCCCTGGGGCCAGAAGGCGTTCTCTCGCTACCTGGGCGAGGACCCGGCGGCCTGGCGCGAGTGGGATGCCTGTGCGTTGCTCGAGGGTGCGTCCGAACGCTTGCCGATCCTGGTCGACCAGGGCGAGCGCGACGACTTCCTCGCCGTCCAGCTCAAGCCGGAAGCGCTACGCAATGCGGCGGACAAGGCCGGCCACCCGCTGGAGCTGCGTCTGCAACCAGGCTACGACCACAGCTACTACTTCATCGCCAGTTTCATCGAGGATCACCTGCGCCACCATGCCCAGGTTCTCAACGGTTGATCCGCGATACCTGAAGCCTGCCCCGATCCGGGGTAGAATCACGCCCTGATTCCAACCAGGGCGTTTTTTCATGCGAATTGGCCATGGCTACGACGTGCATCGCTTCGGCGAGGGCGACTTCATCACCCTCGGCGGCGTGCGCATTCCCCACAAACATGGGCTGGTCGCCCACTCCGACGGCGACGTGCTGCTGCACGCCTTGTCCGATGCGCTGCTCGGCGCGGCGGCGCTGGGCGACATCGGCAAGCACTTCCCGGACACCGACCCGCGGTTCAAGGGCGCCGACAGTCGCGCGCTGCTGCGACACGTGGTCGCCATCGTCGCCGAGAAGGGCTGGAAGGTCGGCAACGTCGACGCCACCATCGTCGCCCAGGCACCGAAGATGGCGCCGCACATCGAAACCATGCGCGGGTCGATCGCCGAGGACCTCGGCGTCGCGGTCGACCAGGTCAACGTCAAGGCCACCACTACCGAGCGGCTAGGTTTCACCGGACGCGAAGAGGGCATTGCTGTACATGCGGTCGCTTTGCTGATGGCCCGATGAGCGTTCTCGGCGAACTCGACCTGCTCGGGCCGCGCGCCCATGGGGCAGCCTGCGGCGAGGCGGTGCTCAAGGCCGTGGCCGAGGACTTCCAGGTCGACGAGGTGCTGGACATTCCCCTCAGCGGTGAAGGCGAGCACCTCTGGTTGTGGGTGGAAAAGCGCGGATTGAACACCGAGGAGGCGGCCCGTCGCCTCGGCCGCGCCGCCGGCGTGCAGCAGAAGAACGTCAGCTACGCCGGGTTGAAGGACCGCCAGGCCCTGACCCGGCAATGGTTCAGCCTGCACCTGCCGGGCAAGGCCGATCCCGACCTGGGCGCAGCCGAGGGCGCGGACCTGCGGATTCTTCGCCGCACCCGTCATTCGCGCAAGTTGCAGCGAGGCGCGCATGCCGCCAACGGCTTCACCCTGCGTCTGACCGGGCTGCGGGCGGAGCGTGCCCTTCTCGACGCGCGCTTGGAACGTATCGCCGCGGACGGCGTGCCCAACTATTTCGGCCTGCAACGCTTCGGCCACGGCGGCGGCAACCTGGTCGACGCGCGCAGTTGCGCGGAACAGGACCTGCTGCCGGCGAACCGCAACCTGCGTTCGCGCTTCCTTTCCGCCGGGCGCAGCTACCTGTTCAACCGCCTGCTCGCCGAGCGGGTCGCGGAGGGTAGCTGGAACCGGGCAGCGGTTGGCGACCTGCTGGCCTTCACCGACAGCCGCAGCTTTTTCCTCGCTGGCGAGGAAGAATGCCGCGATGCCCGTCTGGCCGCCCTCGACCTGCACCCCACCGGACCGCTCTGGGGCGAGGGCGATCCGCCGAGCGGCGCCGGCGTCCTCGACCGCGAGCTGGCCCTGGCCGGGAGCGAGCCGGCGCTCTGCCGCTGGCTGGCGAAGGCGGGCATGGCGCACGAACGGCGCATCCTGCGGCTCCCCATCCAGGGGCTGGCGTGGCATTATCCCGAACCTGATGTTCTGCAACTGGAATTCGTCCTGCCGGCCGGTTGTTTCGCCACCGTAGTGGTGCGTGAAATCCTCGACCTGGTACCGACAGGGCAGACGGAAAACCCATGCGCATACTGATTGCCAACGACGACGGGGTGACCGCACCCGGTATCGCCGCGCTTTACGACGCGCTGGCGGATCATGCCGATTGCGTAGTGATCGCCCCCGACCAGGACAAGAGCGGCGCCAGCAGTTCCCTGACGCTGGACCGCCCGCTGCACCCGCAGCGCCTGGACAACGGATTCATCAGCCTCAACGGCACGCCGACCGACTGCGTGCACCTGGGCCTGAACGGCTTGCTGGAGGAATTGCCGGACATGGTGGTCTCGGGTATCAACCTGGGCGCCAACCTCGGCGATGACGTCCTCTATTCCGGTACCGTGGCGGCGGCCATCGAAGGGCGCTTCCTGAAGGGGCCGGCCTTCGCCTTCTCGCTGGTCTCGCGGTTGACGGACAACCTGCCCACCGCCATGCACTTCGCCCGCCTGCTGGTCTCCGCCCACGAGCGCCTGGCCGTGCCGCCGCGTACCGTGCTCAACGTCAATATCCCGAACCTGCCGCTGGATCGCGTACGCGGTATCCAGCTGACCCGCCTCGGGCACCGCGCCCGTGCCGCCGCACCGGTGAAGGTGGTCAATCCGCGCGGCAAGGAAGGCTACTGGATCGCCGCGGCCGGCGATGCCGAGGATGGCGGGCCGGGGACGGATTTCCACGCGGTCATGCAAGGCTACGTGTCGATCACTCCGTTGCAGCTGGACCGTACCTTCCACGAAGCCTTCGGCGGCCTCGACGAGTGGCTGGGAGGACTGACGTGATGTCCGAAGACCTGCATCGCCGGGGTATCGGCATGACCTCCCAGCGTACCCGAGAGCGCCTGATCCAGCGCCTGTACGAAGAAGGTCTGTCCAACGCCCACGTGCTCGAGGTGATCCGCCGCACGCCGCGTCATCTGTTCGTCGACGAGGCGCTCTCGCATCGCGCCTACGAAGACACTGCCCTGCCGATCGGCCACAACCAGACCATTTCCCAGCCGTTCATGGTGGCGCGGATGACCGAGTTGCTGCTGGCGGCCGGCCCGCTGGACAAGGTCATGGAGATCGGTACCGGGTCCGGCTACCAGACCGCGGTGCTGGCCCAACTGGTCGAGCGGGTCTTCTCCGTCGAGCGGATCCAGGCGTTGCAGGACAAGGCCAAGGAGCGTCTTGCGGAGCTAAACCTGCGTAATGTTGTCTTTCGTTGGGGCGATGGCTGGGAGGGCTGGTCGGCGTTGGCTCCCTACAATGGAATCATCGTCACCGCGGCGGCCACGGAAGTCCCGCAGTCGTTGCTGGACCAGTTGGCGCCGGGGGGCCGTCTGGTGATCCCGGTCGGTGGCGGCGAGGTCCAGCAACTGATGCTGATCGTCCGCACCGAGGACGGGTTCAGCCGCCAGGTACTCGACTCGGTACGTTTCGTCCCGCTGCTCAACGGCCCGATCGCCTGAGCCGGCGGCCGGCGTCGCCGGCCCGATTGAACGAAAGCGAAGAAGATGGATAAGGGGGAAGGATTGAGGCTAGCAGCGACCCTGCGGCAATGGACTCGGCTCTACGGTGGCTGCCACCTGTTGCTCGGGGCCGTCGTCTGTTCCCTTCTCGCCGCCTGTTCGTCGTCGCCTCCCGGCGGGGTCAAGGTCGTCGATCGCAACGGTTCCGCGCCTGCCGCTGCGCGGCGTACGCCGGTCACCAGCGGGCAGTACATCGTGCGCCGCGGCGACACCCTGTATTCCATTGCCTTTCGCTTCGGCTGGGACTGGAAAGCCCTGGCCGCGCGCAATGGCATCGCGCCGCCCTATACCATCCAGGTCGGTCAAGCTATCCAATTTGGTGGGCGGGCACCGGCGCAACCGTCCGTCGCGAAAAACACGCCGGTCGTCGCTCCGTCCGTGGCGACCAAGCCTGCCCCGGTTCCACCCGCTGTTAGTACGTCGGTACCTGCCAAGCCCGCACCGGCTCCGGCCTCGACCACGACCCCACCCAGCAGCGGCGCGACTCCCGTCGTTGCGGGGCCTGCGGTGGGCGGTTGGGCATGGCCTGCGAGCGGTACTCTGATCGGCCGTTTTGCCTCAAACGGAAGTTTGAATAAAGGGATTGATATAGCCGGTCAATTGGGCCAGCCTGTCCTGGCTGCGTCTGGTGGGACCGTTGTATACGCCGGTAGTGGTTTGCGGGGCTACGGCGAGTTGGTCATCATCAAACACAACGAGACCTACGTGAGTGCCTACGGTCACAACCGCAGGCTGCTGGTGCGGGAAGGGCAACAGGTCAAGGTAGGGCAATCGATTGCCGAGATGGGCTCCACAGGAACCGATCGGGTGAAGCTGCACTTCGAGATTCGCCGCCAGGGTAAGCCTGTCGATCCACTGCAATATTTGCCACGTCGCTGACCGGGAGTTCGCCCGCCCACATCATGTAGGTGAGCGGGTCCGGGCGTGTCCAGCGGGAAAGGAATCGCCCGGGCTTGAGTCGAACTCATGCAAGGGATAACGACATGGCACTCAAAAAAGAAGGGCCGGAGTTTGACCACGATGATGAAGTGCTCCTCCTGGAGCCCGGCATCATGCTGGACGAGTCGTCTGCCGACGAGCAGCCTTCTCCCCGGGCAACTCCAAAAGCCACCACTTCCTTCTCTTCCAAACAACACAAGCACATCGACTACACGCGCGCGTTGGACGCAACGCAGCTGTATCTCAACGAAATCGGTTTCTCGCCCCTGTTGACGCCCGAAGAGGAAGTCCACTTCGCTCGTCTGGCGCAGAAGGGCGATCCCGCTGGTCGGAAGCGGATGATCGAGAGCAACCTGCGGTTGGTGGTGAAGATCGCCCGGCGCTATGTCAATCGCGGACTGTCCCTGCTCGACCTGATCGAGGAAGGCAACCTAGGCCTGATCCGCGCCGTGGAGAAGTTCGATCCGGAGCGCGGATTCCGGTTCTCGACCTACGCCACCTGGTGGATCCGCCAGACCATCGAACGGGCCATCATGAACCAGACCCGGACCATTCGCTTGCCGATCCATGTGGTCAAGGAGCTCAACGTCTACCTGCGTGCGGCGCGGGAACTGACCCACAAGCTCGACCACGAACCTTCACCCGAAGAAATCGCCAACCTGCTGGAGAAGCCGGTCGCCGAGGTCAAGCGCATGCTCGGCCTGAACGAACGGGTGACTTCGGTAGACGTCTCTCTTGGTCCGGACTCGGACAAGACCCTGCTGGATACGCTCACCGACGATCGCCCCACCGATCCGTGCGAGCTGCTGCAGGATGACGATCTCAGCGAAAGCATCGACCAGTGGCTGACGGAACTCACCGACAAGCAGCGTGAGGTGGTGATTCGCCGCTTCGGCTTGCGCGGGCACGAAAGCAGCACGCTGGAAGAGGTCGGTCAGGAAATCGGCCTGACCCGCGAGCGGGTTCGTCAGATCCAGGTCGAGGCGCTGAAGCGCCTGCGGGAGATCTTGGAGAAGAACGGCCTGTCGAGTGACGCGCTGTTCCAGTGACGGAAAACCTTAGACCCACTGAAGACCCGGCGTTCGCCGGGTTTTTTGTGTCTGCTCTTGTAAGCATTAACTTACACGGCGTGTGAGCCTAAGTAGATAAATGCCCGGGAGGTTTGCCAAAAACGCTCGGTGAATTTAAGTAACTTATTGAAAATAAAGGAATATATTTTTCTAAAATGACTGCCGAAGAAGCTTCGCTGGGTTTTCTGGCAGGTTGCGGGAGCACAGGGAATCGCTAATATCACTCCTGCGTACAGGGAACACGCAACCCCGAAGGATCGGGGAAGGGACGTCGCCAGGGAGGCGATTCATCAGGACGATGACGAGGGACTGAAGAGTGGGCGGGGTAATACCCCGCCCCTTTTTTTTGCCTGCCGTTTTACTCGTCGCCAAAGAAAAGGCCCGCTGTTTGCGGGCCTTGGCGTATCAGCGCTCCAGATGCTGGAGCTTGCCGGCGACGCCGTCCCATTCCTCGGCGTCGGGCAGGGCATCCTTCTTCTCGGTGATGTTCGGCCAGACTTCCGCCAGCTCGCTGTTCAGCTCGATGAATTCCTGCATGTTCTCCGGCACTTCGTCTTCGGAGAAAATCGCCTGGGCCGGACATTCGGGCTCGCACAGGGCGCAGTCGATGCACTCGTCCGGATGGATGACCAGGAAGTTGGGTCCTTCGTAGAAGCAGTCTACCGGGCAGACTTCCACGCAGTCGGTGTATTTGCACTTGATGCAGTTGTCGGTGACGACGAAGGTCATTTTCTAGTTCTCTCCTCAGGCGGGCGGCTAAGCGCGCGCGATTCTAGCAGCTTGTGCGGTAGTCCGTCAGACCCGCATCTTCCATGCATATAACAGATCGAGAGCTTGCCGCGGGCTGATATCGTCGGGATTGATCCTCGACAATTCATCGATCACCGGGTGCGGCAGGCTGGCGAACAGGTCGCTCTGCATCGGCGAGGCGGGCTTGCCGCTCTGCTGGCTCGGCATCTCGTGCGGCAGGCTGGTGGTTTCCAGGCGCTTGAGGTGTTCGCGGGCGCGCTGGATTACCGGAGTCGGCACGCCGGCCAACTGGGCCACCGCGAGGCCGTAGCTCTGGCTCGCCGGTCCCGGCAGTACATGGTGCAGGAACACGATGCGTTCATTGTGCTCGGTCGCGTTCAGGTGCACGTTGGCTACCGCGGGCTGGCTTTCCGGCAGTACGGTCAGCTCGAAGTAGTGGGTGGCGAACAGGGTGAAGGCGCGAGTCCGGGCCAGGTCCTCGGCCGCTGCCCAGGCCAGCGACAGGCCGTCGAAGGTGCTGGTGCCGCGGCCGACCTCATCCATCAGCACCAGGCTCTTGTCAGTGGCGTTGTGCAGGATGTTGGCGGTTTCGCTCATCTCCACCATGAAGGTCGAGCGGCCGCCGGCAAGGTCGTCGGACGAGCCGATGCGGGTGAAGATGCGGTCCACCAGGGACAGCTCGCAGCGCGCAGCCGGAACGAAGCTGCCGATATGCGCAAGCAGCACGATCAGCGCGGTTTGCCGCATGTAGGTGGATTTACCGCCCATGTTCGGACCGGTGATCACCAGCATCCGGGTGTCGGCATCCAGCGCCAGGTCGTTGGCCACGAACGGTGTCTCCAGCACCTGCTCGACCACCGGATGGCGGCCCTGCTCGATGTGCAGGCAGGTGTGTTCGACGAACCGCGGGCGATTCAGGTCGAGGTTCAGCGCGCGTTCGGCGAGATTCGCCAGCACGTCCAGCTCCGCCAGCGCCGAGGCGCTGTCCTGGAGCGGAGCGAGATGGCCGATCAGGCGTTCCAGCAGCTCTTCGTAGAGCGCCTTCTCGCGGGCCAGGGCGCGGCTCTGGGCCGACAGCGCCTTGTCCTCGAAGGCCTTCAGTTCCGGCGTGATGAAGCGCTCGGCGCCTTTCAGGGTCTGCCGGCGGATGTAGTCGGCCGGCGCCTGTTCGGCCTGCACCCGTGGCAGCTCGATGAAGTAGCCATGGATGCGGTTGTAGCCGACCTTCAGGTTGGGCAGGCCGGTGCGGGCCTTCTCGCGCGCTTCCAGGTCCATCAGGAATTGCCCGGCGTTTTCGCTCAGCGCCTGCAGCTCGTCCAGCTCGGCGTCATAGCCGGTCTTGATCACGCCACCGTCGCGGATCACCGCCGGCGGGTTGTCGATGATCGCCTTGGCCAGCAGTTCGGCGAGTTCGGGATAGGTGCCGATGGTGGTGGCCAGCGCCTGCAGGTGCGGCGCTTCCAGTTCGGTCATGGCGTTCTGCAGGTCCGGCAGCGCCGCCAGCGCGTCGCGCAGGCGCGCCAGGTCGCGAGGGCGGGCGTTGCGCAGGCCGATGCGGGCGAGGATGCGTTCGAGGTCGCCGATTTCCTTGAGCTGCGGTTGCAGGTTCTCGAAGCGATAGCGTTCCAGCAGGCAGGCGATGGACTCCTGGCGGGCTTCCAGCACCGCGCGGTCACGCAGCGGACGGTTCAGCCAGCGGCTCATCAGGCGGCTGGCCATGGCGGTCTGGCAGCGGTCGACCACCGATTGCAGGGTGTTCTCGCGGCCACCGCTGAGGTTGATATCCAGCTCCAGGTTGCGGCGGCTGGCGCCGTCGAGGATCACCGTGTCATCGAGGCGGTCGTGGCGCAGGCTGCGCAGGTGCGGCAGGGCGGTACGCTGGGTTTCCTTGGCGTAGGCGAGCAGGCAGCCGGCGGCGCCGATGGCCAGGGTCAGGTTCTGGCAGCCGAAGCCTTTCAGGTCCTGGGTGCCGAATTGCTGGCAGAGGCTCTTGTGCGCCGAGTCGCGATCGAAGTCCCATGGCGCGCGGCGACGTACGCCGCGGCGCTTCTCCGCCGGCAGGCCCTGTGGCCAGTCGTCGGGAATCAGCAGCTCGGCCGGGTTGAGGCGCTCCAGTTCGGCCAGCAGGGTTTCCCAGCCTTTTATCTCCTGGACGCTGAAGCGGCCGCTGGTGATGTCCAGCACGGCGAGGCCGAACAGGCGCTCGTCGCCGAGGATTGCCGCCAGCAGGTTGTCGCGGCGTTCGTCGAGCAGCGCCTCGTCGCTCACCGTGCCGGGGGTGATGATCCGCACCACCTGGCGCTCCACCGGCCCCTTGCTGGTGGCCGGGTCGCCGATCTGCTCGCAGATCGCCACCGACTCGCCGAGCTTGACCAGCTTGGCCAGGTAGCCCTCCGCCGAATGGAAGGGAATGCCTGCCATCGGGATCGCCTTGCCGCCGGACTGGCCGCGCGCGGTCAGGGTGATGTCGAGCAGCTTGGCGGCCTTCTTCGCGTCCTCGTAGAACAGCTCGTAGAAGTCGCCCATGCGATAGAACATCAATTGGTCGGGGTGCTGATGCTTCAGTTTGAAGTACTGCTGCATCATTGGCGTGTGCTGAGAGAGGTCGGTCATACGGGCCTTCGGAAGCGGGCTTTGGACGGTGCAAAAGAGGGCAATGTTAACCCGATTCACCGGCCTGTGTCGGGTCCGTTCGGAACAGGCGCGGACCCTCAGGTCCGCGCCTGTGCGGGCTGCTTTCAGCGTGCCGCGGTATAGCTGGCGCCGAGCTTCTGCCGACCGTCGGACAGGTTGATCTGCGCCGGGTCGAGACGCCAGACCCGCGCCGCGGCGATGTCGCCGAGGAGCAGGCTGTAGGTCGGGTCGAACGAAGTGCTGGAGAAGATCAGGTAGTCCTCGTTCACCGGCGCGGCGTCGGAATTGTCGCCCTGGCAGTGGTTGAGCGGCAGGATCGCCGGGGTGCCGGGCGGGCTGTTGGGTACGACCATGGCCAACTGGTCGTTGCCGGCCGGCTGGGTGCGCGAGAGGAAGTAGGCGGTATAGTCGCGTACCACCGGGTAATAGTCGCGGCCCCCCGCGGCCGGGGTGGCGAGGGCGCTGACCTGGCCGTTCTCCAGGTTCCTGCGCACCACCCGCAGGCTGTCGCCGGCTCCTGTCGCGTAGACCACGTACTTGCCTGAGGGTGTGAGGAACGGCATCGACTCCTCGGTGCTCCAGCCGTCGCCGGTCACGGCTTTCCAGGCGCTCACGCCGACGCTGCCATCGCCATTGAAGACCAGGGTGGCGAGGCGGATGTCGCCCTCGTGCTTGAGCACGACCTGGCGGCCGTCGAAGGAGAACTTCGGATCCTCGTTGCGACCGCCGATGGCCGCGGTCAGGTTGCTCGGCGCCTGGGTACCGCCGATGGCCCAGGCGAACACGTGCCAGGCGCCATTCTGGCGGCCCATGAAGGTCAGGTAGCGGCCGTCCGGGGAGAAATGCGCATTCATCGGGTCCTCGATGTTCCAGCCGGGCTGGTTGAGCTGGCGGGTGCTCTTGCTCTTGAAGTCGTGCAGGTAGAGGTTCGAGGAGCCGTCCCCGTACTCCATATAGCTGTGGTAGACCAGGCGCCCGCCGAGCGCGGGCAGGCTGCTGGCGGGTTGCAGGGCCAGGTTGGCGGTGCAGGCCGCATGGGCGGGGAGGCTGGCTACGGGGGAGAGGAGCAGGGCGAGGGAGAGCAGAGAGACCTTGAGTGGCGCGATGTTCATGGGGTGCCTTTCCTTGGACGGTGATGGAACACGCATGTTCGCGCATTCGCTGCCTTCGCGCGGTTGCGCTTGTCCGAAAGCTGCTTCTGAATGGAAAAGCCGATGGTGTAGGGTAGTCCCTTTCCGTTTCTACCCTGGAGAACAGTGATGACCCTGATGGAGTCCGACCTGACCGCACTGGCCGCCCGCCTCGGCGAAAGCCTTCGTTACCTGGGCGAGCAGGTCAGCACGGCGGAATCCTGCACCGGTGGCGGCATCGCCGAGGCGATCACCCGCATCCCGGGGAGTTCGGGCTGGTTCGAGGCTGGCTACGTGACCTACTCGAACCGCCAGAAGACCCTCCAGCTGGAGGTGCCCGAGTCGCTGTTCCCGGCAGTCGGCGCGGTCAGCCGGGAAGTGGTCGAGGCCATGGTGCGCGGCGCCCAGCGGCACAGCGGGGCGCGTTTCGCGGTGGCGGTGAGCGGTGTCGCCGGGCCCGACGGCGGCTCGCCGGAAAAGCCGGTAGGCACGGTCTGGCTGGCCTGGGCCGACGGCGAGCGGCTGGTCAGTGAGCGCTGCCAGTTCAACGGCGACCGCGACGCCGTGCGCCGGCAGACGGTGGCGACCGCGCTGACCGGCCTGCTGCGCATGAGCAACGGCGAGAACCCGGGCTAGCCGCGCCTGCGGGCAACCGTTCGGAACATTCTTCCCGTCGGGGGTAGGCGAGCGACTTGCCCTGTGGAATAATACTGTCTACTTATACAGT